>DASVUC010000248.1:0-33304 GCA_036387255.1 Tepidisphaeraceae bacterium | reverse complement strand
GCGTAGCATGGGCGTCTCGCCCATGCCCTTCAAGTACGTGGGCGAGGCGCCCATGCTACGTGAGAGACATGGATGTCTGCTGTTCGATTCAATCAAGTCTTTGTCGGGTTGCTGGCGCTGAGCATGCTCTCGGCGTTTGTGATTAATCCCAAATACACGAATCGGATCCGGAATTTCCAGGGGCTGTTTTCGCCGATCGCCTCGCCGGTGCGGAAGATTTCCGCTTCGCTGAGCGAGAAGTTTGCCAAGGTCGACGACTCGGATCGCCGGGCGATGGCGGATGTCAAAGCGGAGAACGAGGAGCTGCGCGTGACGCTGATGGGGGTTCAGGGGCAGCTTGAGGAGCTGAAGCGCATCAATGTGGAGCGCGAAGCGGTGGGGGAGATTCGCAAGTTCTGCACGCCTATGGGCGTGATCGGGGGCGACCCGGGCAGCAGCGAGTCGCTGAGCCTTGCGGGAAGCACCGGCGACATCATCATGCAGGGGATGGCGGTGCTGTACTCGCAGGGGCTTGCGGGCCGGATCGATCGCGTCAGCGGCGCGGGATCGCAGGTGCAGCTTGTGACGGATCGTTCATTTCGCGCGACGGTGAAGTTTAAGTATTGGTCGAAAGATGCAACCGGGCGTACGACTTCCGTCTACCGCCTGACCGAGCCAGTCATGTTGCAAGGCGACGGCGCAGGGCAGATGCTGATGGAGACGGTTTTTCCGCAGGATGCGGAGAAGGTGCAGATCGGCGACGACGTGGTGCTGGAAGACAACGCCTGGCCGCTGGCGGTGCAGGGGCGCAAACTCGGCCAGGTGGCGGGCAAGAGCCAGCGGCGGGATGCGCCGCAATTTTTTCAGATTCACGTGAAGCCGATGCGGAACTTAAAGGAGCTTCAGGAAGTCCAAGTGCTGACGAAGGTGGCGGCGGTGGTGAGGTAGCTGGCTTGATGTAGCCAGGGCGTTTGGCTCCTGAAGGTGATGAGAAAGAACAACAAGGGCAAGATGCCCGTGCTACGAGTGCGATGCGTTGGATCACTTGTTTCATTCTCGCTTACGTGGCCCTTGGAATCCAAATGGGCATGAGCGAGTTCGTGCGCGTGCGCGGGGTGACGCCGAGCGTGGTGTTGCTGGTGGTAATCTTTATCGCGATGAACGCGCCGCGGGAGTCGGCACTGTTGGCGTGCTTTGTGATCGGGGCGCTCCAGGACATGACGACGCTGACGCCTTTGGGGCTGTACGCGTTTGCGTATTCGGTCGTGGGGATGTTCATCGTGAGCACGCATGATGTCGTCTCCAGCAATCATCCAGTGACGCATTTTTCTGCGACGTTTGTCGGCGGTTTGGTGATGGGCGGGGTGATCTACCTGCATGGACTGATACGCGGGCCGGGGGTGCCGTTGTCGGGTTTGTTTGCTTCAGCGCTGTACACGGCGATCCTTGCGCCGGTCGTTCTGGGGTTGTTGTCTCGGATCAAGAAGGTGTTTGCGTTTTCGCGCCGGCGGTTGAGAACCGCCTGATGCCGCGCATGGATGTGCGGATGCGTGAAAGCCAACGGGAAAGGAGTTCCTATGTTTGAACGCCGATTGAGAATTCTCCTCTACACGCTGTTCCTGGTCGCGTGCGGGTTGCTTGCGCGGGCATTTCAGCTCCAGGTTTTTGCGCACGATGACTGGCAGAAGCAGGCGGAGGGGCTGGGGCATCGGCGGCACCTGATCGAGACCGTTCGGGGGAGCATCAAAGACCTGCACGGCGTGGAGATCGCGGTGGATCAGCCGTGTATCGATGCGTGCGTGGAATATGGTGCGATCGCGAAGGACGCGGATTGGATGAAGGCGCTGGCGCTGAAGCGCCTGGCGGTGTCGCAGCCGGGTGTTTACCGTCGCGCCCATGAAGCGGCGCGGGCGGAGCTGCTCAGCGGGGCGGTGGCGAAGATCAGCCAGGACATCGACCACATGTTCGAGGCGCTGTCGCGCGAGACCGGCCAGCCGATGGACAAGATCGAAGACGCGCGGACGGCAATCCAGCAGCGCGTGGAGATTCGCCAGCGTTTCCTCCAGTTCAGCAAGTATGAGAAGGCGGCGAAGGACAAGAAAGAGCAGACCGAGGGGGCGACGAGCTGGTACCAGCGCATGCTGGCGGCGGGGACGAGCGACACGGTGGACATCGATGAGTTTGAGATCCGCTCGGTCGACAAGCAGCAGGCGCACCCAATCGTGCGGCACATCCGCTCCGACACCTATACGAAACTTGCAAAGGAAATCGATCAATATCCGGGGCTGGTGCTGAAGGAGGGGTCGTATCGTCTGTATCCGCGGAAAGAGGCGGCGTGCCATGTGCTGGGAACGGTGGGAGTGGTCGACAAGAAGGTTCTCGACAGCGATGAGAACGAAGTGCGCGATGACCTGACGCGGTACCTGCCGAACGACGTGGCGGGGCGCGGCGGAATCGAGCAGCTTGCGGAGCCGGCGCTGCGCGGGACGCGCGGGTACGTGGAGTTTCCGGCGGGGCAGCCGGACAATATTCTCGTCGAGAAAAAGGCAGTGCCGGGCGCATCGGTGCAGACCACGATCGATATTGAACTCGCGGCTGAGGTCCAGTCCTTCTTCCGCAAGGCCACCGTCACTGACAACACTTCGTATCGCGATGCGAACAACAACCCGCGCCCGCCGATCGAGGTGCCCATGCACGGCGCGGCGGTGGTGCTGGATGTGAAGACGAGCCAGGTGCGGGCGCTGGCGTCGTTTCCGGATTTCGATGTGAACCGCCTGGATGACGACTACGCGAAGATCGCGCGGAATTTTCTTGATGCGCCGATGCTGAACCGGGCAACCCACGCGCAGCTCCCGCCGGGGTCGACGGTGAAGCCGCTGGTTGGCTTGGGCGCGATCACGGACGGCATTTGGACTGCGGAGAAGGGGATCGAGTGTACGGGCTATCTCGTGCTTAACGGCAAGCGGCAGCCGAACGGCAAGTGCTGGACGATGGGACTGCTGCATCACATGGGGGTTGGTCCGGATGATGTGGTGCACCACCACATTCCGACGCAGTATCCGCATCGCGGCAGGTTCGGGAATCCGGACGGATCACTGTGCTTTGCCGATGCGCTGGAGCGAAGCTGCAACGTTTACTTTGAGAACGTTGCACACATGATGGGGCAGGAGAAGCTCGGGTGGTGGCTCGATCATTTCGGGCTGGGACACGAGACGGGGCTGGGAATTTCAGAAGCGTGCGGCGTGATTCCCACTAGCAAAGATCGCTTACAGCCCTCCGTGGTTTGCTTCGGCGGGATCGGGCAGGTTTGCGTGCAGGCAACGCCGGTGCAGATGGCCAATGCGGTGGCGACGATCGCGCGTGGCGGAATTTGGATGAAGCCGAAGCTGCTGGTGGGGGATGTGAAGACGACGCCGGTGCCGATGCGGGGCGGGCGAACGCTGCCGGATCGGGTGGACCTGAAGCTGTCGCCGGCGGCGCTGGCGGCGGCGAAGGAGGGGATGATACGCGTGGTGAATGAGCCTTCAGGAACCGGTTACATCGGCGCTTACATGGCGGAGATTTTCCTGGCGGGAAAGACCGGAACGGCGCAGGCGTCGGAGCAGTTTGAGCTGGAGGAGAACGGGCAGCCGAAGAAGGATCTGGAAAAGAGCAAGCCGGGAAAGGACGTATACGTGAAGCTGCCGGCTGCGACGTACGATCATCCCACGAAGACGCCGTGGTATCGCGGCTGGGGCGATCAGGGGAACAAGTTCAATCACGCATGGTTCGTGGGGTTTGCGCCGGCGGAAGATCCGCAGATCGCCATCGCGGTGATGGTGGAATACGGCGGATCGGGAGGGATCGCCGCGGGGGACATTGCCAAGAAGACGCTGCTGGCGTGCGTGCGGAGGGGGTATTTGACGAGCCGGATGCCGGTGGCGGTGGCGCGGTAGGGGAGCGGTGAGGGCGGGGTGCGCCTCTGCGGGCTTCCGCCCCGCGCCCCGTGGGGAACGCGGCTGCTGGGCGTCTCGCTCGACGGGGGCGTTGCGACTATAACGTTTCGGGTTTGGCGGAGACTTGTTGAGCGAGGTTGATGAACATTTTGAGCCCCAAGTGTCGGAGCCGCCGCGCGAGGTGACGGCTCATGCGGCGCGGCACGCATGGGGCGACATGCGCGTGCGCTTCTGGTGGCTGTGCGGCCTGGCACTGGCGGTAATCATGCTGATCGTCGCGGGCGACCGGATGCTGGCGGCGACGCGTGAGCGGCAGTTGATTGCCACCGGAACGCAGGTGCGCGCGACCGTGCTGATGATGGATCAGAGCACGCGCTTAGGATATGCGCTTCCGCGGACGGACAGTCATGAAGTGCGGCTGAAGGTGAAGCTGCCAGACGGGCAGAACCAGACTTATGAGGGCCGGCTCCAGCCGGGCGGGGGAATGCTCGTTGTCGGCGGCGAGATCGATATCAAGGTGGATCCGAAAGATCCAACCCGCTGGACCGATCGCACAGAGGCGGTGTCCTGGCTGGTGGAGATGATTATTCCGCTGCTGATTCTTCCGCTGGTGCTGCTGGTCTTTGCCATTGCGCTCTGGCGGCGCTCGCAGGTGCTGCGGATCTGGCGGCAGGGGCAGTCTTATGAGGGTGTCGTCATAGAACTTCGCCATTCCGCAGCCGCACCCCTGTCGCGGTTGATCCGCTACAACATTCCAGACCGCGACAAGCGCATCTTCACCACGCTGATGCCCGCGCGCGTGGGTGTTCCGCAGCCGGGGGAGAGCATTGAAATTATCGCCATGCCGGACGCGCTGGAGCGCGCGGTGGTGGCGAAGGTGTACGAGTCGTAACCGCGGCAAGTGATGTTCAAAAGCATCTGGCAACAACTCGCGATCGCGTCGAACTGGCCGGTGCTGGCGGCGGTGGCGGTGCTGTGCTTTCTCGGCTCGTGCAGCATCTGGCATTATCCGCGCGCCGACGGCGTGAAGCAGCTTATCTTCGTGGGCATCGCGACAGGATGTTTGCTGCTGATGCAGGGGATCAACTATCAGAAGGTGGGGCGTTTTGCCTGGGTCTTCTACATCTTCAGCCTGCTGCTGCTGGTGTACACCATCGTGCCGTTCACGCACGTGGCTCAAAACAGCCAGGCGCTGTTTCGGGTGCCGTACCGCGGCGGCGCGTACGCGTGGATCAACCTCGGGCCGATGAGTTTACAGCCGGCGGAGCTGACAAAGATCGCGTTCATCCTGGTGCTGGCGCGGTACCTGCGGTTTCGCTCGAACTACCGCACGCTCGGTGGGTTGCTCGCGCCTTTCGGGCTGGCGCTGGTGCCGATCGCGCTCATTTTGAAACAGCCGGATCTGGGGACGGCGCTGACCTTTATCCCGGTGCTTTTTGCAATGCTCTTCATCGCTGGGGCGCGCATGCTGCACCTGGTGTCGATCGTTGTGCTGGGAATCGTGGTGGCGCCGCTGCTCTGGTTTTCCGGTCAGCACGTGACTAAGCCCGCGACGGAGAATGCGTCTGCGGACGTTTGCTCGGTATGTCCGAGCGTGCCGGTGCTGAGGCACCTGCCGCAGTTCGTGAAGCACTACCAGCGCGAGCGGGTGTATGCGATGTTCTCCGACGACAAGGAGACCCGGCGCGAAAGCGGGTTTCAGCAGCAGCTCGCGCTGACCGCGATCGGCTCCGGCGGGTTCACGGGAAAGGGAATGGGTGAGTTCACGGTGGGCCGGTTCGTGCCCGAAGCGCACAACGACATGGTGTTCTCGCTGATCTGCGAGCAGTTCGGATTCCTTGGCGCCGCGGCGGTGCTGGGGGCGTATGCGGTGCTGTTCGCTGCGGGGATCGAAATTGCGGCGCATACGCGGGAGCCGTTCGGACGCCTGGTGGCGCCGGGGATCGTGGCGCTTCTGGGAGGACAGGCGTTTTTGAATTTAATGGTTTGCATGAAGCTGATGCCGGTGACGGGCGTGACGCTGCCCTTTGTCAGCTATGGCGGGAGCAGTCTCGTCGCGAGTTTTATGGCGACAGGATTGCTGCTCAACATTGGACAGAATCGGCCGTTTGTGGTGGCGCGAAGTGCTTTTGATTATTGATCGGGCCGCGAAGACGCGCGGTAACAGTTAAAACGGTCCACCGAAGCGGACCTTACATAGAAATTGGGACAACCTCCGTCAAAGTTAAAGTGGTTGGCGATTGCGCTGCTTGTTGGCGCGATGGGAATCTTTGCCTATCGGACCCTTCTGCGGCGGGTGGCGTGGCAGTGGGATTTTGCGATTTACTCCGCCGCGTCCCGGGCGTGGGGGGCGGGGCAAAATCCGTACGATGAGCGACTGCTGTACGAGAACTGGCGGCAGCAGGGGGGCGGGATGTTCCGCGACATCTCCTGGCTCCAGTCGATCGTTCCGCCGACGACTCTGGCGGTGATGTACCCGTTTGCGATGCTGCCCAGAGTTGCCGCGTTCTGGTCGTGGTACGTGTTCAACTGCGTCTGCGTGGCTGTGATGATTGTGGCGCTGCTGGACCTGGCGCAATTGAAGCGCGCCAGCGCCGCGGCACTGGTTCTGGCGGCGTGGATTCTTGTGCTCGGGCCGGTGCAGAGTGGCGTCCACGCCGGCCAACCCGCCGTCGCAGCGGTGGCGCTGATTGTGGGGGCAATATGGTGCGTTTCGCGTGATTATCTGGTCTTGGCGGGTGCACTACTCGGACTTGCCGCGGCGTTCAAGCTGCAACTGGCTGCGCCGTTCATCCTGTATTACCTGCTGATGTTTCGCTGGCGGCTCTTCGCGGCGGCCGCGGTTACGTTCCTGCTGATCGCGACGATCGCGCTCGGGCGGTTGCAGCTTGCTCAGGTGATCTGGCTCGGAGATTGGACGGCGAATGTCCAGCGGGCATCCATTAACGGTGGGCCCAACGACTTCACCACAGGCAATCCTAACCGGGATCATCTCACCAGTTTGCAGGTGTTGTTCTATGCGATGTTCGGCTCACGCAATGTGGCGCATGCGGTGACGGCGCTCGTCACGATACTGGCCGCAGCTGTCTATGCCGGGATTGTCAGTCGCCGGCGAAAGCAAAATAAAGATCTCATATTCCTTGCACCCCTGGCGGTGCTGACGTTGCTGCCGGTTTACCACCGCTACTACGACGCCTCGCTCCTTGCCCTTGTAGTGGCGGCATGTTTCGCGACGGGTGCGCGGCGAGAATCGGGCATTTCGCTGATGCTCCTGCTCCCCTTCCTTCTCCCTGTCGGGTGGGCGGTGAACCTTGTGCGCTACGGACATCTTCCCACTTCCGTCACGACGTCGGCCGTGTGGAATGTCCTGATCATGTCCTTCTGGTCGTGGTGGCTGCTGGTGTTGCTGGTCGTGTTGCTGCTCGCACTGCATCACACGCCACTCGACGCTGATTTGAATGCCCCGGACGCGGCGGCTACATTGCCTTGATGCGCGCTGCCGCGATTGCAATGCTGGTGCTGCTGGTATCGGGATGTGCGAATTCTTCGTCCCGCACGCGCACGAGCAGCGAAGCCGTGATGTTCGCGCCAATGTCGATGCGCGTGCATCCGATTTTCACCGGCGTGAAAGACTGGACGGGCGACAACAAGCCAGACGGCATTGAAGCGCTGGTGGAATTCACGGATCAATTCAACGACCCGACGAAGGCGGCGGGCACCGTCATCTTCGAGCTTTATCGCTACCGCCCGTATCGCGCCGACCCGCGCGGCGACCGCTTGCAGAACCCCTGGATCGGCTCGCTGAACACGCTGGAAGACCAACAGGCGCGCTGGAACCGCACGAGCCGAACGTACACGTTTCAGCTTGAATATCCGCAGATCCGCGCGGACAACAGCTACGTGCTGACGGCCACGTTCGATACGGGAAAGACGCGGTTCTTCGACCAGATTATTCTGGAACCGCAAGCCAAGGAGCCGGAAGTTGTCGCACCAGCCACCGTCAACCCCAACACCCCCGCAGCGCCGCCCGCAACAGCACCGGCTGTTCGACCTTGAGCCGGTGCCGACGCTGATTCGGCGGATGCGCGCGGAACTGGGGGCAGACTTTTCTAACCAGAAGCCGATTCGCGTCAGCCGCGCGCCCGGGCGGCTGGATGTGATGGGGGGCATCGCCGATTACACCGGGTCGCTCGTCTGCGAGATGCCGCTGGATCGGGCGGCGGCGGTGGCGCTTCAGGAGCGGGATGATCGGCAGGTGCAAGTCTTCAGCTTCAACCTGCTCGATGAACATCAGCCGTTCACGCTGCGGATCCCGATCGATGCGCTAACGAGCGGATCGGTGGACGAACTGAGCCGGGAGTTCGGCGAGCCGGGGCGGAAGTGGGCGGGGTATCTCGTGGGATGCCTGTTTCTGCTGCACGAGCGCGGCCTGGTCAACCTGCGCGATGTGTCGACCAAGGGGATGAACATCGCGCTGCTCAGCACCGTGCCCCTGGGGGCGGGCGTCAGTTCGTCGGCGGCAATCGAAGTCGCGACCATGATGAACCTGATCGGGCATCTGGCGCTGGAGGATCGTGTTGATGCGATGTCGATCGCGGAGATGTGTCAGCGGGTGGAGAACCAGGTGGTCGGAGCGCCGTGCGGCATCATGGACCAGGTGACGAGTTGCGCGGGGGAAGAACGCAAGCTGCTGCAACTGTTTTGTCAGCCGCACGAGATTCGAGGTTACCTGCCTGTGCCGCGGGGGATGCGGTTTGTCGGGATCAACTCCAACGTTAAGCATTCCGTTGGCGGTGGCGATTACACTCGAACGCGCTGCGCCGCCTTCATGGCGCACCGGATGATCCTCGAGACGATGCGCGACATCGGCAAAGCCGCCGGTCGGGAGCTTCAGGCGGATCCCATGCACGGATACCTGGCAAACCTCGATCCGGAGGATTACAAGCGCATCTTCCGACAGCGCCTGCCGGAGGAAATGAAGGGCGGCGAGTTTCTGCTGAAGTACGGCTCCACGATCGACACCGCGACCAAGGTGCAGCCGGATCTGATCTATCCGGTGCAGCACGCCGCCGACCATCACGTGCTGGAAGCGCGGCGCGTGCAGAACTTTGTAAAGTATCTCCAGCAGGCGGATCTGGAAGAAGATCGCACCGCGCGCGGGCCGCTGCTCGATCGCGCGGGGCACTTGATGTACGCGTCGCACCTGTCGTACACGAACGATGCCATGCTCGGGGCGCCCGAGTGCGACCTGCTGGTCGACCTGGTGCGCAAGCGCGAGCGCGCGGGGCTCTACGGCGCCAAGATCACGGGCGGTGGATCAGGCGGGACGGTCGCGGTGCTGCTCGAAGACACGCCCGGCGCGGCGGCGGCTGTGGAAGAGATCATGAACATTTATCAAAGCCAGACGGGCCACGCGCCGGAACTGTTTCAGGGGACGAGCCCGGGGGCGTGGGCGGTGGGATCGGCGTTGCTTCGCCGGGATTGATGCGTGCGTCACTTAGCGGGCGTGGTCGCTGTCGCCGCAAAAAGTGCCGGCGATGCGTACTCGTGAGATGTCTCCATCACGATGCGGGTGATCGGCTTTTCCGGATGCGGGTTTTTCCACGCAAAGGATCGCAGCACAAGATCGCAGCCGGTGGCGGTTTTCCTTACCAGCGCCGGCGCGGCTTGCGAAGTCGGGGCCGCGTCGTCCCAGGAGCGAATGTTGCGCGCGTAGATCAGTTCAACGCGCTCGCGGGACTTGTCCGCATAGTGGATGGTGTACACGCCCACCTGCTGGCCGGGGCCTGTCGGAAATGCGGTGGCTTGGAGGAAGAAGATCGTTCCCGCCCGCAGGTTCATCGAGAGCTCTACGCGGGTTGGCGCATCGGCGTCACGCGGGAGAAGTGATCCCTTCAGCACCATCGCGCGATCGGAGCACTTAAATCGGACGCCGGCGAGCGGCGCTTTAAGCGCAGTGGGGTCGATGCCGATATCGTGCGCAAAGTTGAGCCATTGATTGGGCGCTATCGCCGCATTGGCGGCTTTGGCCAGGTCAATCTGAACCCCCGGCAGCCCCGTTGTGATCTCGCGTTCTGGGTTCAGCGCTCGCGCGAGCACCTCGTCCGCGCGGTAGGGGAGTTGATCCGGCGGTGGTGAGTCGCCGCTCCACGCGTATTCGGCAGCCAGGATGTACGCGGGAAACTGCTTGGCCTCGCGCTCCATCGACTGCTCCGTGAGCGTCCAGCCGGCCCACGTCGTCTGAAGCAACCCCCACGCGCCATAGTGCCGCGCGCTTTCGGCGAAGCTGTAGATGTTGTCCGGGTTGAACCACGTGCACGCCACCGTGGTGAAGCCCGCGTCTTTGAAGATCTTCAGGCTCTTGTAGTCCTCCGGCTTCGCCGGCTGGTAGTGCCAATCGGCGATGACGGCGTCCTCCGGCATGGCATCCCGCCGCGCTTTGGCTTCCTGCGTCGTCGGTGCATTGGCGGCAGAATCACTGGATTCGCTGCGGTGCAGCAGCATGTCGCCCCACAGCATCAGGCGTACGTTCCTTGGGCGCATCTGCTTGTCGTGCTGCTGCACGTCGTAGGTGAAGAGCTTCGTCTCGCCCCATTTCTTCGCCTCCTCGCGGCGCGGGTAGTGGCCGAAGATGTTCACCTCGTCATGGCCGATGTGAAAAAAATCAGGCTCGAAAAGATCGAGCGCCTCTCCGTAAATCCTGCGGATGTATTCGTACGTCTTCGGGTTGGTGACGGAGTATGCATAAGGGGCAGGCGGATACTCCGCGAGGTCGCGGTTGGCGCCTTTCTGGAACATCCACTCGGAGTGGCCGAGGGATTGGACGAGGGGGATGGGCTCCAGGAAGTTCTCGCGCGCGATCTTCACGTACTCCGCCACCTGCTCCTTCGGCACGGAAATTTCCCACCAGATCGACTTGTCGCTGTCCCACTGGGTGAACTGGCTCTCGATGACGACGTGATTGAACTTGTAGCGCGAAAGGACGCGCTCGGCGAGCCTGGTGAACAGCGGCACGGATTCCTTGCCCGTAAAAAGGTGCACACCGCGAAATGCCAGCGACGGCGCGTCGTCGATATTACACGCGGGCAGGAAGACGCCTTCATCGGCGGATCGAAGGAGCTGGCAGAGCGTCTGGGCTGCGTAGAAAAAGCCGCGATCCGTTTTAGCGCGCACCTCAACGCCGTGCGGCGCGATGTCGACTTGATACCCTTCGTCCCGCAGTTGCTGGTCATGGACGAAGCGGATGGCTCGGGAGATCTTGGTTGCTTTGGCGGGCAACTCGAAGTTGAACCGCTCCTTCACTTCGCGCCAGAGCACGCGCGCGGCCGCCGATGGCGCGTTCTCCAACGCAGTCTGATCATCGAGCAAAAATCGGCCGGAGCCCCAGGTGAGATGTTTGGGTTTCGGAATGACCTGGATCGGCCGCGTTGTCGCAATCGTCGCCCTATCCGTCTTCTCAATCCCCGCATCAACCCGCACCGCAGCAGCCGGCGCCGCCGCACCGGCCGGTTCAAATGTGAACACCGCGCGAAGCTCGAAAGGCTCGTGCGGCTTGAGCGCCACCCCAATCATCCCGAGCCACAGTGACGGCGCGTCCTCCGCCCACCCGCGCAGCGGAAGCGCCCGCCCGTCGAGCAGGGTAAGCTCGGCGGGGCCTTTCTCGATTGTCACCGTGAGTTGGCCGAGCCGCGAGGTGAAGCGAATCCCTCCCGAGCCCGGCAGCAGGTTGAGGTTCTGCTTAGCTTCATTGCCCTTCGGAAAAATCTCCACGCGCGCCTTCTCATCCACCGTCGCGACGCTCCCCCCATAGAGCGGGAAACAGTTCATCGCCCCCAGGCACCACTCCAGTTGCGCATCGAGACCTTCATGCCAGGTGCCTGCGAGCGTGACCGCGAAACGATGCTCATCGAGTGTCTCGAAGGTCTCTGTCGCGGTGAACTTCATCGTTCGAGCCGCGTGCTTCGCGACGACGCCCTTCGTACCTTTCGACTTCTCCACCACCGCGCGCTCGGCATGCGATGAGTAGTAACTCTGCTTCCACCCCGGCGCATAAACCTGAAGCGAGCTTGATCGGATCAGTGGCACATCCCCCACCGAAACCCGCAGCCCCGAGCCGGGGCGGAAGTTATGGGCCAGCTTCGCTGGGGCGCTTTCCGTCTGAGCGGAGACAGGCGCGAGAAAGTGGCAAATCAACAGTAGCGGGAGTAGTCGACGCATCTGAGATTCGATGTTAGCGGCATCCGGGTGTCGGCCCAATGCGGACAGATGCAAACGTGCGAACATAAAAGAAGCCCCGGATAACACTCCGGGGCTTCGTTCTTCATCGACTGATTGCAATGGGAGCCCTTACGGCCGCTCGCGGATGATGGTGGTGTCGCCCGTGTTGTTGTTCGGGCGGGTAATGACGGTGGTGTTGCTGTCGGGTTGACGGATTACCGTGGAGTCGCCCTGGCGTTCGATGACAGTGGTTCGGCCGTCGCCGGTGTTGCCTCGGCCGCTGGTGCCGATGGCGTCCCGGCCATAAGTGATCCCGCGATCGCGCATTTCTTTTTCATCGAGGAACACGCGGAAGCGGTGATTGTTGTCCAGTTCCTGCTGGCTGACCGTCTTGCCATTGACGACGATGCGGTCGGCGGTGGGTTCGACGGAGATGCTGTCGCCGTCGTTCACCTGGCCGCTGTAGATCATCTTCTTGGCGCTCTCGTCGTATACATAGACGTTGCCGGTGTGGTTGGCGTGAGCGGTGAGGCCGCCCTTGGCGTCACGAAGGGTGACAGCGTCTTCGGGAACGTCATGATGCCGGTCGGCGCAGCCCACGACGCCCAAGGCTAAACCGAGGCCGAGAACGGGTGCTGCGAGTCGGGGGATGCAAAGCATAATCAACCTCCTGAAAAGGTAATGGATGCGGCGGCGTCTATACGTGCGATGCCGCCTGATGCTTGTTATGCAAGAGCGGTGCTAGAGCGGGCTCTAAAGTGGGTTTACTTGAATGAGTCTGCTGACTCGACCACAATTGCCAGATATGGAGGTTGACGGGCACCGTCTGGTTCGAGCCACCGCGCCCGCGGCCGGGGGAGAAGACTCAGGGGCGGCCAATCGCGTGAAATTCCCCGGCTGGGTCGTCAAATACCGCTGGTGGATCGCAGGCACGCTGATCGTTTTCTACTTGCTGGCGTTCACGGGTGAGTGGCGAATCGGCCGCGACAGCGCCCTCTACCGTGGCCTCGGCCATACCCTCGCCAGCGGACACGGCTTTAACTTCAGCGAGTTCGGCAAGCGACAAATCTACCCGGGCATGCCCCTGCTTTTGGCGGGCCTTGAAAAGCTCTTTGGCACATCCGCCCTAGCGCCCATCCTGGTGATGCACGCGCTTGCAATCGGTTGCCTGGTCACGACTTACAAACTCGTCTCGTTGCGGTACGCGCAGTGGCTGGCCATCGTCGTGACGGCGCTGGTGGGATTCAACGGCTGGTTCATGGAGCTGACCAACGAGATTCTCACCGACGTGCCATTCCTGTTCGGTTTGCTGCTGGCGCTGTACGGCTGGGAGCGCCTGCGGATCTGGGGGATTGGCGAAAAACCAGCGGGTGAAGCGAGCGACGTGATCGAGCGGGCGAGCAGGCATCCGTGGGTGTCGCTGACCATCTTACTTGTGGGCCTGGCGCTGGCGGCGCTGATGCGCCCCACCTTCTGGATCGTGGGCGTGGCGTGGGTGATGGTCTGCGCCTGGGGATTGATCGTCGGGCCAGGGAAACCGGCGCGGCGATTTTATCTCATCTGCCTCGGCGTTCTGGCGCTGGTGTGGGTGGCCGTCCTGGTGCTGGATCCGCGGACGAAGGGGTTCAATCCTCTGGGGGGTGGATACGAGCGCGAGGCGCGGCATCGGCTTGAGCAGGTGCGAGAGAATGTCCCGCGCGAGTTTCCCAAGATGCTTGGCGGGGAACTGGCGTATTCGTTCTTCGGTTCGAAGTACGGGCCGGTGCTGACGGAAGTGTTGACCGCGCTGGTCCTTGCCTCGTCGCTGATGCTGCTGCGGGTCAACCCGCTGTGGACGCTGCTGATTCTCTTGACGGTGGCGACGACGCTCGTGATGACGACGGTGCCGCGCTATTACACGATGGTGCTGCCGCTGCTTTTGTTGGGTTGGATGCTGCTGGCTGCGGAGGTGGCGCGGCGGCTGCCGGTGCAGCATACGGACCTGGTGCTGATTCTGGCGGTGGCGCTGGTGTTTGTGCCGAACGTGGCGCGGCTGTGCAAGGTGATCGGCGAGCAGCGCCACCTCAATCGGGAAGCCAAGAGCAATCAAGGCCCGAAGTGGAAGCACATCCTGGACATGAGCAACGTGATTCGGCGGAAGCTGCCGCCCGGCACGCGGGTGATTGGTCCGGGCGCAACGATCATGAGCTACGCGAGTGAGCGCCAGGTGCTCATGTGGCGCGACCTGATGCCTGATGGCGTTTCGCCGGCGGAGTTTCCGGATCGGCTGGCGAAGGCGAACGTGAAGTATGCGATCTTCCCCCCGACGGTTTATCGCAAGGGCGAGAACTGGATCCGCGACCTGATGGAGCACGGGGTGATCGTGCCGACGCGGCGGATCGGGCGCAGCAAGGACATGGTGCTGGCCCAGATCGAGATCCGAAAGCTCGGGCCCAACTGGATGAACGCGCCCCTGGTGGACGTGATGACCGCGCAAGGCGTGCGCACAACCGCGACAGCCACGCAGCCGGCGGTGGTGCGGAAGCGGCCCACGACGGCGGAGCTGGCGAAGCGGACGGCGCAAAATGAGCGCGAGAAAAGGAAGCTTAAGGCGAAGAAGAAGCTGGCGGCGTACAAAAAAAAGCGAAAAGCTACTCGCGCCGCCGCCACCGCGCCAGCGACACAACCCGCACTGTTGCGGTAGTTCAATTGCAGATTTTCAAATTTGTGATTCGGAATCGGGGATGAACGCTTCAGGGTTGCTGCTCAGGGGTTGGCTGATAAAAGTTGATGAGAAGGGGCTGTAAGAGCCGAAAAGGGGGATGAGCGTGGGTCTGTCTGTAACAAGTTTAAGGGCTGCGCGCACATTGGTGTTGGCAGCAGGCGGCTTGAGAGTCGGGTCTTAACCTGATATCTTTCGTCGCCAATTCCCGTCGTTTTTGGTGGAGTCTGAGCACGCGATGAAGCTGGTTGTCACGATCCCTGCCCTGAACGAGGAAAAGACGATCGCGCAGGTCGTGGCGGGCGTGCCGCACCGAATTCCGGGGGTGGACGAGATCGAGGTGATCGTCGTTAACGACGGATCGACCGACCGGACGGCGGAAGAGGCCGCCAGTGCCGGGGCACTGGTCGTGACGCTCCACAACCGGCCGGGGCTGGGAAAAGTTTTTGGGACGGGTTTCGAGCGCGCGATGCGCCGCGGGGCGGACATCATCGTCAACATCGACGGCGATGGGCAATTTGATCCTTCTGATATCGCCAAGCTGGTTCAACCGATTCTGCATGGGGAAGCGGATTTCGTGACATGCTCGCGGTTTGCGGATCCGGCGCTGCGGCCGACGATGCCGCCGGTGAAGTACTGGGGCAACAAGGTCGTCACGAGCATCATCAACTGGGTTTGCGGGGGCACTTGCTTCAGCGATGTATCGTGCGGATTCCGCGCGTTCAATCGCGAGGCGGCGTATCGCCTGACTTTGTTCGGGCGCTTCACGTACACGCAGGAAACGTTCATCGACCTGTTCAGCAAGGGCTTGCGGATGGCGGAAGTGCCGCTGAAGGTCCGCGGGGTGCGCGAGCACGGCAAGAGCCGGGTGGCTTCTTCCATCCTGAAGTATGCAACCAACTCGCTTCCGATCATCCTTCGTGCGATGCGGGACATTCAGCCGCTGAAGTTCTTCGGCGGGATCGCCGCATTCTTGTTCGTGCCGGGCATGTTGATGGGGACGTTCGTCACGGGGTGGTACATCACCAAGACGAAGACGACGCCGTTCACGTCGCTCATTCCGATCGCTGGTGCGCTGATCACGTTGTCGGTGATGCTGGGTGCGCTGGCGCTGCTGGCGGATATGCTGGGGCGGCATCGGAAGATCAGCGAAGAATTGCTGTACCTGGCGCGACGGCGGATGTACGCGGGGAGGAAGCCGCCGCGGCCGGTGATGGCGAGTATTGAGCCGGCGCAGGCGGTGGCGCGGCTGTTCGAAGAATCCTGGGGTGTGGAACCGCTGGAGCCGGAAGAGCCGCTGGGGCTCTCGCGGGTGCGGCCTGCGGTGAAGTCGCGGGATTAATCCTGCTTCTCCTGCTAATCTGCTGCGTATGAGTCAGGCGCAGCCGCGCGAGTTTTACGACACGCAATATCACTTTGCGGAAGACGCCGAGCGCCCGGATACGGCGCGGTTCTGGCATTCGCTGCGACATCTTCAGCCGCTGGAGGGGAAGGATTTCCTGGACCTGGGCTGCGGCGCCGGGTGGGCAGCGCGACTGGTGAAAGACGAGGGGCGGGCGCGGAAGGTGATAGGGCTGGATTTTTCCAGGACGGCGCTGGAACTGGCGCATCAGCATGCGCCGGGGGTGCTGTGGGTGCAGGCCGACGGGACCGCCCTGCCGATCGCCGATGCATCGATCGACCGTCTGTTCTGCAATGGCGCGCTGGAGCACTTTCCGGATGTGAAGGTGGGGTTGGCGCAGGTGCATCGCGTGCTGCGCAGCGGCGCGCGCGCGGTGCTGATTGTGCCAAATTTCTATGTGCGGACGGAGCAGCCGATGGAATTTCGGACGCATTATTGGGGGTGGAAGAAGTTGATGGAGGAGGCGGGGCTGAGGGTGGAGCGGACGTACACCGATTGGGGGCCGCCGGTGCTGAAGAATGCAAACCTGAAGCGGGCGGTGGTGCGGTTGGCAGGGAAGATGATCAGTGCTGTGCCGTTTATGCAGTATCAATTCATCTTTGTCGTGCGCAAGGGGTAGCTTGTTACAAACTAGCTTCTTGAATCACCGGCCATATCAATGAGGGCGCCGACGGTGCGTGAGGATTCAACGGGGTGGCGCAGGGGGATGTTGGGGTTGATCTCGTAGCGGTTGCGGCGCCCAGCCCGCTCGCGTTTGAGGGCGCCAGCGTCTTCGAGGTCCGAGACAATGGCCTGGACCGCGCGCTCGGTGATACCGACTCGATCAGCGACGTCGCGAAGGCGCGATTCGGGGTCGCGCCAGAGGCAGATCAGCACGTGGGAGTGATTGGTGAGGAACGTCCACGATGGCTTCTGCGGCGTGGAGCGTTTCGCTGCGCGAGTGCGCGAAGTGGCTTTGGAAGATTTTTCTTTTGAAGTTGACACGGCCGGGCTCCCGACTAATATACGAAGCACAGTTCGTGAATAAGAGTTCTTGAAATCATATTCGCGTAAGAAATTTCACCGGAAGGATTGTCTGATGGCAGTGGAACAAGTCAAGGCGGCGAAAGGCGTTGCGGTGGCGGAATCACCTGCGGAGCAGGGCCGGGCGACGGCGGTTACGGTTGCGCGTGGGGATGGTATCGGGCCGGAAATCATGGCGGCGACGCTGCACCTGCTGCGGGAGGCGGGGGCACGGCTGGAGATTGAGGAGATCGAGATCGGCGAAAAGGTCTACCGCCGCGGCGCATCGGCGGGGATTGAAGCATCAGCGTGGGACTCGCTAAGGCGGACAAAGGTGTTCTTGAAAGCGCCGATCAGCACCCCGCAGGGCGGAGGCTTCAAGAGCCTGAACGTGACGGTGCGCAAGGCGCTGGGGCTTTACGCGAATGTTCGGCCGTGCGTGGCGTATTCGCCGTTCGTGAAGACGCGGCATCCGCAGATGGACGTGGTGATTGTCCGGGAAAATGAAGAAGACCTTTATGCGGGCATTGAGCATCGGCAGACGGAGCAGGTGTATCAATGTCTGAAGCTAATCTCGCGGCCGGGATGCGAAAAAATCGTGCGCTATGCTTTCGAGTACGCAGTGCTGAACGGCCGGAAGAAGGTTACGTGTTTCACGAAAGACAACATCATGAAGCTCACGGACGGGCTGTTCCACAAGGTGTTTGACGAGGTGAGCGCGGCTTATCCGCAGATTGAGAAAGAGCACTGGATTGTTGACATTGGGGCGGCAAAACTGGCGGATTCGCCGGAGGCGTTTGATGTGGTCGTGATGCCGAACTTGTACGGCGACATTCTTTCGGATGTTGCGGCACAGGTTGCGGGATCGGTGGGCCTGGCGGGATCAGCGAATATTGGCGAGCAGTGCGCGATGTTTGAAGCCATTCACGGGTCAGCGCCGCGGCGCGCGGGGCAGGACGTGGCGAATCCGTCCGGGCTGATGCTGGCGGCGGTGATGATGCTGAATCACATTGGCCAGGGCAACGTCGCCGAGCGCGTCCACAACGCGTGGCTGAAGACGATTGAAGATGGTGTACATACGTATGATATCTACGCGCCCAACGTGAGCATGGACAAGGTGGGGACGAAGGCGTTTGCCGAGGCGGTGGTGCGACGGCTGGGGGAGCGGCCGGTGCATCTTAAGGCGGTGAGGTACTCCGCGGATCGAAAGAGCGCACAGCCGGCTCAGCGCGAAGCGCCGCTACAGCTTTCGCGAAAAGCGGAGAAGAAGCTGGTCGGGGTGGATGTGTTTGTGGACTGGTCTGGCGGCAGCGCTGACATCCTCGGCGAGAAGGTGGAGAAGCTTGGGCAGGCGGGGTTGTCGCTCCAGATGATCACCAATCGCGGCATCAAGGTTTATCCGCAGGGTCTGCCGGAGACGTTCTGCACGGACCACTGGCGTTGCCGGTTTAAGCCCGCGGGCGATCAAGCGATGAAGGCGAGCGACGTGATCGCGCTACTTTGGTCTTTCACGACTGCGGGATTGGACGTGATCAAGACGGAGAACTTGTACGAGTTCGACGGCGAGCCGGGGTATTCGTTGGGACAGGGACAGTAGTTGTCGCGCAGCGGGGCGAAAACGGAAGGAGTTGGATCATGAGCGTTTGTGAAATGAGCGAAGTGGTGTTGGTGGACGTGCTGGCTCAAGTGCCTGAGGCGGTGGAAGACCGAGTTGAGGTTCGGCACGTGCGTGCGGCGGAGCCGGGTGAATTGGCGGCGCTGATCGCCGGCGGCTGGCAACAGGTGTCGCGGGCGCGGACGGTGGTGGTGGATGCGGCACGCATTCCACTGGATCGTGCGGATGTGGTAGCGCTGTCGCGGCTGGCGACGGTGGGCGTGCGGGTGGTGATCGCGAGGTCCACCGGCGGGCTTGGCTTTGCGCCACTGCTGGTGCTGCATGAGCGGGATTTCGCGCGGGCGGCGGTGGCGTCGATCTACGCATTGGGCGAGGGGCAGACGGCGCTGCTGGTGACGCCGGACACGGATGTGAGCGCGCTGCGTGGACTGGCGCGGCACGCCCTGCGGTGGCGGGCATCATGGCAAGAGGTGGAAGCTGGATCTTTTTCGTCGCGACCGGCTTTAAGCTGAAGCCGACCTGCTGATGGGGCTCGTGAAGGCGGCGCGTTGGTTGATCTAGGTGACGTGCTTTCGCAGGACCATCATGCCGATCGCTGCGAGTGCGATCTCGAGGATGGTCTGTAGGACGCGCAGCACCAGGGCGACCAGCGCCGCCTGCGGGCCGATGAGGGGGCTTAGGGTGATCCAGTAGACCCATTCGCGGATGCCGATGCCGCCTGGGGTGAAGGGCATGAGGTAGCTGATGGTCATGGCGAGTGCGGCGCTGGCGCAGAAGAAGGGGATGTGTTTGGCGGATATCGGGGTGATGGTGAGGGCCATGAAGTAGAGGGCGAGGCCGGCGCAGATCCACTGGCCGAAGCTGGCCAGAACAGGGGCGGTGAAGGCTTTGACGGGGGGAACAGAAGCAAGTGGCTGGCGCTTGAGCTTTCGGAGCAGGGCGTTGAGCAGCGCGACGAAGACACGCGGGTGGAGCAGCACGAGGCCGATGACGACCATCAGACCGGAAGCGATCCACACGTGAGGGTATCGCTCCCGGACGGGTCCCCAGAAGAGCAGGGGCGTGGAGACGATGAGTCCCGCGATGACGGCCATGGCATCGAGGAGGAGGGCGACGCTGAGGCCGACGGCGCCCGGGACGTTGTACTTGCGGAGGAGATAGACGACGCCTCCGACAGAGGCGATTCCGCCGGGGAGGTATTTGCCGAGCTGGGGGATCCAGCTCACGGCGAGGTTGATTCGCCAGGAGAGGGGGTAGCCGTAGGCGCGGAGGAGTGTCCATCGTGCGGCGAGCTGCATGAAGCTGACGCCGAGGAGGCCGAGGGCGGCGAGGAGCGATGGGCCGAGTTCGAAGCGGACTTGCGACCAATCAACAAGGCGGAGCTGCCTGGTGAGTGTCCATGCGACGGCGGCGACGACGGCGAGGCAGAGCGCGACCTTGATGGCGGTGAACCATTTGGCGCGCGCGGAACGCGGCGAAGCCCGGGCGGCGGCGATGTCGGTCATGCGCGCGACTCCGCGTTTTCGCGCTGCTGGCTGAGGGCGAGGTTCACCTTTTCCATGACGGCGTCGACGGTGATCTTCTGGATGTTCGTCAGCGCGTCGGGGGCGAGCTTCGGCGCGGTGGCCTGCCAGGGGTAGAGGAAGGTGGGAGTTTCGCCGGGCGGTTGGACGACGAGGTGGCGATAGCCGAAGGGGCATACGCGATCGGGGTCGGCGGCGGAGAAAATGGTGACGGCGGGTGTGCCGACGGCGGCGGCGAGGTGGGCGAGGCCCGAGTCGGAGCCGATGTAGAGATCGGATTGCTCCAGGATGGCCGCGGCTTCACCTAAGGGGCCGCGGAGGCGGATGACGTGGGGCTTGGTGGAGCGGATGTGCTGCGTGATTTCATCGCCGACACCCTCCTCGTCGGGACCTTCGAGAAGGATGATGGGGTGGGATTGCTCGACTTGCAGTCGGTCGATGAGCTGCGCGTAGCGGTCCGGGGGCCAGCGCTTGGCGCGCGCCAGGATCGTCTTGGCGCTACCGGCGTGGATGGCCAGGGGCCGCGGCGCACCCAACCCTGAAGGGGTGGGCTTGGCCCCTTGTGGGAGTGAGTAATCTTCGGGGCGGAGGGGGAAAATTGGGGGTTCGGGAGTGAGGTCGGGGATGTTGAGAGCTTTGAGGAGGTTGAGGTTTTGTTGGACGTCGTGGAGGCCTTGGATGGCAGGGATGCGGGTGCCGACGAAGTGCATGGCGCGCCAGTAGCCGATGGGATAACCGTGGAGGATTTTTTGCTTAGCGCCGCCGGTCAGGGCGAGCATGGCGTATTGCCAGCGATTGGAGGGGAAGGGGATGAGGTAGAGGTCGGGGCGACGGGAGCGGGAGGATTGGATGTTCGTGAGGATGCCGCGGGCGCCTTTGCCGGTCACGAGGACTTCGTCAATTTCCGGGAGGCGGCGGAAGACTTCGGCCATGGCGTCGATGCGGGCGAGGATCGTGATGGAGGCATCCGGCCGGTGGCGCTTGAGGCGCCTGATCATGGGGACGGCGAGGAGCGCGTTGCCGATGCCGGCGACGATGGGGATGAGGACTTTGAAAGCGCTTTGCTGCGGCACGTCGGTCAAGCGAACAATGGTAGCAGAAGGGGGGGAGTGGTCGAGGAGGCGCGACGGACCGTGTTGGTCCGGCTCTCGTGACGAGGGAGGGCGAACAGGAAGTGGATGGCTGCGTTGGACGATGGGTTAGAGTCCGGGGACGCGGGTGGGATACTTGTCGACTGGGGGAGGGAAGACTTCGACGAGTTTGACTTCGGGTGGATTTAGAGGATCAACGGGTTTTCCTTTTTCGGGTTTTTCTTCGAGCACTTTGTAAAGGTGCCACCTGGAGTCGTCGGTGTCGGAGGTTTGACCGGTTTGCCACTTCTGGTACCAGCCGAGGCGGAAGTGCCAGACGCGCCAGGGGTTGATGGGGGGCTGGTAGAGGTACCACTTGACGCGGACTTTGTCGGAATCTGTGTAGAGCCAGTTGCGCAGGAGCTTGGCGTTGCGGCCGGGGAGGGTGGGGTTGACGTCGGTGAGCTTGAAGCGCGGGGTTTGGACGACGCGATCGGTGAGCAATGCGAGCACGCGCAAGGCGAAGGGGCTGGGGCGCGGGCGGTTCATGTTGGTGTAGCGGCCGCTGACGGCGATCTCGCCGTCCTTGGGAGGGTTCGGGAGCTTCATGAGAAACTCGCCGGCGGAGATGAGGGACATGTTCAAGCCGGTCTCGTAGCGCTGGGCGAAATGCGAGGAGCGGGCGACGGACATCTCGACGGCATAAAGCAGGCCGTTGCAGAGGGCGACGGAGGCGATGAAGGCGAGCGTGGCGCCGGTGATGACCCGGCGGTGGTTGCGATTGGTGAACCAGGTGTGGAGCTGGTTGGCGGCGAGGAGGATGCCGATGGTGAGGAGGAAGGCGACGGGGACGTAGTAGCGGGCGTTCACGTTTTGCCAGCCGAGGGCGAGGATGGCGCAGTACGCGCAGGTGGCGAGCCAGAGCCAGCGGCGCTGGAGGGTTGCGACGACGGTGGTGATTGTGATGAGCCCGAGGAGAATCCAGCCGGTGACGGTGGCGATGTTGGCGAGGAGCTTGCTGCTACCGGCGGCGCGGAAGGGTTGCCAGTAGAGCCAACTGTACCAGCGGCCCCAGTTGACGAAGCGGTCGGCGAAGCTGCCCTGGGGAATGAGGCGGTAGGCTCTGGCGGTCTGGTTGGAGGCGCCAGTGATGGGGGGTTCTTCGGCTGCGGTACCGGCGTCTTCGCCGGTGCCCATCATCATTTCTTTCTGGAGCGCGAGCTGCTCGGGCGAGGGCTTGAGCGCTTCGCGCAGTCCGAAGAAGGTGCCGAAGCCGAGGAGGACGGCGACGGCGGCGGTGATCCAGCGGACGTCGAACCGCGGCTTGAGCTGTCCGTCGAGCAGAGCGGCGACAACGAGGAGCGTGCTGAGAATTCCGGCCCAGCGGATCGAGATGGCGGCGACGCAGAGAAGGACAACGGCAGGAGCGCGCCACCAGGCGCGTTTGCCTTCGGCAATTTGGAGCGCGAGGAGTACCCCGGCGCTGACGGCGAGGCAGAAGGAGCCTTCGCTGATGAGCCAGTAGGTTGCCTGGTAGACGTGGGAAAGGATACCCGTGAGCAGGATGGCGATGGCGGTTTGCTTCGGCGATGCAAAGCGGCGGACGATCCAGTAGCCGCACGCGAGGGACGCAAGCATGCAGGTCATCGCCAGGAGCTTGAGGGGGAGGAAGTAGGGGGTGATCTTCATGACGCCGGCCATGATGATGGCCCAGCCGGGCGGGATCATGAGGACTGGTTGGCCGTTGAAGAGATAACCTTGGCCGCGCGCGATGGAGCGGGCGACGGCGGTGTAGAGCTCACTGTCGCCGGCGGGGACCCAGTAGCGGTTTTGAAGGAGGAGGTAGAGGGAGAGGAGGATGAGGATGGTGAGGGGGAAGTAGAAGCGGTCTTGAGTGGACGAGCTGGTGGATGTGGTGAGCGGTGCGGTGGGGGCCGCGGTTGAGGGTTGATAGGGGATGGTGCGAGGGAAGAGAGTCATGCGTCGTTTAAATCCGAAATTCGAAACACGAAATCCGAAACAAATCCGAAATCGGAAGAAGAAAATTCGAAACGGGGATGCGCGGAGGTTTGGTCATTTGTGCTTCGAGCTTGTTTCGGATTTCGAGTTTCGAGATTCGTATTTTCACATCGCTGTCACGCTGAGGCAGTATACGGATTTGGAGCGGAAACCTCCGGTCCAGCCGTGGCCTTTGACGAGGTCGTGGGCGGCTTTGAGCATGGGGTGCTTCCAGGGGAGCAGGTCGGGCTGGGTTTGCTTGATGTAATCGGTGGTGAGTATTCGGGACTGCTCGGGGTTGTCCATGCGGTCGAGCTCTTGTGCAAGGTCGAGATCGGCGGGGCCTTGGAAGCGGGTGAGGATGGCGCGGAGCAGGTCTTGCGCCTGGTGCTTGGGGACTTCAAATTTGCCGTCAAGGGAGAGATCAAAAGTGAGCACGAGCAGGCCGCCAGGGCGGAGGACGCGGTTCCACTCGTCGAGGATTTCGGTGTAGTTGTCGGTGTGCTCGAGGACGGAGATGCAGCAGATGGCGTCGAAGCTGTCATCAGGCAGCGGCATCTTCTGGAGCATGGCTTCGACGAACTTCACCCTGGCCTGCGGCATGGCGGGATTGATGGCGGCGAACATCTCGTGATACGAGGGGTTGCTATCGAGGCAGGTGACTTCGGCGCGGGGGATTTCCGCGCAGAGGTAGTAGGGGAAATAGGTGACGCCGGAGCCGGCGTCGAGAACGCGCAGGGGGCCGTCAGGCTGGCGCTCGGCGAACTCGATGACGCGCTGGGCGGCGAAAGGATATTCCCAGCGGCGGCTCCAGAGGCGGAAGGTGTCTTTCGCCCAAAGTTTACCGTACTTTTCCATCGCCGCGTCGTTGGTTGCGAGGAAGGTGCGATTAAAGTCGACGTGGCGGCGGTACTCGTCGCTGTTCAAGTGGGTTTCAAGCTCGCTGAGGAGCGGGATTCCGGTTCGGAGATGCATCAGGGGCCTGCGATTTGATGACTGAAAAGGAAACAAAACTACAGCCGAGGCATGCTAAAGGACGCCGGGCGGGCGGGCAACATTACCGGGTGGTGCGGAGTTCGGACGAGGGGACGCGTGGGGCGAAATGAGATTTGTTGGGTTGGGTCGAGAACACTCACCCTGGCCTCTCCCGGAGCACCGGGAGAGGGAAAGACGGGGGGAGCCGTGCAGCGCCCCGCACGCGGGGCGGCTAAACATAGCCAGTGTGTGAGGTTAGACCAGGACTTCGATTGAGGAACGGGAGTCGGCGTTGTCTTTTTCCGCTGTGTCTCTTCCGCCACTTCCAATCAAGCGGTCGGCGCCTGGGCCGCCGAAGAGTTTGTCGGGGTTGGCGCCGCCGGCGAGGGTGTCGTTGTTGGAGCCGCCGTAGATGAGATCGCGGCCTTTGCCGCCGAGGAGGACGGAGCCGGGGACGTTGGCGCCGACGGTGATGTAGTCGTCACCTGCGCCGGCGTCGACGGTAATGCTCTTCACGTCGGAGAAGTTGAAGCGCTGGGAGAAGTCGCCGCGGGTGGCAATGATGCTCGCGCCGGTGCTGGTGAGGCTGATGCGGTCGGCGTTGACGGTGCCGCGGACGGTGAGGGCGCCGTTGTCGAGCGAGGCGAAGAGATCTTCGCTCCTGGGGGCAGTGAGGGTGATCTTGCGGTTGAGATACGAGTAGCGGACGTGGCCGCCCTTATCGCGCGTTTGGGCGAAGACGTAGTAGGAGCCGGGCGCGGCTTCGACGGTGGAGCCGGTGAGTGTGACTTTGCCGGTGCCGCTCTTGGTCAAGTTCTTGCCGGCGACGCGCGAGGCGCTTCCGTTGTAGGGGTTGCGGTCCTGGTCGAGATAAACTGCGACGCTGTGGGTGCTGTCGGCGTCATCGTGCAGCATCGAGACTGACATCGGCTTGCCCGCGGTGACGGTGGAGCCGCTGCGCAGGGAGAGATCGTCCACGTTGGACCATTGGCTGCCGGAGCGCTTGACGGCTTGTCGGATGGCGCGGCCGCCGTGGTCGGGGGCGAGCCCCTTGGTGGGCCGCGGTCCGCCCGCGAGGCGGGAGTAATAAAAGCCGTTGGTTTCGCGCTGGTTGCCTTTGCCTTCGAACCAGATCTTCTTGGCCGGTTCGACGATCGGCATGGTCGGATCGATGGTTGCGATGTAGTAGGCGGCGACGGAGCTGTGCGCGTCGATGCTGTGGTTATTCTGGACGATATCCAGGCGGTTGTTATGCGAGCCATCGACGGGCTGGCCGTCGAAGTCGGCGTTGAGCGGGTTACCGTCGTTGCGGTAGTAGTTGTCGGAGAAGATGACGTTCTGCGTGACGGTCATTGCCGGGTCGTAGAAGGGGATGGGGACAGGATCGAGGTAGGTCACTTGATCCACCCATACGCCGCGCTTACCGAGTACGGCGGCGAGCGTGGACATGACGGATGCGCCGCGAGATGGGCCGGCGAGGGCGATCTCCTGCTCGATCAGCTTGTGACCCGTGGGCGCCTGGTTCAGGAGATACTCGCCGACGGCGGCGGCAATGTCGGCGGTGGAGGATGAACTGACGTCGGACCAATCCACCTTGATGACGATCTCGCCGCTGGATGTCGTGTTGGGATCGGGGGAGCCGGCGTCGCGCGTGAAGGAGGTGACGGCGAGGGAAGTGCCGGACTGGGCGACCTTCATAACGTATTGCGAAGCGCCGCCGGCGCGCTGGGCGATGAGGTTGGCGACCATGGCCACGTCGCCCTTGGCGCTACCGCCCTGGCCGTGGGTGATGAGGGTGACGCCGCTGAGGAGCGATCGTTGTTCGAGGGGTTCGAGAAGGGGGTTCGGGTGCATCATTCTCCTAGTCGGGTCTTTGGGAAATTGTAGGTGGTCGCAGCGGGATGGTCGCGAAAGACGAGCGGACTCAGCGTCGGGATTTCAGTGCGATTGTGTGAAGGCGGAGAGACCTTGCGGCCCAGAAACGGTAGTGGGTGCGGTGGGATCTGAGCCGGGCGAAGTCGTCTACTTCTTCGACTTGAGGCGCGTCTTAACCGTCTGGAGGAAATCGGTAGTTGGCATCGCGTAGGGGCGGAATTTTTCCATGACGCCTTGCTCTTCGCTGTAGGCGAGGGCGCGGTTGAGGCCGAGCTTATTTGCGGCGGGGGAATCGATGAGGTTTGAGCTGTCGTTTGCGCTCATCTGGAAGAGGATGCGGTGATCAAACTCGCGCATGGACGAGCGGTCGAGCGTGCGGTCGACGCTTGCGGGGGTGTCGGCCCAGGTGATGATGTGAATGCCGACGTTGGGGCCTTCGCGCAGGAGATCAGAGAATTGTTTGTCCGGCGGCGCGGCTTTCTCGTCGTCTCCGGATGAGCCGAAGGAGAAGCTGTCTTCCTGCTTGCGGAGGACGCGGTAGCGCTGCAAGCCGTAGATGAAGACGAAGAGGGCGGGGAAGTTGCCGGACGTGTCGGCTTCGCGGCGTTTCATTTCATCGGCCAGCTCGGTGAGGGCCGCTTCGGTCTCCCGCCACTCGACGAGCTTCACATCGTGCGGAACGACGGTCTTGAGTTTGTCGAAGGAGCCGACGAGCGTGGAGTCGGCGGGTGTGCCATCGAAGATGTAGAAGCTTGCCTGCGCGGGCGGGAGTTGCGCCCCCAGGGAGAGGAGCGACGTCTGCATCATGGCCAGGGCGCTTTCCTCTTGCTGACCAATGATCAGCGCATTGGCGCCGCTTTGGCGGCGGAAGGGGACGGCGGTGGGATCTTTGATGGCGACGGGCTCGCCCAGGTAGGCGAGGGGGACGCCGGGGTGCTGCGCGTAATGAGGCGCTGCAAGGAGATCAGCGAGTTTGCGATTTTGTGTGACGGGGGCGGGGGCGTTTCCCTCGAAGATGATCTGGGTGGGGTGGACCCACGGCTGAGCCGTGGGCTTTTGGAGGAAGACATCGAACTTTGCGCGCACTTTGTGGAGGAGCTGGTCACGTTTTTCGTCGTTGAGCCAGGAGATCTGGAACGGGCTGTTGGCTTCGACGAGGCCCCCCTGGTCGTTGTAGATAGACTCGCCCGGGCGCGTGAGCAGTCGCGCGGCGGAGTTGCTGTCGCCGAGGATGAGCTGCGAATCGGCCTCGGAGGTTTGAAGCGCGATGCGGACAGCCATTTGGCCGAGGGTGGAGCGGGGGAGGCCGGCGCCGCCGATGGTCTGCGAGCCGAGGAGGACGTGGATTCCGAAGGCTCGGCCCTGGCGGACGAGACGGTCAATCAGCACTGATGCGTCCTGGGCGAGTTTGTCGTCTTCGCTGAAGAATTCCTGGAACTCGTCGATGATGAGCAACGTGCGCGGCAGGTAGGGGTACGCCGGGCCCTCACCCCCGCCCTCTCCCCGAGTACGGGGCGAGGGAGGTTGACTGTTGATTTCCCGGCGGTAGGCGGCGAGGTCCTGGACGCCTAGCTTTCGGAAGAGTTCTCCACGGCGGATGAGCTCTGCGTCGAGGCGCTGGAGGACGGAGAGGCCGAATTCGCGGTCAGATTCGACGGCGATGGCTCGGGCGTGGGGAAGTTCGTTCGTGGCGTACGTTTTGAACTCGACGCCTTTCTTGAAGTCGACGAGATAGAACTCGACCTCCTGCGGCGAGTACCAGAGGGCGAGGTTGGTGGCCATCACGTGCAGGAGGGTGGACTTACCGGAGCCGGTTTTGCCGGCGATGAGGACGTGTTGGGCGACGCCTTTGCCGAGCTTCATTTCCTGCAGGCGTGTTGCGCCCATTCGGCCGATGGGGACGGTGAGCTCGTCGGTGGCGCTGCGCGACCACATCTTCTCGGGTGTGGGGGCGATGGATTCGAACGCAACCTCAACGCGCTTCGCGTCCTTGGCGTGCTGTCCAACCACGTGGAGGATCTGCGTGAGCGAGTTCTCGCCCGGCGGCGTGTCGAGACGCAGGGGGAACTGGCGAAACACATCGTCTTGCCAGATGAACTTTCCATCCTCGCGCACGAGGTTGAGCGAATTTGCTTCGATATCGTCGAGACGAACGGTTGAGGGTAGAGGCAGCGTGCTGTCACGCGCGACGAGGACGTACACGCCGCAGCGCGCCCCGCTGGCGGCGATGGCGCTTAAGCGCCGGAAGGCATCAGAGCTGAAGCCGGCGGGGAAGTCGGCGGCGACGATGAAGCGGTAGGGTTCTGCCAGCTCGCCCGCCTGCGCGTTGTACTCGTCGATCGTCGCGAACTCGTTGCGCAGGTACTTCTGGATGACCGTCTCCATGTGCTCGGTCAGGTCGCGCATGCGCTGATCGATCTGCTCGGCATCCGTGAGGATGCGCCCGCCGACGAGCGTTTCATCATGATCGGCAAGGTGCATAAAACCCGCGAAGCTTTGCCCGAGGCCGACGGGGTCGATGAGCGTGAAGCGCGCCCGGCCGGCGGGAAGGGACGTGAGCAGACGGGCCATCACCATCTGGAGCGTGCGGATGGCTTCTTCGCGGCCTTCGCGATCGGTGTGGATCATCAGCGACGCCTGCTGTGGGAAGGCGAGCGTCGTGGGGACGTTGAACCGATCGGGAACTTTCAGGCTGCTGGGGCGCTCGTTGGTTTCCGCGAAGCGCTTCAGGTCCACTTCGAGCTCGCCGAGGCGGACATCGCGCGGAAAGACGCGCGGGGGCTGCCAGGTCTTCCAGCGCGCATCGCTCCAGTTGTGGATGCCGTTGCCGTTGGAGCCGTTGCCGTCGCCGTGCTCGATGGGGGCCTGGAGCTTGCGCAGGCCGTCGTACCAGCGATGTTCGAGGGCGGCTTTGGCGTCATCGTATTTCTGCTTCGCCTGCGCCAGCATCTTTTGAGATCGCTGCTTCAGCGACGCCTGCTCCTGCTCGAGCCGCGCTTGCAGCTCGGCGAGCTTCTGCTCGCGCCAGCGCGCCAGATCGATGGCGCCTTGCTGTTTCTTCTGCTCGGACTTGCCCATGCGGCGCTCGTAATCGCTCATGGTGGTGGTCATGGCGCGATCGCGGTTGTCCTGGGCGCGGTCGAGGACGGGGGCGTACTTCTGCTTGACGGCCATTACTTCCATCGAGCGCTTGCGCTCGGCGCGATGGGCTTTGACCTGGAGCTGCTGCTTGAAAGCGTCGAGCTGGCGATCGACCGCCGCCCGCGCTTCGCCAAGCGTCTGATGGAACGGCTCGTAGGCGCTGCGGATGTGTTTTTTCCCGAGCCAGTTGAGCAGAAAGCCGAGGAGCACCCCGAAGACGAGGGCGGAGCCAAGCCCGATGCCGATTTCTTTCGGCTTCCAGTCGATGGTCGCAAAGCTGACCGGGACGCCCGCGGCCGCGACCTGTCCTGCGATGCCGCCGGCGATGAGGATCAGGATCATCAGCAGGTACGGCCGGATGCCGACGAACAGCTTGGGCAGCGTCACCGACTTGAGATCGTCAAGGCGATCCTGCACCTCGGCGGTGAGTCGATCAACATCGGCTTGCGCTTCAGCTTCGGTCTTCTCGGCCTCGGCGGGTTTGTCTACTTCTGTCGCCGGCGGTTCTTCGGTGGCTGCCGTGGTGATCGCGACGTTGTAGCGCTCCAGCAGCGCCAGCGCTTCCTGTTCTTTCGTCTCCAGAACCTCGCCTTGCGAGCCATGAGACTCGCGCGCTTTTTTCAGCTCGGCGCGGATCTGGTTCTGCGTCCCTTCCAGCACGCTGTCGGCGAGCCAGACCGCCTTGTTCACCTTGTCCTTCACATCGTGCGTGGCGGTCTCGTACGCGTGATCGATCTGCTCGCGCTCGCCGCGCGCGGCTTCTGATGTGTCGTGGGTCTCGCGCTGGTAGATCTGATCGATCTCGGCGAGCTTGTCGTCGTGGCGGCGCTGGATTTCCCCTTTGACCTGCTCAAACTTCCGCGTCAGCTCCGACTCGGCCCACTGCTGCTTCCTGGCATGATCTTCCAGCTCCGCCTGGTACTGCTGTTCCAGTTCTGCTTCACGGCGTGAGCATTCCGTCGCGAGCTCGACGAGATCGTTCAGGACGGCGCGCTGAAGATCGCGGCGCGTGGGCTCGTGCGCCGGCGCAGGGGCGGCTCCATGGGAAGCGGCCCCGGCAGCAGTGGAATCGGCGACAGTTGAAGGTTGCGTCACAGTGCTCATTCTACTCACAATCCCGCCGGATTTGCTGAAGCAAAACAGACATTGTATCCATCGCACTCACCGCAGAGCGAAGGTCCTGCTCGAGGTTGATCAGCCGCTCCTGCTCGAAGCGCTTGGCGTTCTCATCGTTCCACTGCGCCCGCGTGTCGTGCCAGCGGTTCATCAGGTCCTTCATTGCTCGCGCGAGCACGCCTTTGCCGTCTTGAACGCCCATATTCATTCCTCTTGCGCCTGAGGGTTTTCGACTGTGGCCGCTGCAGGTCGAACGCTCGGCCAGAGGTTTTGATCATGATCGTCGAGCAGGGCGGCGATGCCATCGTGGTCGAAACCGACCAGCGTCCCTTGAGGCAGTTTTAGCAAAGCGGCGAAATCCTCCCGCATCTCGAGCACTTCACCGGCGCTGAGCGAGAGAAGTTTAGGTTCGTCACCCGGAGCGGCATCGGCTGAGCCGATGAAGAACCCGCTGTCGCCGGGGAAAGCGGGGGCTAGTCGTTCGACGTACACATGCTCTGCGGCGCTCACCTCGCGATGCAGGACCACGCGCTGGCTCACATCCACCGGCGATTCCTCCAGGTTCAGCAATTTGATCGCGTCGAGCTGCGCCGGCTTCACGGTGCCGCTCTTCCACGTGCCGAAGAAGATCAATCCCGGCGCCACGGCGGCCCGCTCCGCGGGGGAGGGCGTGATCTGGCGCAGAGTTGCCCAATCGCGTTCCTCTTCAGTTGGCGCTTCGGTAGCGCGGGTCATCGCTGCGTTAGACTCTTCGGGCGCACTGATCGTCGCTGTGGGCGCGCGGAGCGAAACGTATTCATCCAGCAGCCGCACCATGCGATCCAGATCGGCAATTGCCGCGGGCAGATCGCTTTGCACTGCCGTCCCGAGCCGCTGGATTTGGCCGATGAATTCCGACTGCGCCTTGGTCAGCCGCAGGATCGACTTCTTCACGTTCGCCAGCTTCTGCTCCGCCTCGGCGAGCGCCGCCTTGCACTTGGCCACCATCTTCTGCTCGTCGACGACGCTGGCGCGACCGCCATGCGGCGCTTTGTAAAGCTCCTTGTGCCGCAGCGCTTCTCTCGCCCGCTCGAGTGCTTCGTGGCGCTTTCGGATCTGGTTCTTCCAGTAAACAGACTGATCGCGTTCCAGCCAGATCAGCGTGCCGCGGACGTCCGCGTCGGCATCGGTGATCGCGTAATTCGCCGACTCCGCGAACTTGATCAGCGCCGCCCGGAAGCTGCGAAGCGCATCAATCGAACTGACATTTGCTGATTCCATCGGACGCCACAGGCCGCGGCCCGTTTCCCCTTTTTAATCTGCTCTAACCGTTGCGCGCCTTCTGATAGCGCTCGTACAGCTCCCTGTAGTTGCTCACGAACAGCTCGGCATGGCCGCAGTTACCGCAGACCCGCAGGGTCACTTTCCCCGCCGCCGTTTCCTTGAACACCCACGCCTGCGGTGCGCCGTGCACTTCAACCTGTGCATCGCGCGAGAACCCGCCCATGTCGCCGTAGTGATCTCGAAGCGGCAGGTCGGGGATGATCTGGTTTGAGCCGCAGCGGAGGCAGTTCTCTTGACTCATCACTCCCTCACCTCTGCTTCAAATATTCCTCGATCAGCGCCGCCTTCTTCCCCAGAAAGCTAACATGCTCCTGGCTCGACTCCATGAAATGCGACAGCATCTTCACCGTCGAATCAAACTCTTCGGAAAACTTCTTCTGTTCCTGGTCGCGCCAGTTCGCCTCGAGGTTCCGCATGCGCGAATGCAACCCGCCCACCAGCCGCTGAAGCTCGGTATTGAATCGGTTCAGGTCCGATGCGAATCGCCGAAGCTCCGCTGGATCGACATGTGCCTTACCCATGCGTCCGGATTCTAGCCGCACCCCGGCCCGCCGCTATGAATTTGTTCGGGGGCTGGCCACGGGATCCTGAAAAATTCCTGCTCCACCGTCCGGTCAAGGTCGAAAAAGCTCGTCTTGACAGAATTTGTGTAAACAGATATCGTGCTGTGAAATGACCGGGAAGCTTCAAAACGAGATTAAGAAGCGCAAGCCTTTTGAGTGCATCGAACAGGAGGCGGCGCTGAATCTTCACCGAACTTTCGATGCCCTCAGCAGCACCGAAGCCGAAACGTTCAGGGCGACCGGTCTATCGCCGACGCAGTACAACGTGCTTCGGATCCTCCGTGGCGCGGGTGAGGCGCTGAGCTGCGGGGACGTCGCGAGTCGGATGATCACACGTGAGCCGGACATGACGCGGCTGCTGGATCGTCTGGAGAAGCGCGGCTTGATCACCCGCGCGCGTCAAACGGTAGATCGCCGCGTGGTGAAAACCGAGATCACGCAGCAGGGCCTGGATCTGCTGGCCCAACTGGACGAGCCGGTGCTTCAGATGCACCGCAAACAACTCGGTCACCTCGGGCCCACGAAGCTCCGTCAATTGATCGAGCTGTTGGAGGAGGTTCGCCGCGCGACCGGGTGATCCGCTTAGATGAATGTCTGTTGCAACAAATACCCGAAAGAGGGCTGTCTTAACCAAAGGCAAAGGAGGACAAGGCAGGAAGAAATCATTGGCCGTACCTGGGCACCTCGCCCGTCTCGCTCAACTGAAATCGTTTCAACTTCAAGGAGATTGTCATGCATCGCAAACTGTTCATCGCATCTCTCGCACTGGTTCTCATTCTTGGCTCCATCGCCCGCGCGCAGACCACCTACAAGATCGATCCGATCCACGCCACGGTGATCTACCGCGTCGCCCACCTGGGTCTCGGTAA
>DASVUC010000247.1:0-5554 GCA_036387255.1 Tepidisphaeraceae bacterium | reverse complement strand
GATCTCAGATCTCAGATTTCAGATTTCAGATTTCAGATTTCAGATTTAGCCGCCGGGCTTGGGGACGAGGCGTTGGCCTCTGGAGAGGTGGGCTCCTACGGCTCGGATGTAGCGGCGGCGGATGGTGGCTCGGATTCGTTCGATTTCGGTTGGGGAGCCGGTGGAGAGGGGGATCATGCCGCCGGCTTTCGTGCGGTGACCGCCGCCTTCGCCCAGCCCTTTGACGAGGCGCTTCATGAGCTCCGCGGCCGTGATTCGATTGGCGCCGGCGGGCGTAACGCGCAGCGAGAGAACGAGCTTGCCTTCGTAGATCGCGGTAACCAGCGCGTACTGCACGGGGTCGAAGCGGACGAGGAAATCGCAGACGTACGCCGGCTGCTCGTGCGAGATGATCGTCTCGAGGTGGCTCATCACGGCGTTGTCGTAATACATCGCGTTGTTTACGCCGTTCGCAAACGCCATGTAGACGCTCTGCGGGAGGTCGACGTAGCGCATCTTGTAGAGCTTGCGCGTGTCGGCGAGGAGCGTGAGGCTGGAGAGGGCGATGTTGTCGAGCTCACCGGGTTGGCCTGCCGCGCCGGCGAGATCGGATTCAATGGCGTAGAGCATCGTGGCGGCGAGATCGGGAGAGATGGGCTGCTCGAGCTCCATGAAGTAGCTGAAGATGATGGTGCCGGTGGCGCCGACATCCGAGCGCACATCGCAGAAGGTGCAGCGCGGTTTTCGACCGCGGCTGCGGTGGTGGTCGATGACGACGGTGGGGGAGACGCTTGCGGGCAGGGGGCTGTTGCCAAAGGCAGGCTGGGTGTCGACGAGCACGAGGGCGTCGTAGCTCGTCAGGGTCGACTCATCCCAGGGGATGGCGTCGAGGTTGATGAGCTTTGCGAAGATCTCGTTCAAGCCGCCACCGACGCGGCCTTTGAGCGCGACTTTGACGGTGGCGCTGGGGATGGCCTTGGTGATGAGCGTGCAGAGAGCGAGGCAGGAGGCCATTGCGTCAGGATCGGGATGGTCGTGGGTGGTGATGAGGATGTTTTTCTTATCCGCGAGGAGCCTTAAGAGCTGGCGTGCGCGGGGGCGCCCACGGGAAGAGCGCGCGGCGGCGGCCGCGGAGCCGGTGACGGTCTTTGCACATGACTCGACGAATGAGGTCATAGTTTCTCGAGCCTGCGGTGGACGCACCGCGGGCGGGCGCTTCCTCGGGGAAGCGGATCTGTCCTTTTCTTGTCGTCCTGCGCGGGCTGAGTCATGAGTTCTCTGCGGATACCCTATAAAAAGCTGTGCCAGAGGCTTAATCGGCTTAGTGGAAGTCCCGGCTGCTGAATTGGTAGCCGGCGAGCAGGTGGCTCAGGTCAAACAGTCGCTTGGCAATGATATGCACGACGTTGCCCTGGCGCTGGAGGTAGCCATCGGCTTGCAGCAAGCCGGCATGGCGGGCAGCCGGCCTGAACCGTTCGTAGATGTCGGGTTTGACGATGAGGTTGACGATGCCGGTTTCGTCTTCCAAGGTTTCGAAGACGATGCCGGACGCGGTGCCCGGGCGCTGGCGGATGAGGACGAGCCCCGCGACTTTGACCCAGCCTTCGGACATCTCGTAGACCTTTTTGGCGGGGGTAATTTTCCTGGCGTCGAGTTCCGCGCGCACGAGGGCGAGCGGGTGGGATTTGAGCGAGTGGCCGAGGGTGCAGTAGTCGGTCATGACTTCCTGGCCGAGGGGCATTTGGGGAAGGCATGAAGGCACGGAGGCACTGAGGCACGAAGGGGTGTCGGAGGGATCTGGGAACAGAGGGAAGTTTTCGTCGGAAAGTTCCATGACTTGCCAGAGGGCTTGTCTTCTTGTGAGGCCGAGGGAGGAGAAGGCGTCGGCTTCGGCGAGAAGTCTTAGGGTGGAGGTGGAGATGCCAGTGGAGTGGTGGAGGTGGGGGATGGAGGTGAAGGGGCCGATGCGCTTGCGGACGGTGGTGAGGAGGTCGGCGTGGGCGGCTTTGAGGCCTTTGATGCGGCGGAGCCCGAGTCGGACGGCGGGGCCGGATTTGCCCCAGAGGGATTTGTTTGTTGAGAGGCACGAAGGCACGGAGGCACGAAGGCACGGAGTGAGGGGAGAGGGAGAGAGGGAAGAGGGGATTGTGGGAGCACGTTGATCACTTTTCTCTGTTGCCTGTTCCCTCCCTTCGTGCCTGTGTGCCTTTGTGCCTGCGTGCCTTTCTTCAAGCGTGCAATCCCAGTCGGAGTGGTTGATGTCTACGGGGAGGATGGTGACGCCGTGCTCTTTGGCGTCGCGGATGATTTGGGCGGGGGCGTAGAAGCCCATGGGTTGGCTGTTGAGCAGGGCGGCGCAGAAGGCGGCGGGGTGGTGGCGTTTGATCCAGGCGCTGGCGTAGACGAGCAGTGCGAAGCTGGCGGCGTGGGATTCGGGGAAGCCGTATTCGCCGAAGCCGCGGATCTGCTCGAAGACGCGCTCGGCGAAATCGCGGGTGTAGCCGTTGTCGAGCATGCCGTTGATGATCTTCGGGTAGAAGGTGTCGATGACGCCGTTGCGCCGCCAGGCGGCCATAGCGCGGCGGAGTTTGTCGGCTTCGTCGGCGGTGAACCCGGCGGCGACCATGACGACGCGCATGGCTTGTTCCTGGAAGAGCGGGACGCCGAGGGTGTGGGAGAGGACGTCTTTGAGCTCATCGGACTCGAAGGTGATTTCGTCGGCGCGGCCTTGGCGGAGGAGTTCTCTTCTTTGCAGATAAGGATGGACCATGTTGCCTTGAATCGGACCTGGTCTCACAATCGCCACCTCAATCACCAAGTCGTAAAAGCGTTCGGGGCGGAGGCGGGGGAGCATGGACATCTGGGCGCGGGATTCGATTTGGAAGACGCCGACGGTGTCGGCGTCGGAGCACATGTCGTAGACGAGGGGATCTTCGGAGGGGAGGGTGTGTAATTCGAGGCACGAAGGCACGGAGGCACGAAGGCACGAAGGGAGGGAGGAGGGGGAACAGGGAGCTAGGAGTTGTTTGGTGAGGGTGCTCGTTTGCGCTTTTGCAGCTTCTCCTCCAGGCTCCGGATGAGACCCTGAAGAATTCGATCTGATTCCTCCAGGAGATCCATTAGGCGCGGGGATGGAGGGAGCATCTTTAAGTTGGTTGCAATCTCTACTTGTGTGGAGAGTTCCGCCATTGATCCCCGCGCCAAGCGAAGGAACTTGATGTAATCCGCAGTCGTTTGTCTTGCATAACCTTCTGCGATGTTGGAAGGAATCGACACCGCAGCACGTCTCATCTGGTTTGTTAGGCCAAATCGTTCGGTCTCCGGCATCTTCGTAGTGACTTGGTAGACATGTTGAACCAACTGCATTGTTCTCTGCCATGCCACCAGATCCCGATACGTTCGAATCTTCTCCACTTGCCTCCTTCCCTTCTCCCCTCACTTCGTGCCTCCGTGCCTCCGTGCCTTCGTGCCTTTGGTTAATAAACTTCAACCCTTTCGACAGCGCAGTCAACATTCCCAGTGCAAGAACATCGACTTTCAGGATTCCGACGGCGTCGATGTCGTCTTTGTCCCATTCGATGACGGTTCGGTCTTCCATGGAGGCGTTTTCGATGGGGACCATTTCGCACAGCGGGCCTCGGGTCATGACCATGCCGCCGGTGTGTTGGGAGAGGTGTCTGGGGAAGCCGAGGAGTTGGGCGGTGAGGTGGACCAGGCGAGTGACGGTTGAGTCATTCGGGTCGATGCCGGATTCTCGGAGTTGGGATTCGCTGAGGGTTCCGCGGTGCCACCAGTCGAGGCGTTTGGCGAGTTGGTCGACGACGTCGAGGCCTAAGCCGAGCGCTTTGCCAACGTCCCGGACGGCGCTTCTTCCGCGGTAGGTGATGACGGTGGCGGTCATACCGGCGCGTTCTCGGCCGTACTTTTCGTAGATGTACTGGATGACTTCTTCGCGGCGCTCGTGTTCGAAATCGACATCGATGTCGGGGGGTTCATTGCGGGCGGCGGAGACGAAGCGCTCGAAGAGGAGATCGAACTTGTCGGGGTTCACGCTGGTGACGCCGATGCAGTAGCAGACGGCGCTGTTGGCGGCGGAGCCTCGTCCCTGGCAGAGGATGTCTCGGGAGCGGGCGAATTTCATGATGTCGTAGACGGTGAGGAAGTAGGCTTCGAAATTGAGTTTCTGGATCAGCGCGAGTTCGTGATTGACCAGGCCGCGGACGCGATCGGGGATGCCGTCGGGGTAACGTTCGTGGGCGCCTTGCCAGGTGATGTCGGTGAGGTACTGGATGGGGGTTTTGCCGGCGGGGACGATTTCGTCGGGGTATTCGTAGCGGAGCTCATCGAGGGAGAAAGTGCAGCGGTCGGCAATCTCCAAGCCGCGGTGGATGGCGCCGGGGTAATCGGCGAAGAGGCGATGCATTTGCTCGGGCGATTTGAGATATCGCTCGGCGTTGGGCCAGAGCTTGAAGCCGGCCTGCTGGATCGAGCATTTGTGCTTGACGCAGGTGAGGACGTCCTGGAGAGCGCGGCGGTTGGGCTCGTGGTAATGGACGGCATTGGTCGCCAGGAGCGGGATGTTGAAGCGCTTGGCGAGGCCGGCGATGTTGCGCATGCGGGTTTGATCGTCAGCGCCGTAGACGCGGCTGATGATGACGCTGAGGCGTTCGCGGCCGAGGGCGTCGGTGAGATGGCGCATGACGCGTGCGGTTTTGACGAAAGGTTTGCTGGGGACGACACCGGCGAGGAGGCCTTCGGAATGTTCGAGGAAGTCGCTGAGGTGGAGGAGGCATTCGCCTTTGGGTGCGCGTCGGCGGCCGATGGTGAGGAGTCGGCAGAGACGCGCGTAGGCCTGGCGGTCGGGGGCCCAGACGAGCAGGTCGGGGGCGTCGTCGAAGACGAGGCGCGAGCCGATGATGAGCTTGGGAGCCCAGCCGGTGCCGGTCTCGGAGATTTGGCGGACGGCGTCGAACATGCGGACGACGCCGGCGAGGGTGTTGGTGTCGGTGACGGCGATGGCGCGGTGGCCTGAGCGGGCGGCCTGGAGGACGAGTTCATCTGCGTGGGATGCGCCGGTGAGGAAGGTGAAGTTGGTGGTGACATCCAGCTCCACGTAGGGCGTGAGCGAGGGCTGGAACTGCTCGGGAGGAGGTTCCGGGACGAGGCGGATTTTGTCCTGGGGGGATTCGGGCATGAGGAAGAAGATTTTTCACGACAAAGACACGAAGGGCACGAAGGGGGCGATTTCAGTAGATCAAGTACCGCTTGGTGGGCTTCGTGACTTCGTGGTTCATTAAGTGAAGGTTCCGTGCAGGAACCATTTGTGGGTTTCGTTGACTCGGAAGAGCCAGAAGCGTTTGCCTTGCTGGTCTTCGACTTCGAAGTAGTCGCGGGTTTTGTGGTGACCTCGCCACCATTCGCCGCTGATACGTTCGGGGCCGATGGCGTGGCGGAGTTCGTGTACGTTGTGGTTGTGGCGGAAGAGGATGGGTCGGCCGTCGCGGTCGTCGGAGGGGGAGACCATAACATTTACCTCAACAGGATCAAGAAGCTGAAGGGGACGAGGCGAGGTCTC
>DASVUC010000246.1:0-4926 GCA_036387255.1 Tepidisphaeraceae bacterium | reverse complement strand
AGACCAGTGCACTTGCTGAGTGAGTGAAAGAACAAAAGCCTAGCGACGCACGGGCTTAAAGTCGTTTAAATTTCCACCAGCGCCCGCGACGGATCCAGCCCGCTTCGCCCCCGGATCCAGACTAAATCCCTTCGCATCTGCTCCTTCAGCGCCTCGACCCCGTTGAAGCGCACCTGCGCGCGCACCCAGTCCACCATCTGCACGTCGAGCTGCTGACCGTACAGATCTCTTGAAAAACCCAGCACGTGCACCTCGACCTGGCGGGCGTTCTCGCCAAACGTCGGCATGGTGCCGATGGATATTGCCGCGATGAACTCCTCACCACCAATGACGCACCGGCCCGCGTACACGCCCTCCATCGGCACGAGTTGATCGTCACACTTCAGGTTCGCCGTCGGCATGCCGATCGTGCGGCCTCGCTGGTGCCCCTGCACCACCGTGCCATGCAATTGGTAAGTCCTTCCCAGGCAGATCGCGGCATCGCGCACGCGTCCCTGCGCAATCAGCCAGCGGATGAGCGAACTGTTCACTTCCACCACCGTCAGATCCAGCAGCACCGCCTCCACCGCCGGCAGGATGTGAAGCTCAATCGGCGTGCCTTGCGACCACTCGCGCAGGCGCTGGATCGTCCCGCCGCGACCTTTGCCGAAGGTGAAGCTGTTTCCCTCGATCATGTGGCGCGGGCGCACGTCGTCCCGCAGGATTTGCCAGAAGGTCTCGGCCGTCAGATTCAGGATTTCCTGCGTCGGCGGGAGGATGACATAGTGGGCGACGCCAAGTGATTCCAGGAGCTTCTGCTTTTGATACGCGGGCGTCAGGCGCGGCGGCGCGATCTCCGGCTTCAGCACCGTCAGGGGGTGCGGCTCAAAGGTCACGACGGCAATTTCACCGCCGTCACGCGCGCGATATTCCTTCGCCATCTCCAGCAGCTTGCGATGGCCCAGATGAATTCCGTCGAAGTTGCCAATCGACAGCACCGCCCCCGCCGGCACCTGCTTCAATCCTGCGATTCCCTGCAATACCTGCATGTGCCTATTGTAGGGACAAGACTCGTGTTGCCCCTACACGGACCATTTAAACGAATCTTCCGCTTCTCGGATGCCGCGGGTATATGAGAAGTTCACTGTTAAAGGAGGCGAAATGATCAAGAGGAATGTTGCAGTTGCCCTCATCGCTCTGCTGCTGGCAGCGAACGTGTCGCGCGCGGAGCTGGTAAAGAAACAGATCGACTACAAGCAGGGGGACGCCACGCTGAAGGGCTATCTCGTTTACGATGACGCCAAGACCGGCAAGCGACCCGGGGTAGTCGTCGTTCCGGAATGGTGGGGCCTGACGGACTATCCCAGGCACCGCGCCGACATGCTCGCGGAACTCGGTTACGTCGCCTTCGCCGCCGACATTTATGGCAACGGCGAGACGACGACGGATCCGAAGCGCGCGGGTGAACTCGCCGGCAAATTCCGCGGCGATCGCGAGCTGCTCCGCACCCGCGTCCAAGCCGCGGTCGATGAGCTCAAGAAGCAGGAGCAGGCTGACAGCGACAAGCTCGCGGCCATCGGCTACTGCTTCGGCGGTACCGCCGTGCTGGAAGCCGCGCGCACTGGCGCGCCTCTCAAAGGCGTCGTCAGCTTCCACGGCGGCCTCGACTTCCCCCAGCCCCCGCACGAAGGACAGATCAAGGCCAAGGTGCTCGTCCTCACGGGCGACGCCGATCCCATGGTCCCGCCCGAGCAGGTGAAGAAGTTCGAGCAGGAGATGAAGAACGTCGGCGCAGACGTGAAGATCGAGCGCTACCCCGACGCCGTGCATGCGTTCACCAATCCCAACGCTGACAAAGTCGGCATCAAGGGCATCGGCTACAACAAAGAAGCCGACGAGAAATCCTGGCAGGCGATGAAGCAGTTCTTCGAGCAGAACTTGAAGTAATCTGCCGGCAATGGCGAAGCATTTCCTTTCAAGTCGGCAGCCGTAGCGTGTCCGATAACAGCTACGTCGGCCGAAGCAGTCTGGAGTCAGACGCGCCATCGGCGACTCGACCTTGCAAAGGAGTGCTTCATGATTTCCAAGAGCCTGATCGCGTGGATGGCCGCCGGCCTGCTCGCCGTCGCCAGCGTCCCCGTCGCCACGAATGCTGCCACGCATCGCCACACCACGTCCGCCAGGCAGCACGCCACGGTCCAGAGCAAGCCGCAGAACAAGCAGGCGGTGAAGCAGTCCACAGCCCCGCGCAAAGCAGCGACCGCGGTCACACGTCGCGCCGTTTTGTCGAAGCACCGCACCGCGAGCCACACCAAGTCCGGCCATCGCACGCTGCACACGACGCACCGGAAGAACTCAAAGCTGACCCACGTCCGCACCCAGCCAAAGACGGCATCCAAGCACGTCGCGAGCAAGCTCGCGAGCCACAAGACCCCCGCACGCCAGCTGCACACCAGCAGCAAGCGGCCCGTGCAGAGCAAGACGCTGCACAAGTCGGCCCATCAGATGTAACAGCAACGCTCTACCCAACCAAGAAAAGACCCCGGTCCGAAGCCGGGGTCTTTTGCTTTTTGGATTTTAAAAGTGCATGAGCGACCCGCTCATCCCAGCTGCAAGATCAGCGGATCTCGCGCGGCGCCGGCTGGGCGGTATACGTCGGCGGCGTCTGCACGCCTTGGTAAATCACATCTTTCCAGGGCGGAAACAGGATCGTCGTTACGGGGATCATCGCGTCATTAACAATGTTCACCACTGGATCCGCCAACCGCTGATACGGATCAGGCGCGCTGGTCTCGATCACAATCAGGCTGGGCCCCGCGAGCGTGTCGCCGTTGGCATAATGCGCGACCGAGCGGTCCCAATCCCGCTTCTGCATCGCCTCGTCCACGACGAGCGGCGTGGTGTTCAGATCAGCTTTCTGCGCACTGTTCACCGTCGTCCGGCACCCCGCCACCGCCGCCAGCGCTAAAGCCGCCACCGCACCTTTACGGATTGAAAACATGATCCACATCCCTTCGCATTCCACCGCGATCCAGATGACCGACGTCACCGCCTGAGATATCGGCTTCGCCCATGTCGGGCTTATACTTGAACGGATCGTGCAACGCCGCATCCTGCCGCTGACGGGTGTTGGATGGCTTCGTAGTCGCACCGCTGTGCGAGGCGCAACCAATCAGCATGATCAATAGGATGCTCGCAAGCAGCGATCTCACGTGCCCGATCATAGTGGCGCTTCAACGAAATCCGCAAGTAACATGCATGCTAGCGCCGGCGAGCGGCCCCCTCCGCTTACAACGCACACGAACCACGTTCACTTTCCCGCGTCCCACCGCCTCCTCCTGGTTGCGGCTCTACCCTTCCGTCGCGTAATCCACCGTATAATTCGGCGATTCCTTGGTGATCGTGATGTCGTGCGGATGGCTCTCCGCCATGCTGGCGGCGGTGATTCGGCAGAAGCGAGCGTTCTTGCGCAGCTCTTCGATGCTCCGCGTCCCGCAGTACCCCATCCCGGCCCTCAAGCCGCCAACCAGTTGGTATACGAAATCGCTCAACGGCCCGCGATAAGGCACGCGCCCCTCAACACCCTCGGGCACCAGCTTCCCGCGATCACGCACTCCTCCTTGCCCATAACGGTCCGCCGATCCCTGGATCATCGCCCCCATGGACCCCATCCCGCGATACGTCTTGTAGCGCCGGCCCTGGTGAATGACGAGTTCTCCCGGCGATTCGTCCAGACCCGCAAACAAGGACCCCATCATCACGCAGCTTGCGCCCGCGGCGATGGCCTTGGCGATATCACCTGAGTGACGAATCCCACCATCGGCAATGACCGGCACACCCGCTGGTTCAGCAACAGAGCACGCATTCATGATCGCGGTGATCTGCGGCACACCCACGCCGCTGACGATCCGCGTCGTGCAGATGGCGCCTGGCCCGATCCCCACCTTCACCCCATCCGCCCCCGCCTCGATCAGATCCCGCGCCGCTTCCGCCGTCGCGATGTTTCCCGCGATCAGCTGGATGTTCCAGTTCTTCTTGATCTCGCGCACCGTGTCCAGCACGTTCTGGGAATGGCCATGCGCCGTGTCGACGACGATCACGTCCACATCCGCCTTGATCAGCAGCTCGACGCGAGCAAAGTCCTTCACGCCCGTAGCCGCCCCCACGCGCAGGCGCCCACGTTTGTCTTTGCAGCTATTGGGAAACTGATGCAGCTTGTCGATGTCGCGCATGGTGATCAGACCGGCCAGGTTGCGGTCGCGATCAACCAGCAGCAGCTTCTCCACCTTTGCTTCGTACAGAATCCGCTCGGCTTCTTCGAGCGTGGTTTCTTCAGGCGCGGTGATGAGATTCTCCCGCGTCATCACCTCGCCGATGCTGCGCGAATCATCTTCCTGAAACTTCAGGTCCCGGCGGGTCATGATCCCCGCCAGCTTCAGCGGCTTCTGCACGCCGTCCCCGCCACCGCTGCCGCCATGATGTCGGCGCGCGATGTTTGATTCGTCCGCACCATAAACAATCGGGATTCCGCTGACGTTGTACTCCCGCATCACCCGCCGCGCCGTCCCCACCGAAGCCGTCGGCGGCAGCGTGATCGGGTCGACAATCACGCCGTTCTCGCTCCGCTTCACTTTCTCCACCTCGCGCGCCTGGTTCTCGGCCGAAAGGTTCTTGTGGATTACCCCCAACCCCCCCTCCTGCGCCAGCGCGATCGCCAGCGCCGCTTCGGTTACGGTATCCATCGGCGCAGAGATGAGCGGGATGTTCAGCTCGATGGCGCGGGTCAGCTTGCTGTGCGTGTCGGTTTGGGTGGGAATAAACTCGCTTTTAGCCGGAATCAGCAGCACGTCATCGAAGGTGATGCCGTCTGTGACAATCTTGGAGTGTTCCATGTGACAGTCCTACGACCCCTGCCACAGGCTGTCAAGATGAAGCGGAAATGCCGCC
>DASVUC010000245.1:0-21412 GCA_036387255.1 Tepidisphaeraceae bacterium | reverse complement strand
GCTGGGTATTGAAGTCGTAGACCCAGAACTCGTCGAAGTTGCAAAGCACGACGTACTTCGGGCGGCCGGGGGCGATGTGGGTCCAGTAGTCGAACGCCTGTTGGCGGTGTTTCGCGAGGTCGGTGCCGCGCTTCTTCATCTCGATCAGCACGACAGGTTTCCAGACGTAGTCGGCGAAGCTGGTTTTCTTTGTCTCGTCGAAGAGCTGCTTGATGCGCTCTTCGAATGTTCCTCCCACATCGCGTGCGCCTTTCTGACCAAACGCTATAAAAAGGCGTTCGACGAAAGTCTGTGCTTCACCCTTCTCATCCCCGGTGATGTGCTGCGCGCACCAGTCGACGAAATCCTGAAGCAGCGACTCCCGCGACGTTGCCATGCTTGCCCGTGCCCTCTGGCAGAAATGCCTGCGGCAAACATGGTAGCGGACGGATGAGTTCTATCACAGGGCGCAGGATCATTCGTGTCCCTTCGTGAAGATTCGTGGACAAACAAGCTTTTAGCTCTCAGCCGTCAGCTCTCAGCCAGAGGTTATCGGCGTTCATCGTCTATCCGCGTTCATCCGTGTTCATCCTAGTTCCAAATAACTCTTCTCCGTGCCTCTGTGCCTCTGTGTTCCATCTCTTCCGATAAAACCGCCCATGCCGCGTTGATCGCTCGGGGAGCGCGGTTATCGGCATGAACAAACGGGAGTTTGCGCCGGACAAACGGGAGGATTCTCGGGGAAAACGGGAGGATGTGTGCCGTTCACGGGAGGATCCGGCGCACAAACCGGAGGATTCTCGGCGTTCACGGGAGGATGTTGGGCGTTCACGGGAGGATGTCGGGGAAAAACGGGAGGATGCTGCGGGTTCACGGGAGGATGTTGCGGACAAACGGCAGGATGCGCCGCCCGCACGGGAGGATGCGGGCGGCTTGCGGGAGGATAGGCGGGGCAAACGGGAGAATACAAGCTCCAACCGGGCGGAAATTCCAAGCTCCAAAGAATCAGACCCAAGAAGACCAATCAGGCCAACAGCGGCGCGCCTGTTTCTGCTTGCTCTGGTTTCCCCGTTATTTGGAGCTTGAAGCTTTTCTGTTTGGAGCTTCGAGGAGTCTCCCTTCTGGAGTTAAGATGGACTCTCTTCCGATAACTTTCCTATGCAGTACCCCCGCAGTTTGCCGTTGATGTTCTCGCTCGAGCCCCGCCGTCTTTTCGCCACCGTCACTCCCTCTGACGTCGAGCAATATCTCGTGGAGCTGATCAACCGCGCCCGCGCCAACCCGACCGCCGAAGCGAGCCGCAATGGAATCGATCTGAACGAAGGGCTCTCCCCCGGCACCATCTCCTCCGCCGCCAAGCAGCCGCTCGCGATCAACCCCACCATCACCGACGCTGCCCGCAAGCACAGCCAGTGGATGGTCGACAACGACACCTTCGCCCACACCGGCGCCAGCGGCACCAACCCGCAGCAGCGCATGCAGAACGCGGGCTACAGCTTCACCGGCTCCTGGACCTACGGCGAAAACATCGCCTACGACGGAACCACCGGCACCATCAACGTCAAAGCCAGCACCCTGAAAAACCACAACGGCCTGTTCACGGACCTTGAAATCCCCGGCCGCGGTCACCGCACCAACCTGATGAACGGCGCGTTCCGCGAGATCGGCGCCGGGATCGTCACCGGCGCGTTCAACGGCTACAACGTCGCGATGGCGACCGAGGATTTCGCCACTTCCGGCTCCAGCGTCTTCCTCACCGGCGTCGCCTACGTCGACAATGACAACGACGACTTCTACACCCCCGGCGAAGGTTTACCGGGCGTCACGATCGTCGCCACGCGCACGAGCGACAACGCGCCCTTCGCGGTGGCGACTTCATCGTCGGGCGGCTATTCGCTTCCGCTGACCTCAGGAACGTACAACGTCACCGCCGCCGGGACCGGCCTAACCAATCCAATCAGCTACGGCAATGTCGTCATCGGCTCACAGAACGTGAAGCGCGACTTCGTGCCGGGTGGGGGGGGCAGCGGCTCGCCATCGACGCCCGTCGATCCGCCTGCAAGCTTCGCCAGCGTCATCGGCGGCGTGCTGACCGTGCAGGGCACGGGCGCCGCCGACAAGATCACCATCACCTACGCCGGCGGCGCCTATACCGTCAACCGCAACGGCACCGCCAGCACACTCTCAGGCAAAGACGTCAGCAAAATCTCCCTCGACGGCAGCGACGGTGATGACGTCATCACGCTCGACAGCTCCGTCCTCGTTCCCGCCTATCTCTACGGCAACAACGGTAACGACAAGATCACCGGCGGCGCAGGCAACGACACCCTCGCAGGCGGGGCCGGGAAAGATTCAGTGTTCGGCGGCCTCGGTGATGACCGCCTCGGTGGGAACGGCGGTCACGATCAGATGTATGGTGAAGCGGGTAAGGATCGCCTCTACGGCGGCGACGGAAACGACCTGCTCGACGGCGGCTCATCCACCGACCGCCTCTGGGGCGAAGCCGGTAACGACATCCTCTACGGCCAATCCGGTGACGATTACCTCTACGCCAAGGATGCGACTCTCGACACCGTCTACGGCGGAACCGGCAATGACTCCACGCAGCTCGACCTGAACGACACCCGCGCGACCATCGAAACGATCCTCAGCTAACGATCGTGCGAATCGTCGGCTCCAGCGCGTCGGCATACCGCATCATGCCCAGGTCCGTCGGGTGCGAACCATCCACGGTCCCTTCGTCGTCCTCGCCGATGAGGTCATCGCCGGTCCGGTAGTGCAGGTGCTTGTCCTTTTCGTGCAGCCGGTCGTAGATCGATTTCATTGCCGCATGCTTCCGCTCGTACTCGAGCTGAAGATTGGCAAAGTGTGGGGCGCTGGCAAACGTCCGAGACTCCAGCAGCAAGATGGGCAGCTCCGGATGCTTCTCCCGCACCAGGGTAATGCAGGGCTCCGTGCGCTCCGCGATCTGCTCCGGCGTGGTGTTGGCATTGCAGTCGAGGACGAACAGGGCGGCATCGATTTCCGCCAGGAAGCGCACGACTTCCGTCTCCAGCCGCCCATTACCCGAGAACCCGAAGTTCAGGATCGTCCGATCCAGCCGGCGGGAGAGGATGTTGGTGAACGCCATCCCGGGACGCGACGCGCAGCCGCCCTGTGTAATCGAGGTGCCGTAAAACAGAATGGGTTTGCTCGTGCGGGCGGGAACTGGAGTCATGGTCGAGCCGCTCGTGACAGCGATTCCCATCGACTTCACGCCATTGTAAAGCGGCAAGTTAATCAGGTACTTCCGCTTGCTCGCGAGAAGGTTCGACGCGAGGCGAATGCTCGGCGACGCGGTGCGCGGCTGATGCGTTGCGATGTACTGCCAGCGGTTGTCGATCTCGCCGTAAAGATCGAGCCCGGAGACGCCGCTGGCGGGCATGTGCGGCATCGCGAGGTTTTCGTTGAGCAGCACGTAGCGAACGTAAATCTCCGGCGCGTCGGACTCAAACCGAAACGACATCCCCGCGCTGTGACGTGAAAGACTCCACACCTCCGGCCGGACCACGCCCTTGGCGCGGGCGGGCAGGCGATCAAAGGGCAATTCCGTATCCGCGAAGGCGCGGCCTTCAATTGGCCACTTGCTGACATCATTCCACGCCAAGTCCCCAGGCACGGTCGTTGGCGCCGTCGAGGGCGCGCTCGTCGTGCCGCTGCTCTTCTGTTTCGCGCCCAGCACGGACAGCGCCGCGCCGGCGGCAATGGATTGAAGAAATCGGCGTCGATTCATGAAGTGTCCTGGCCTAATGACGTTGCGACGCATGCTGCATCGCGTTGTAAAACAGCGCCGGCTCGATGCACAGGTCGAGCAGCGTGTGTGCGATAATCGCAGCCCAGACGCTTCTTCGCCAGACCGTCACGCCCGCGAGCGTTGCGCCCAGAACCATCGTCCAGAACATGGCAACCGGTCCCCAGAGCATGTGCGCTACGCCAAAGGCAATAGCGGAAACGATGATCTTCGTTGTATTGCTCGCGCGGGCGCGGGTAAGAATAAACAACAGGAAGCCGCGGAAGAACAACTCCTCGCCAAAACCCGCGCTAAGCGAAGCCGGCATCGAGAGGAGCTTCTCCTTGTTCAGCACGAACATGTCCTCGAAGGGGACGACGCCCGATCCGTAGAACGCGATCCATGCGGCCCCAAGCGCGATGCCGACGGCGATTTCGATCAGCGGCGACCGCGAGTGTGTGTTGAAGATTTCCGCAAAGGTGCCGAAGCGCCGCTGCGTCAGCCAGAGGATCAACAGCGTCAGCAGGTACCCCGGCGGCAGCGCGATGAACATCGAGTGCACGATCACCCGCGCCGGCGGCTGGCCTTGATGATGCGTCGCCGCGTACCACGCCGTGATGTAGATCGTGCTGAAAAGCAAGTACGCCACCAGCGGCAGCAGAATTGTGCCCACCGTGATGGCCGCCGCTCGCCCCTTGCCAAGGGGCCTCGCCGGTTGTGTGGGAAGCGGAATTGGTGTTGCGATCGTGGTCATAGTGCTCAAGGAAGTTGCGTGGGTTTCGGATTTCGGGCTGGTGGAAGCGTCGCCGTTCCACGGGCAGTTTGAATCGTCAGCGGCGCGTTGCACTGGTAGTTAAAGGTCGAATCATCGCTGCGAGAAATCGTTGCGAACGTCGGGATCGCGAACGTGTCCGAATCCTGAACGTCGTAAATCAGCAGGCCACCAGCGGTCGTGAAGGGGACGCGCGACTGAACAGTGATGGTGGTGCCATCATCTCCCTTAATGTCGATGACATGACCACTGCCTTCGCTCGGCTTATCGGCGCGGATGATGCGTTTGCCCTTGAAGAAACCGGTCGACTTGTGCGCCAGGCTCTTGGCGTATTCCAGCGGAATGATGTTCGCCAGCGTCTGCCGATCTCCGCTCGGCGGCACGCGATCCATGTGGGCCCGCGCCAGCACCATCGTCGTCGGCGCCAGATAAACTGCCCAACAATCCACCATCGCCCGCTGAGTTCGCGCAACGCGCGCGATCCGATACGTGGTGCTGCGGGAGTAGCCGGGATTGCTGATCATGATGAACTGCCCAGCAAGCACATCGCCTTCCGGAAGAGGTGTACGAGTGACGAGGATGTTTTTTTCAAGATCGATCTCGAAAAACGTCCCTGTATAGGCCGCAGCAGGGACCGACAGGACCACGTCATCAAACGAAAGAGAGGTCCCGGCGACGAACGAAGCGTGGGAGATACCTGAGTTGTCCAGCGAAACACGCGAAAAGCGGGCGGCGGAGGTGAACGTTCGCGCCCCATCTGAAACTCTCTGCGCCGAATCGGTGGGGGCATGAAAAAGATAGTCGGTTCGTCCGGTGGTGAGCGTCACTTTCACGGCAACAGGGTCGGCGGCGGATTCAAGAGGATCGGTCAGGGAGATGATCTCTTTGACCACGGATTTGCTGCCAAACGGTTCCTGGATCGCCGCAAACGTGGAGGAGAGATTGCTTCCCGCGCGACGCGCATAGACATAGCCCGCACGCGGAAACTTCGGGTAAATCCCGGGAGCGCTGGCGGTCATGAGCTGCGTTTGCGTCATTGGCAAAAGCGTCAGGGCGAGGTGCGCCTTGCCGTCGATGTTCCACGTCGCGCTGATCGTTCCCGCGCCAGAGCCGCTGTGCTCCCGTTGGCTAACCCGCGGGTTCATGAGGAAGCCAAAACCGTTTCCGGGCGGCGGGTTCCAGTACGGCTTGTTCGATACGCCGATGACGTCACCGTCGGGACCTTGCTTGGCGCCGTGGTCGATGTCTTCACCAGCAAGCGAACCTTTACGCGGCGGAGCAAGAGCGACACCTTCCACCGCAAGCTGCGTCGTCGGCGCGTGATCGATGTAGTCGTGTTTGTCGCCGCCGATAATTCGCAAGACGTCGAAGACATAGGACGAATCAGGTGAGGCATCGATCAGCGCGACCATGCGCGCATACCGTGAAACCTTCTCAGACGTATAGGCGCCCGGATCATCCGCTTGCACGAGCTTCACGCCCGGAAGATCGGCAAACAGTTCCAGCGATCCACCAGCGCCTGCTGCCCGCAGCTGAGGCGTCTCGTTAACGAGCACCGTGTTGTGCGATGCCGTTTGCTTCGCCCATCCCACCTGTGTGTGCGTGGAGCCCAGGCCATATCCAAGATCGTAACTGAGCTGCCGGCCGAGGGCGTAGAGGTTGATGCCCATCTCGTCGAAGTGTCCATGGTTGAGCGTGGGCCCAAACCGCAGGGTAATCGCGGTAGGGGTGGTGCTCGAGCGGAGGATGGCGATCCCTTTTTGCGTGAGGAGGTCGGAGGAGGTCAGGGGGGAGTTGGACAGGGGATGGATCGGAGCATCGTCCTCATCCCCCGCGGCTGGAAGAAGAGCGGGAAGATCTCGTCCATGGAACAGAAGCCACGTGCGCTCGCTTTTTGGCGCGCCCGCGCGGGCCGCGTCAACATTGCCGCGCGTCGCTCCACGCAGCAAATCCGCCAGTCGCTGCTGATCTGTAGCGTCTTTCGCAAGCGCCAGCAGGTGCTCCAGGTAAGCGACGTCGGCCACCGCGACCGGCGATGCCGGCTTGGTGGTTGAGACATTCGGCGCATCATCGCCCAGTGTCGCCAGCATCCCGTTCACCGTGATCCGCGACTGCGGCAACGTAAAGAACGCTCGGAAACGGGGATGATCAAAGAGATGAATCCCACCGAGTCGCTGCGCGTCCGAGTAGTTGTGCAGGATCTCCGCCACATCCATATACAGGTAGCGCGTGTGGTGCGAGTAGAGCGAAGAGGTCTCGTAGTATTGGCCGTCGCGATCGATGTTGTTCTCCAGCATCGAGTAGATGCCGGTCGGACTGTGGACGCCATGCTCAATCAGCGCCGGAACCCCCATCGCCGCCCCGACTACCATGCACCCGCGCATGTAATCGCACTGGCCATTGTGTAGCGCCGGGTGTTCCAGCGAGCGGTCGTAGCAGTATCGCGCCCCGTTGAGCAGAAGGTTCTGCTCGATGTTCCCCCGACGCGTCAGCCCCGGCACCGACGACGGCGCATCCAGCGCGTCGCATGACATCAGAATGTCATAGTGATTCGCGTAGCTGATCAGCGTCCGTGCGACCTGATACCAGGGTCGATTGAACCGACCAGAAGGCGGATCTGACGGATAATCCCAGGATCCCTTGTTGCACGAGGGGTAGATGCGCGCGAGGTGATCGAGAAGGAGCGCGGCCTTCTCCGCGTAACGGCGGTCGCCCGTCAGTGCAAACGCATCGGTGAGATCATTCAGCGCTTCCAGCAGTTGCTCAGATACAAAGCTGTTGTACGCGCCGACGAAGTAGAAGAGCTTGCCCGTGTGATCGCGCCAACCGGTGCCAGGGTCGGGATGTTCGTCGTCCGGCAGTCGATGCCCTTTCGGGCATGCGATGTGTCCAGGATCGCTGAGCGAACAACCGCTCGAACCCCACGTGCCCATGGTCGATCCGCAAATAGGACAACCGGAAAAGCCATACGCGAAGCACGCGCCGGGCGCCGGGATTAGCGTCACAACGTCCTGGCCCGATTTGCTTGCCCAGACATTCGCTTCGTTGATGAGTTGCTCAGCGAACGCTTTGCCCCACGATGTCTCCGCGTTCTTCCTCGCGCGCGCAAGATCATTCCGGTCGACGTAGACAATCGGGTGCGACGGCCTTCCGTCAATCTTCCACGGGCCCGGTTGTGTCGCAGGGGCGGCTGAGAGCGCCGTGGTTAACAAGAGAGTGAGCAGCCAAGCGATCTTCATGAGGCTTGTAGTGTAAGCGGGAGGAGATTGCTCATGAAGGCTTTCGCCCCACGTTCGGGATCTGCGGGAAAGGATCAAATTGTTCGGATTCGCGACTCAACCTCCGTCCGAACAAAATGAAAAAGATCACGCTCCAGATGCTCGTGGCGGCAGCAAAGATGCCGCCAATGATCAGCGCGCGAAGATCAGGGGTAGGTGAGGTGATGGCAGTCGCCATTCCTGCAATTGCTGCGATTGCCAGTACGGCGAGTAACTTCGCCTGCACCTTTCCGCTGTGGTCCGAGACGAGCATTGCAACGCGGGACGCGTGCAGAAACAGCACTGCGCATTCCGTGGCAAAGCTGGCGAAGAAAAACCAGAGCGGCAGGCGCATTCGGTTTAACCCCATACCGGGCGCGATCCCGAACATCGCGCCCGCCGTTGCTGCGGACAGCTGCAAATCAAGGACTGCGGTGGCAACACACGCAACTCTGCCCGCGGTAGCCAGGCGATCGCTTCGATCTTTCGCGGGATCCGCCGAGAAGAATCCCCACGCGCCAAAGCCGCCAACAAGAATCGACACCACATGCAGCAGCAGCGCGTAATGCCAGGGGAATTGGAAAATCAGCACCATGAAGATGATCGCAAAATCCCATACAACCGACGCAGCGAGACAGTACGCGCCACGCGCGAGGCCATCGAGCCACCCGAAGCGCATCGCGTGCTTCATCAGCGTGAACATGACCGGCCGGCCGCACTCTGGGCATGTTGCGCCCCCATCCAAGCCGCGCAGGTTGTAGTCGCAGCTCGCACAAAGCAGTTCTTCAGTCGCGACACTCATGGCAGCGGCCCCACCAACCCCAGCTCGTTCATAGCTTGCACCGCTTGCGCGCGAATCTGCTGCGCACGGGCCGTCTGCGCGGCATCGCCGGACTGGGAGAGGTACCAGCTCGCCACAACAGCCGTATAGCGCTGCCGCCCCGTATCGTTGAGGTGATACGCGTCACGAAAGTTGCAGTACAGTTTCGACGGTTCGCCCGGGTCCATGAACGGAACGTTGTACTTCGCGCACGTATTTGCGAGGTACGCACGGAGCTGCGCGCACGTGAAGTACGGCACCAGCTTGTCATGCCGCTTCGCGTTCACTGCCGTCGTTGGTACAACAATCACCGCGACGTGCGGAATCAGGAATTGCTTCGCCGTGGCCGCAAGTTCCTCCACGACGCCATCATCGTACTTGAACTTTTTCAGTAGCTTCTGCGCAAACGCGGAGACGCCAATGTCTTCGGTGTCTCCAGGGTCATACTCCTCGTCCCCGGTTCGCGAGTGCTTGCGCCAGACAGGGAGGCTCGCAATCCCGCCAAAGGGTCTCGCAAGCGCCGCCGAGAGGTTGTTGCGGGCGCTGTAGAGAGCCGCCCGCTCCAGCGGCGTGGGCTTTTCCTTGCGCTCGATGTAGTCGAGATAACGCTGCGATTCTTCAGCACGGATGCCGTTGCGATTCGTGTCGTCTTCCGCACAAAACAGCAGCACGGACTTCGGGCGGTGACGCGTATTTCTCAGGTAATAGCGGAGCAGAACCACCGACGCGCGGGGCGTGCTCGAGCCGTGCGCCAGAACAACGCATTTCTCCCCGGTAAGCTTCTCAAACTCAGCCGGATCCACGCCCCACTCCAGCATGCTGTTGCCCAACATCCAAACGTCATAGTCGTGTGCTTTAAGATCGCTCCGGTAACCCCCGATCAGCGAATGCAGCGACGGGTCGGGCTTCAGTAGCCCCCTGCGCACCGCCACCTGCGCGCCCGCGGCCGCCATCGCCAGCAGCGCCACCGTCAGCAGCAGCGCCTTCGGTACACGCCTCGGCGCGCGCAGCGTGCTAAAACTGAAAATAGATGAAAGGCGTCTCATTGTTCGGCGCGAACAGAACGATCAGCAGGATCATCCCAGCGGCCACCGCGCCGCGCGTCACCCAGTTCCACTCAAGCATCGCTACGTGCGTCTTCCGGCGGTACATCGGAATGTCAACCAGGAGCACTAGCGCGATGTAAAAGCCAACAAGCTTCACGGATTCCGCAAGCCCGGCGGAAGAACCCCGCAACGTGACGATCCCCTGAAGATAATCCACTGCCGCGCGAAGGCTTGGGGCGCGGAAAAAAATCCACGTCAGCATCACCAGGTGCAGCGTGAGCAGTAAGGACAGAAACAGAATCGGGGACGTCCACGGCGCCGCGTGGGCACACCGCTCCGTCTTGATCACCGTAGGTTGAACCGCGACAGAGTCGCTGGCGTCTCGCACGCTCGGGAGCGGTTGACGAATCCCGATGATCATCTTGTGAATTGCCAGATAAAGACCGTGAAGCCCGCCCCAGATGACGAAGGTCCAGCTCGCGCCGTGCCACAGGCCACCCAGCAGCATCGTGATCATGAGGTTCCGGTACGTCTTCAGCTGCCCTTTACGGTTTCCCCCCAGTGGAATGTAAAGGTAATCGCGCAGCCAACTCGAGAGCGAGATGTGCCAGCGACGCCAGAATTCCGTGATGTTTGTGGAGAGGTAAGGCTGATTAAAGTTCTCCATCAAGTTAATCCGCATCAGCTTCGACACACCGCGCGCAATATCGGTGTAGCCGGAGAAATCGCAGTAGATCTGAATGGTGAACAGCCAGATGCCAGCCAGGAGCAGCACCCACGAACCCTTCTCCGCGTTGTTGAACGCAAGCTGCACGTGCGGCGCAACCGCGTCCGCGATCGCGAGCTTCTTAAAAAATCCAATCAGCATCAGCAGCCCGCCCTGATAGATGCATTCTTCATCCACCACCCGCGGCCGCTTCAGTTGCGTCAGCAGATTGGGAGCCCGCTCGATCGGTCCCGCCACGAGCTGCGGGAAGTAGCTCACGTACGTCGCGTAATCGAGAAAATTCTTCTCCGGCGGAAATACCCGCCGGTACACGTCGATCGTGTAAGCCAGCGACTGAAACGTGTAAAACGAAATCCCCACCGGCAGCACGACCCGCAGCAGCGGCACGTTCGGATTGAACCCCATCGAGTGCGCCAGCGTCGCGAATGAATCGACGAAGAAGTTGAAGTACTTGAAGAACCCAAGAAAGCTCAGGTTTGCCACGATCGACAGAACAATCAGCGCCTTACGATGCCGCCCGTCTTCCGTCGTGCCCATTGCCCGCCCGAGCGTGTAATCCAGCACCGTCGAGAACGCCAGCAGGAAGCAAAATCGCCAATCCCACGCACCGTAAAAGATATACCCGGCCACCAGCAAAAGCGTGTTCTGCCAGCGCCGCGCCAGCGCGTAGTACAGCACCAGAAGGATCGGCAGAAACAGGGCGAACTGGAAGCTGTTGAACAGCACGATGACAAGTTAGAGATTCCACAAAGCGTGTCAAAAACCTTCATCCGCGGCCACTTCGCCGTCACCCTCGGGCCGTTGGATGAGCTACAATATCTTCGTGGAGATCATCGTTGCTGTCGCTGCCGGAATCGCCCTTGCCGCCGCTTGCGGCTTCCGCGTCTTCGTCCCGTTGCTCGCCAGCTCCGTCGCCGCTCGCGCCGGCTACATTCACCCCTCATCCGGTTTCGCCTGGCTCGACAGCAACACCGCCATCGCCCTCCTCGGCGCCGCGACCCTCGTCGAGATCCTCGGCTACTACATCCCCTGGATTGACCACGCCCTCGACACCGTCGCGTCGCCCGCCGCCGTTCTCGCCGGCACCGTCGTTGCCGCCGCCGCTTTCGGAAACCTCGATCCCGCGCTGAAGTGGACCGCCGCCCTCATCGCCGGCGGCGGCGCTGCCGGTATCTTCCAGACAACCACGGTCGCCACCCGCGCCCTCTCCGGTGCAACCACAGCCGGCGTCGGAAACCCCATCGTCTCAACCGTCGAATGGCTCGGCGCGGTCATCGTCTCGATCCTCGCCATCCTCCTTCCGATCATCGCGCTGGTGGTGGTGATCGTGCTCTTCGCGATGATCGTGCGCGCCATCGGCAAATTGCACCGCAGGCGAAAATCCGCCCCCGTTCCCGAAGCCAGCTAAACCCGGGGCGATCCTGCACCCGCCGCTGATTAAGCATCCGCGGCGGCCAGCAAATCCCACCCGGATCTTCCACCCTGGCGGCTGACGCATCTCGCGCGCACGAAGATGATCAGTTTCGGCTCCTTCGCCGCCCGAACAACGCGATCGCCGAAGCTGCAAGCACTCCTCCAGACGCAGGTTCGGGAACGAACGTTACCCCGGTCGCGCTCGTGAAGGCGCCTTGTTGGTTGACGTTGCTCACGTTCATGGACGCGCCATCGATCCGCGTCACCGCGTAATACACAGCCGCGCCTGAAGTCGCCGCCGGCTTTACAATGTTAAACGTCGTGCTTCCCTCCCCCGCAACGGTTTGCGCGCTGACCAAAAACGAAGCGATCTTGAACTCCCATGAGTTGGCGTTGATGGACTGTCCGACCGTACCGCCGCCATAGACCGTGCTCCCTGCCCGCGCCATCGCATAATTCGTGTCCGCAATGGCCGCCGAACTAGATCCCCAGTCTACCACTCCGTCACCATTGAGGTCAGCTCCGCCTCCGTTGCGAAATAGCGCGGCTGTTCCACTCCATGACTGAAATTCAGGCTTCACCGCCAAGCTCGTGATCCCGCCGAAGGCGATGCGCCCGCCTCCAATCTGAGTGCTGCGGATGTTGAGGTAATGGTCCTGAATACCGTCGTCGATCGTGGTGCCGTTGGTTCCGGTGACGACGCCCCAGACGTCAACCGTATACGAGTTACCCGGCACCGCGATGGCGGTATGGCTGCCATCCTCAAAGCGCAGGTCGTAGGTAAACATCGCTCCTCGTGCCGCTCCCGCGCCGGCAACCAGGCCCATTCCCGTGACCGCTCGATGAATCGCCGACCGTGACAAACGCATGACGCCTCCCTTGCTCTAGATGAAGTGCTGAAGCTGCCTCGAGCTCTTAGCGATCAGAGGTGAACAGAAACAAAGCCCTCAAAAGCCCGCGAGACACAGCCCACTTTAGCTGAGGCAAACCAAATTTCTACCAAGATAAACATTCGTTCAACATGGCGCGACCCCACCAGCCAGAGGTGCGCCCCTCGACAGGTTAGTGCTAGCTCCACTCCAAACGCGACATGGTCCCTTCCACCCCTGAGTGGCGACAATCGGAGAGGGTAGGAATCGAACCTACCTCGTCCCGCGCGAAGCGGACCGACAACGGCTTTGAAGACCGCGGGGGCCACCAGGCACCCACCACTCTCCAAATGCCAGCATATCGTCGCGGGCGCGTGGCGTCGAACGCTTCCTGTCACACGCCGGCGATGCGATCGCTTCCGCAGTAGACGTTCATCCGCTGCTCGCGCAGGAAGCCGATCAGCGTTTGACCGCAGCTTCGAGCGAAATCCACCGCCAGCGTCGACGGTGCCGAGAGCCCCGCGACCAATGCGATTCCCGCCGCCAGCGCCTTTTGCACGATCTCGAAGGACAACCTCCCGCTGACAAGCATCACGTGGCGATCCAGTGGAAAGCTGCCGTTGCGCAGCGAAAAGCCGATGACTTTGTCGACCGCGTTATGCCGGCCGACATCCTCGCGCACCACGATCAATTTGCCGTCGCTGTCGAAGATCGCCGCCGCATGCAATCCGCCGGTCCGGCTGAACGTCGCCTGGCTCGCCCGCATGGTCTCCGGCATCGCCAGGACCCTCTCCGCCGACACCCGCACATCCGAAAGCACCGGCCGATGCCGCTGTGCGATGGCATCGATTGTCGCCTTGCCGCACAACCCGCAGCTTGACGACGCGAACACATGGCGAGTCAGCCGCTCCAAATCCACAACCACTTCGGGCGCCAGCACGACGTTGAGCACATTCCCAAATTCATTGCGCCCGCAATGCTCGATGCGCAGGATGTCGCCCGCGCCGCCTACGACGCCTTCCGTCACCAGGAATCCCGCCGCCAGCTCCTCATCGTTTCCCGGCGTGCGCATCGTCACGCTGATAGCCCGGCCGCGCACGCGAATCTCCAGCGGCTCTTCCTCCGCCAGCTCGTCGGGACGCGAGGCCACCTTCCCCTCCTCCCACCGCAGCACGTCTCGGAGGTTCTCCTCAGCCATTGGGGCGCGCCTTGTTCGTGCTCTGCACTTGCCTGCGCTGCGCCGATTGCGTTTGGGGGCGCGAAGCGATCCGCGCCAGACGCGGATCGTTCGCCGCATCATGACCCGCCTGCACCATCGCCCATCGGAGCGCAAACCCGCTGCCGAGCGTCAGCAAGCTTGAGGTCATCCGCGCCAGTTTCTTCGCACGCCCTTGAAGCGGAAGATGACGAATCACCTCCGCGCCCGCCAGGCAGCCGGCGGCGACCATCATGTGCTTGCGGTGCTTCCCCTTCGTCAGCGGCTGCGCCTTCTCGCCCGCCTGCTTCAGGAATCCCGCCATGCAAGCGACTTCGGCAATATGCGCCGCCGTATCGATCTTCTCGAGCACGCGCTGCGAGTGCGAATCCTCCGCGCCGCCGGTGAGATCAATTGCCAGGCTCGTCGCCGCCGCGCCCGTACCGATCGCGCTGGCGCTGAACAGCGGCCCAAGCCAGAGGTTCTTCGACCACAGCGGATTGGACGTGCAGCTGAGCAGCACGCCCGTGTACCCCGCGACCAGCAGCGCGAACGGCACGCCCAGCGCATCGTGCACCAACAGCGGCAGCGGATGATCCATCAGTCTAAAAAGGTGGCGGCGCAGTCCCGGCCCGTGCTCGCGCTCGTGCTCCTCCAGGTATTTTCGCAGCACTTCAAAGGTCACCATCCCGCTGTAGCCCAGGATGCTCCACGTGCCTAAGTTCATCGGCGTCGTCGGCTTCCAGACACGCATCATGTGATGAAACCGCTTCGGATCGCCCAGATCATGAATCAGCAACGGAGGACAAGGCAGAAACGCCAGCAGCGCCACGCGCGCCCCCGTTCGACACACATCCGGGCATTCCTCTTTCCCATGCCGAAACGCCATGCGCGAGATCACGTAGGCCCCGGCCGACAATCCACCCAAAAAGAAGTACCACGCGATCTCCCACTTCCAAACCGGCGCCTTGAGCATGGAGATGTCGTAGTACGAACCCTCTCCCCCTCTCCCGGTACTCCGGGAGAGGGCAGGGGTGGGGGCCTGCGCCGAGGGGTCTGAAGAAGTCGACCTTGTCTTCGTGCTCAACCCCGGCGGCGCCCCCTTCGCAAGCGGTTGATTTTCGCTCGGCACATACCGCGTCACCTGCGCCTGCTCGACGCGATTGGGATCGGTCCTGTAGCGGATGTTCTCCGCCCACTCCGCCGTGAATGGAACGTCTTTATCGCCCACGCCGGTGACCTCCTCCGAACAGCGCCGCCGACAGCAGCGTCAAACCCACCCCCACCGCCAGGCTCGCCGCATAACGCACCGCCTGCCCCTTGAACGGCTGCTGGGGCGCGACCGGCAGATTGTACTCATTGGGATGATCCTCCAGCAGGAAAAACGCGTTCAATGGGCCGTAGTCTCCAACCGAATCACACCCATAGAGATACGCCCGATCGTTTCCACGCTCGTGCAATTCGCGCTCGCGGTCGCGCGCCGTTTCGCGCAACAGCTCCACCGGTCCAAACTGAATCGACGACGTCGGACAGCTCTTGGCGCAGGCGGGCGTCATCGCGTCTTCCTGCCGATCCATGCACAGCGTGCACTTGTGCGCGTGCCCGTCGTCATGTGGATGATCGGCCCGACCCAGCACGCCAAAGGGACAGGCGCTGATGCAGTAGCCGCAGCCGTTGCAGATGTCGTTCTGGAGGTAGACGTCGCCGAAGTTGTTGTAGATCAGCGCGCCGGTCGGGCAGGAATGCTCACACGGCGCAGACTCGCAATGCTTGCAGACGTCGCTGAGCATGAGCCAGCGGCTCTCGCCCTGCTCGGCGACCTTCTCCTTGAACTTCACATGCCGCCACGTGGTCGCGCCAAGCTGCTTTGTGTTGTCGTAGCTGTTGCCGGTCCATTCAAACTTTTCGGCCGGAAGCTGGTTCCACTGCTTGCACGCCACCTCGCACGCCTTGCACCCGATGCAAAGCGTCGTGTCGGTGAAGAATCCCATGATCTGCTGCGCCGTCTTTGAATCGTCCGGCTGGGGCACATCGCGCCGGCGCGGCGGAAAGGCGTTCGGCAGATTCTCCACCAATTCGCTGATGATCGGCAGTTGCACCGTCATTGCTGATTTCCCCCCTCCTGCACGCGGCCCTCAGGTTGCGCGGACGCCCGCGTTTGCGGGGCGCGCTCGTTCTTCGGCCAGCGCGCGAACTCTACCGTCGGCCCGTGCGGCGCGCTCAGAGGATCGCGACCGGGGCGGATGTCGCAGGTGAAGACTTTTCCTTCGTGGATGCTGACATTGGGCTCCGCCACCAGCGACGTGAGATCGTTCGCCTGACACCCCACGCTCTCGCCGGAGTAACCCCAGTGGAAGGGGAATCCAATCTGATGCACGACCTTCCCATTGACCTTCAATGGCTTGATGCGCGTCGTCACCATCGCCCGCGCCTCAATCGATCCGCGCGCGGATCGACAGGTGACGAAGCTTCCATGCTGAATGCCACGCTCTTTCGCCAACTCCGGCGAAAGCTCGACAAACATCTCCGGCTGCAATTCGTTCAGCCAGGAGTTGAATCGGCTCATCGGACCGGACAGGTAATGCTCCGTCAAACGATAGGTGAATCCGACGAACGGAAACTCGTCGCTCGGCGTCCGATCCAACTTGTTCAGCGGGCCTTCAAAGTAGCGCGTCGTCGGGCTGTCGTTCTGCTGCGGATACATCAAGTTCCTCACCGGCGACTCGACCGGTTCGTAATGCGCGGGCAACGGACCATCCTTCGCTGCCGGCGCAAACAGCCACCCGACGCCGTCGGGTTTCATAATGAACGGTTGATTTCCCGCGATGGCGTCCATTCCCTTCGCGCCGGGAGCCGGTCGATAGCTCGGCGGCTTCGTCGGCTCAAAGTCCGGTTCATCAAACCCGATCCACTTCTTCTGTTGCTCATCCCACCAGATGATCTTCTTCCGCTCTGACCAAGGCTTCCCTTCCGGATCCGCCGACGCGCGGTTGTACATCATCCGCCGATTGTGCGGCCACGCGTACGCCCACTCGGGCTGAAGGGGGTTGTTGCCGATGTTGCGGTCGCGGGCGCGATTCCGCTCGTACGACGGAAAGATCCCGCTGTAGATCCAGCACCCGCAAGCCGTTGATCCATCATCCTTAAGGTCCGAGAAACCCTTCAGCAGTTTCGGCTTCCCGTTGAGTGGATCTTTGTCATTGACCCAGTAGCCGTTGATTTCCTGGAGCACTTTGCTCGCGTCCGGTTCGTCCACTATGCGGCTAGGCGAACCATCCGGCAGCCGCGGGTGCTCCTCATAGTCGTAATCCCAGGTTAGCGCCTGGATCGCCTGATCCTGCGGCTTGCGGGAGCCGGCATAGAGCTTCTTCAGGCGCTTCCCGAGGTTGTAGACGAACCAGAGATCGGAGCGCGAATCGCCTTCCGGATCGACTGCCCTGTCGTGCCATTGAATCAGCCGCTGCGTGTTGGTGAAGGTGCCTTCCTTGGCGGCGATGGAGGCGGCGGGGATGAAGAAGACCTCGGTCTTGATCTTCCCCGGTGGCGGCCCTTTCGGGTCGTCTTTCCAATACATCGCACTTTCGTGCGGGAACCAGTCCGAGACGACGAGCCAGTCGAGCTCGCGCAGCCCCGCCCGATGCACGTTCGCATTGGGACCGCCGCCAGCGGGGTTCTGGCCGAAGATGAACTGGCCCTTCACTTCGCCTTTCATCATTCGGCGGAAGTGGAGGAGCTGCGAGTAGTCGTCGTCCAATCGAGGCAGCCACGCGAAGCGGTAGTCGTTCTCCTTTGTCGCGGCCTCGCCGTACCACGCCTTGAGCTGGCTGACGATGAACTTCTTCGTATTCACCCAGTACCCGGTCGGAAGCCCCTCATACTCCACATAACCATCAACCGTTCCATGATGCTCTTCAATGGTGGGCTGCGGGAGGTAGCCCGGGAGCATGTCGTAAAGTGTCGATACGTCCGTTGATCCCTGGATGGAGCAGTGCCCGCGCATGGCCATGATCATCCCGCCCGGCCGGCCGATGTTGCCGAGCAGGAGCTGAAGGATTCCAGCCGCGCGGATCATCTGCACGCCGGTCGTATGTTGCGTCCAGCCGACGGCGTAGACGATTGAACTCGTCCGGTCGCGGCCCGAATTCTTGCAAAGCAGCTCAGCCACATCCAGGAACTCCCGTTCGCTGCATCCGCAGATCCGGCTGACCATCTCCGGCGTGTACCGCGCGAAATGCTTTCGCAGAAGCTGCATCACGCACTTCGGATGCTGCAGCGTCAGATCTCGTTGCGGCTCAGATGTCGTCACGTCGCCGCGCTTCTGCGTGTGTGTGCTGGCGCCGCCCATGAGGGACTGGCCGTGCACGCCGGTCTTATGCGTGTGAGAGTCGCCGGCGCCGGCTTTCTTCTGCTTCTCCTCCGCGGGCGAACCCTTGTAGTCCCAGTGCGATTTGTCGTTTTCGTACAGGCGCGTCTCGGCGTCGTAGCCGCTGAAGAGGCCTTGGAGATCCTCGGGGCCTTTGAATTCCTCGTCGATGATCGTGGCGGCGTTGGTGTAATTCAGCACGTACTCTTTGAACCAGCGCTCATTCGTGAGCACGTAGTTGATCAGCGCGCCCAGGAAGACGATGTCGGTGCCGGTGCGGATGGCGATGTACTTGTTGCAGCAGGCGCTGGTGCGGCTGAAATGGGGATCAACGTGGACGAGCATGGCGCCGCGCTCGCGCGCTTTCATCGGCCAGCGGAAGCCGACGGGATGCGCCTCGGCCATGTTGGAGCCCATGATGAGGATGCAGTCGGCGTTGGCCAGGTCCTGCTGGTAATCCGTTGCCGCGCCGCGACCAAAACTGGCGCCCAGACCGGGCACCGAAGCGCTATGTCATATGCGCGCCTGGTTCTCGATGGGGATGAGACCCAGGCCGCCGCAGAAGAGTTTCTTGATGAGGTAATTCTCTTCGTTGTCCAGCGTTGCGCCGCCGAGGGATCCGAAGTTGACGACGGAATTGGTGGTCTTGCCGTCGCGATTCTTGTGGCGGAAGCCTTCATCGCGCGTCTTCTTGACGAGCTGCGCGATGCGGTCGAGCGCCCACTCCAGCGGCTTGGGCTCCCACCTGTCCGAGTAGGGCGCGCGCCAGAGCACCTGCTTGATGCGATGCGGGTTGTGGTGGAGCTGGAAGGTATTGGCGCCCTTGGGGCAGAGGGTGCCTTCGTTGATCGGGCTGTTGGGGTTGCCCTCGATGTCAATGACCTGGCCGGCCTTGGTGTAGATGTTGGTGCCGCAGCCGACGGCGCAATAGGGGCAGACGCTGTGGGTGACGGTGGCTCCGCGGATGCGCGGATGCTTGTCGAGGGTGTTGGCGCTGAAGGGCTGCGGCGGGCGTTTGCGGTTGTCGCCGAAGATGGGCAGGCCGAACATCCGACTTCTCCTGTGAGGTCGCCGGAGGTTCTTGTAACCGAAGTTGTTGCTCTCAAGCTACCCCCCGAGTCGCTCACTCCACCTTTTGCGGGATGACCTTGACGTCGTCGAAGTCGACGGTGCCGGTGGCATTGAAGACGGCCAATTGCAAATACATGGTCTTGGCGCCGGGAGGTACGTCAACGGTGACGACTTTCTCAACCCAGTTGGTGTCTTCCTTGAGCGCGGGGACGGGCGGCCAGTTGCCGACGCGAACCCCCTTGGCGTCGCGGAAGGCAAAGGCGAGGCGGGCGTCCTGGAACGGCTGCTTCCCGGAGTGGAAGCCGGTGGCGCGCATGCGCGCGGAGACGTTGACGACCTTCCAGTCGGGATCGACGGGGATCTGCTGATCGGCAAAATAGGTCTTGGTGGCGTCGTTGCTGGTGAGGCGGATGAAGCGGTTGCCGTCTTCTTCTTCGACGGAGATGACGTCTTTGTACTTGTCGTGAATGAACCAGCCGACGGAGAGACCCTGCGGGCTGGACTGCTCCATGTTGCCGTTCTTGACGACATTCTGGGTATCGGCGGTTTCGGCGACGGCGCTGGGCGCGGGAGCGACCGGCGCGGCGGGCTTGGTTACGTTGCGCTGCGGAAGCGTTGCCTTGAGCGCGTCGGCGTCGCGCGAACTGCCTCGCATGTTGGAGATCAGCATGCCCAGGCCGATGAGTAACGCGGTGGCGATGACACCGATGCCGGCCCAGATGGCGGGCTGCGGCAGGTTGATCCTGGAGATCTTGATGTTCCAGCCGCCGACAGATGCAGGCGCATCGTCAAGCGGCGGCGCGACCGGCGCCAGGTGCATGGACGATGAGGGGGAGGGACTATCAGCCACGCGTAGGCCGGCGAGTGAGTTGGAACTTCCGGTTGCGATGGTGAAGGTGCGAAGGAGCTTGGCAAAGCGCTCGGCGCTTTCGAAGCGATCAGCGGGATCCTTTGCACAGGCTTGAGCGATGGTTTTGGCAAGGCGATCCGAGACGTCGGCTCGCGTTTCGCGCACGTCGGGCAGCGGTTGGCGGATGTGCGCTTCAAGCAGGGCGGCGGGCGAACGTCCTGAGTAGGGGGGGCGACCGGTGAGCAGGAAGTAGAGCGTGCACCCGAGGCCGTAGATATCGGAAGCGGCGGTTGCGCCCATGCCTTGGGCGACTTCCGGGGCAATGAAGTGGGGCGTGCCCACGCAGCGCTTCTGGAGGTCAGAGGTGTCGGAGGCGTCGTCGAAGAGGGCGAGGCCGAAGTCGGTGACTTTGCAGCGGCCGTTGCGGGTGAGGAGGAGGTTGGCAGGTTTGACGTCGCGGTGGACGATGCCTCGCTCGTGGGCATGGCCGAGGACTTCGGCGGCTTCCGCGATGAGCTGGCAGGCGCGCTCAACTTCCATCGGGCCACTCATGTGGACGAGCTTTTCGAGGTTGCCGCCCTCGACGAGTTCCATGGCGATGTAGTGCACGCCGGCGGATTCGTCGATCTCAAAAACGGTGACGGCGTTGGGATGCTCGAGATTGGCGGCCGAGCGCGCCTCGCGGATGAGGCGCTCGGTGCGGTGGTTGGGTGTGCCGTCGCGATGCTTGGTCGGGAGGAGCTTCAGGGCGACGTGGCGTTTAAGGACTGTGTCTTCGGCGAGGAAGACGCGGCCCATCGCTCCGCGTCCGAGTTCATCGACGAGTCGGAAGCGTTTGACGCGCCGGCCTCGGAACGGCGAGACCGCGGCTGCGCCGACCAGGGTTGAGGACTTGGCGGTAGCGACCCCGCCGCTGCCGTTGGAACTCGCCGATCCTTCCGTGGTGCCCATACGTCCTCCTGAAGCGAACCCAACAAAGCCAGAGTGACCGACATGAAATGCGGCTGAGGCCGAAAGCCTCCGAAGCGTTCCGTGTGTTCTCGGAACGTGCCCCAACACCCTGTACGGGCGTGCCCGGTGGGGCGGTTTGGAGAAAATGTAGCAGGAGTTTGGATTGCGGCAAGAAGAACCCCGGGGATGTGCACAAGATGTTGTGGCGCAGGAAGCGTGGGAGCAGGCTGAGGGGGGAGCGGATTGTGGATTTACGGATGGAGTGGTTAGCGTGTCCGGGGTGCAAAAAATGGGATGGCGGTGGGTGGCGGGGCGTAGGAGGTTGTGGGT
>DASVUC010000244.1:0-6663 GCA_036387255.1 Tepidisphaeraceae bacterium | reverse complement strand
TTTCAAGCGTGGCGGGCAGGCGGCACAAGTACTCCTGCGCCCGCGCGGCGTTGCCTGATACCTGCCGCTCGGCGACGCGCCACGTCTTGAGCAGGTGCTCGGTGATGGCGGCATAATCTCGAACCGTGTAGGTCCTTGTGCGCTGGGCAACGGTTGCGAAGTGGTCGAAGAGGTCCGGGTCGCGGCCGTCGTACATCAGGCGCCCGGGCATCACGATGATCCGGCGCATCATGCTGCGAAAGGTCATGATCCCGCCAGCTGGATCCTGATCCATCACGCGCGACATCATCCGCGTGTAGAACGATTCGTGCCGCGCTTCATCGCCGGCAATCTTCAGGCAGATCCTGTTGAGGTTTTCATCCCCGCGCTCGGCGGCCATGCGACCGACGTTGGCGTGCGATACCTTTGTCGCCCGCTCCTGGAAGGCGGTGTACACCAGCCCGCCGTAGAGATCCGGGTATGCCTGCGGATTAAAGCCGCTGTTCAGCAGGTGGTGGATCGTGACCTCGACGGAGCGCATGTCGACACGGCCCGTGAGCCGGAGATAAGCGCTCAGCAGATCCCCATGGCGGTTCTCTTCCGCCGTCCACCCGCGCATCCACTTCGCCCAGGGCGTATCGCTCGTGCCGGTGGGATCATCGGCCAGGAGGTTCAGCGCCACGGAATAGCTCGGCAGCGCCTCCTCGGTGATCATGTCGGCCACGAGCACGACCAGCAGCTCGTCATCAAGCTGAGTCGCCGGCTCCCGAAAGCGGTTCATCTGCTCGACCCAATCATCGCCCGTGAGATCGGGAAGGTAATCCGAAGGCTGCCACGCCTCATCAATGGGCGAGAGCATCAGGTTTTGAGCAACGTCGTCCGAGAGCCCCCGGAGAACCTCGGACTGCACGGGATCGGAAGGCAACAGATCAGGCAAATCTTTCATACGCAGCAATGTTTTAGTGGCAACGGCCACGGGTGGCTACTGTCGATTCTCCCGCCCAGAAGCTGCGGGGGCGCGTTGTCTTACGCGCCGCTCAGGGCTGTTTGCGTTGCATTGCCTCAGTCAAATCCGGCGCTCCCGCGCGCCCAGCTTTACAATACCGTGCTGTCGCATGGTCGAGCCACCGGAGCAGCCTGGCGCACCCCTGCCTGCGCGCCAGACGCGCACCCAGCGCTTCTACGCGAGCTGGTACTGGCTCATCCTCAGGAACATCATCGGCTGGCTGCTGATCGTGGCGGCTTTCGTCGCCGGCCCTCTGGTTCCCGGTCCCGGGGGCATTCCGCTGTTCCTGATCGGTTTTGCCCTGATCTCGTTCCCAGGCAAGCGCCGGCTGACGGCGCGCGTGCTCCGCGGCATACCGTTTCGTTTCCACAAAGGTCCGTTCGTTTTTATTGCCCTCCTGATCGCGCTGGCGCTGCCGCTCCCGCTTCTCCTGATCGCTCAAACGCGGAGCGCCCGGCTGGCGACGCAACTGCGCCGCGGCCCGGTCGCCGCTGGCGTGATTTATCTGGTGGCCGCGCTGGCGCTGTGGACGCTGGCGCGACTGACGCCGCACGGGCTGAACCTGCTCCTGCGGCTGATCGCGCGGGGACGGCGAAAGTTCCGGCCATGGCTGCGCCGCCATCGCATTCGCCTGCTGCCGCCGCGGTGGAGGATGCGCCTCGGGCACGAGGCGGGCGCTGGCCCGTTTAGCCTGAAAGAGGAGATCCTGAAATTCACCCACCGCTCGAAGCAGGCTCCGGATCAGGGGCCGCACGGGGGTTAACTCAGCCGGTATGCGCCGGGGCTCCACCGCACCGGCGATGCCCTGCCGCGCTTAAGCAGCCAGTTGCGGAAAGGGTAGTTGGCGAAGCCTTGGGGAGGGGCGGGGTGAAGTAGAGGGTTGTGGGGCGATGTCGTCACGTTGCGAATGTGTGAAGCGGTGGACCCTCACCCTGCCCTCTCCCGGGATACCGGGAGAGGGGAGAAGGCAGGACTCTATCGTGACTTGATCGCGGTCCAGGCTTCGTCGTAGAGGGAGGTTTGGTCGGCCATGTCTTTTAAATATTCCATGCGTTTGAGTTGATCTTCGGGTGGGTAGATTCGGGTGTCGTTGCGGGATTGCGGGTCGATGGCGCTTACGGCGGCGGCGTTCGGGGTGGCGTAGTGGATGTAGTTGGAGAGCTGGGCTCCGACTTTGGCATCGAGGATGTGGTTGATGAATTGGTGCGCAGCGTCGGGATTGGGGGCCTTGGAGGTGATGACCATGGTGTCGACCCAGATGATGGAGCCTTCGGCGGGGACGACGTAGTCGCAGGAGGAGGATTTGTCTTCCTTGATGGCGTTGAGCGCGTCGCCGTTGTAGGCCATCGCGAGGTCCGCCTGCCCCCCTGCCACTTGCCGTGCGGCATTGGGGCTGCCGGAGAAGCCGGCAAACTTTTCGCTTTGCTTGGCGGCGATGAGCGTCTCCATCGCTTTCTTCAGATCATCCGGTTTGTCGGCGTTCACGCTGGCGCCGTTGAGCTTCAGCGCGGCGCCGAGGGTGTCGCGCATGGAGTCGAGCATGAGGAATTTTCCCGGCTGCCTAGCGGGGTCGAGGAGCATCGACCAGGAGGGGGTGAAACCGGCGAGCTTCTTGTTGTAGATGATGCCGACGGTGCCCCACTGGTAGGCGACGCTGTAGGCGCCTTCGGGATCGTAGGGAGGTTTAACGAAGCGCGCGTCGACGTTTTTGGCGTTGGGGAGCTTGGCGGGGTCGAGCTTCTGGATCAGGCCGAGCTTCGCCAGGACGGGGATGGCGTGATCGGTGACGATCACGAGGTCGTACTGGCTCTCGCCGCCGGCGGCCTGGAGCTTGGCCATCATGGCTTCGGTGTCTTCGTACACGTCGATCTTCACCGATGTGCCGGTGAGTTTCTCGAACTGCCTGGGGATCTCGGGGTCGATGTAGTCGGACCAGGTGAGGAGGTGAAGATCGCCGGCGGCGGCGGCGAACGTGGAGATGCAGCAGAGCAGAAGCGCGATGATCAGTTTCATGACCGGCGTATCTTAATCGCTTCTCGACAAGAGCTGCATGGCGACGGCGAGGATTGCGGTGACGAGGAAGATGACGGTGGAGACAGCGTGAATTTCCGGGGAGAGGCCGCGCTTGAGCGACGAGAAGATGTAGATGGGGAGGGTGGCGGATTCGGGGCCGCTGGTGAAGAAGCTGATGACGAAGTCGTCGAGGGAGAGGGTGAAGGCGAGGAGCGCGCCGGCGACGATGCCCGGCGCCAGGAGCGGGAGGAGGATTTTGCGCAGCACGTCGGAGTTTGTGGCGTAAAGGTCGCGGGCGGCTTCTTCGATCTCGGGCTCGATGGTCGCAAGGCGGGCGCGCACGACGAGGGCCACGAAGGCGATCTGGAACGTGACGTGGGCGATGATCATGGTGCCCATGCCGAGGTTGAACAGGCCGGTCATCTCGCGGAGCAGGCGAAAGACGACCAGCAGCGCGGCGGCGAAGATGATGTCGGGCGTGACCACGGGAAGGTGAACGAGAAGCGAGAAGGTGGCTTGTGTCCACCGGGGCCAGGGGTATCGCGCGATGCCTATTGCCAAGGCGGTGCCGAGGACGGTGGCGGCGGCCGTGGATGCGGCGGCGAGGAGCAGCGTGTTGGTCAGCGCGTGGAGGACGGCTGGGTTTTTCCATGCTCGCGCGTACCAGTTCAGGGTGAAGCCGCCCCAGTGGAGGCCGAGCCTGGATTGGTTGAGCGAGAGGACGACGACGGCGAGCAGCGGCAGGTACAGCAGCGCCATGCCTGTCGCGGTGGTGGTTGCGGCGAGTCGGCGATTGCGGGTCATACGAGTCCCGCTTCGCCGGCGCGGCGCTGGTAGATACCCAGGGCGATCAAGGTGGCGAGCATCAGGGTGAAGCTGAGCGCTGCGCCGAAGGGGAAATCGCGACTGGCGCCGAACTGCTGCTGGATCAAGTTGCCGATCAGCATTGTTTTGCTTCCGCCGAGCAGGTCCGGGACGACGAAGGTGCCCAGCGCCGGGATGAAGGTGACGATGACGGCGACGACGAGGCCCGGTCGCGTCTGGGGGAGGATGCCGTGACGGAAGACCGACCAGCGGGATGCGTAGAGATCCTCAGCCGCGTCAACGATAGACCAGTCGATGCGCTCGACGCTCGTATAGAGCGGGAGGACGGCGAACGAGAGGTTGCTGCTGACCATGCCGATGATGACGGCGATGGCGCCGGGGTAGAGATTCGGGCTGAGGATAGAGAAGACCAGTTGCCAGCCGTAGGTGCGGATGACGAGGTTGGTGCAGAATGGGATCATGAGCAGGACGAGCCAGAAGTTTCGCCATCTGGGGGAGCGCCGCGCGACGAAGAAAGCGATGGGGTAGGCGAGGAGAATGCAAAGGATCGTGGTGAGCAGCGCGAGCCAGACGGTGCGGGCGAGGATCCAGAGGTAGTCGGCGGACCAGCCGAAGACGCCGTAGCCGGCGAGCTTGCGGAAGTTTCGCCACGTGGGCGACCAGATGATCTGGCCATACGAGCCGCGGGATGCGAAGGCGAGGGCCAGGAGGAGCAGGCACGGGATGGCGAGGAAGACCAGGAGCCAGAGGACGCCGGGGCTGCTGGTGGCGGCGCCGCGCCACAGAAGCCGGCGGCGCGTGACCAGTTGACCGTGGCTGACGAGGCGGTCAGGCATCGAGTACCTCCAGGTGCTCGCGCGGAAGTTCGATGTGGATTTGCTGACCCGGGGCAAGGAGATCGCGCTGCTTGAGGCGCAGTCGTGTTGAGTCGGGCGCGTGGATGGTGATGTCGCAATGGTCGCCGCGGTAGATCGACTCGTCGACTGTGGCTTGGATTCGGTTGGCACCTGGCGCATCGACGAGGCGGAGACGCTCGGGGCGGATGGCGAGGTTGCCCTGAGACCACGCAGGTACGCGTGTTGTGTCGAAGAGGCCGAGGGGTGTTCGGACGCCCTTCTCGGTGCGCGTGGCGGGGATGATATTCGCAGCGCCCAGAAACTCTGCGACGAATCGTGTTCTCGGATGCTCGTAGACTTCCTGCGGCGGGCCCTCCTGCTCAATGGTCCCGCGGTTCATGACGAAGATCCGGTCGGAGACCGTCATGGCTTCCTCCTGGTCGTGCGTGACGAGGAGAAACGTGCAGCCGAGGCGCTTTTGCAGGTGGCGGAGCTCGAGCTGGACTTCGGCGCGGAGCTTGGCGTCGAGGGCGCTCATGGGCTCATCAAGCAGGAGGACGGCGGGCTCGTTCACGATGGCGCGGGCAAGGGCGACGCGCTGCTTCTGGCCCCCGGAAAGTTGAGTGGTGCGGCGTTCCGAGAGCCCATCCAGCCGAAGCATCTCCATCGCGCGGGTTACACGCTCGGCAACCTGCTTCTCCGGAAACTTTCGAATGCGCAAACCGAACGCGATGTTGTCGCCCACGTTCAGGTGCGGGAACAGTGCGAAGTTTTGGAAGACCGTGTTGACGGGGCGGCTATTGGCGGGCAGATCGAGCAGCTCTGTTTCCCCCAGCCGCACGCTTCCCTCATCGGCAATCTCCAAGCCGGCGATGATGCGCAGCAGCGTCGTCTTCCCACACCCGCTCGGCCCCAGCAGCGTCACGAACTCGCCGCCTGCGATGGCGACATCCACCCGATCCAGCACGCGCTGCGCAGCGAACCGTTTGCTCACCCCTGCCACCACCAACGGCCGCTGGAGCGATGTTCCCTCCAAGGCGTCTCACCCCCCCGCAATCGCCGGAACAATGCTGACTTCATCGCCTTCTTTCACCGGCGTCTCGAGGTTCTTCTGGAAGCGGATGTCTTCGTCATTGAGGTAGACGTTGACGAAGCGGTTGAGCTGCCCGGGGCCCTTGAACAGGCGGGTTTCGATGCCGTTGGCTTTTTCCTTCAGGCTGTTGAGAACATCGCCGATGGTGGCGCCGCTGGCTTCGATGACGTCGGCGCCGTTGGTGTAGCTGCGGAGGGGGGAGGGAATTCTCACTTTGATGCTCATGGGTATGCCTTTCAGGCGGCGGATTATACGCACGGGGGCGAGTGCAGCAATCTAATGTCAGGTGGTCTTGCGGCCCTTCCAGAACGGGTACAGCAGCTGCCGCCAATACGATCGCGGTACCGGATGCCCCTCAATGCCGTAACCCTCGGGCCATTTGCCCCTGGGGAGGTAGTAGGTGCCGAAGAGGCGGTCGAACAGCGGGAAGTGGATCGCGAAGTTCACGTCGATCGCTTCCTTTTCGATTCCATGATGCCAGTGGTGGAAGCGAGGCATCGCCAGGAACTTGCCGATGCGGTTGAACTCCCAGCGCACATTTGCGTGCAGCAGCGCCGAGTGCACGTAGACCAGCAGGATGTAGGCGTGCACCGGGAGCTGCGCAAAGCCCAGGATCATCAGCGGGATGACGGTGGTGCCGCGCAAAACGATGATCTCCAGGAAGTGCATCCGAGCGCTCGCCATCCAGTCCATCGACTTGGCGGAGTGGTGCACCGCGTGAAAACCCCACAGGAACGGCACGCGATGAAAGGCGCGGTGGACCCAGTACTGGACCAGGTCCGTGAGGAACATGATCTCGATGAGCTGCAACACGACCGGCTGCGATGCGACCCAGTGACGGAATGTGGTCCAGGAGGTGTGCGAGGCGATCGTCATCGCGGGCGCCATCGTCACGAACGTCAGCACCTGCA
>DASVUC010000243.1:0-9882 GCA_036387255.1 Tepidisphaeraceae bacterium | reverse complement strand
TGTGCCGGCGGTGGAAGGGCAGCGGGTGAAGGCGGGGGACTTGCTGGTGGAGCTGGCGCCGTATGACCTGCTTGAGCGGCGGGCGCAGGCGAAGGCGGAACTGGCACAGCTTGAAGCGAGATTGATGGAACTTAAGCACGGGCCTCGGCAGCAGGAGATCGCGGCGGGGGAGGCGCGGCTGCGCTTTGCAAACGCAGAGCTCGACTTGGCGCAGGCGACGTACAACCGCATCAAACCCAGCTTTGAGAAGAACGCGGTAAGTGCGGAAGAGATGGATCGGGCGGAGAAAGAGTTGAAAGCCGCGACGGCGAACCTGGGGCAGCGGCAGGCGGAAGTGGATCTGCTGAAGGCGGGGACGCGGCCGGAGCAGGTCGCGCAGGCGGAGGCGAGCGTGCAGGCGGCGCAGGCGTTCTTGACGCAGACGGAAAAGCAGATCGAGGAGCTGACGGTGAAAGCACCGGCGGAGGCGATCATCGAATCGCTGGATCTTCAGCCGGGTGACATCGTCGCGCCGAATGCGCCGGTGCTGTCGCTGACGGCGCTGGGGAACCTGTGGGTACGGGCGTATGTGCCCGAGAATCATCTGAATCTGCAAAACGGTCAGAAGCTGATGGTGGCGGTGGACAGCTTTCCCGGCCGCACGTTTGCAGGACACGTGTCGTTCGTGTCACGGCAGGCGGAGTTCACGCCCAACAACGTCCAGACGCCGGAAGAGCGGAGCAAGCAGGTCTTCCGGGTGAAGATCACGCTTGATGAGGGGCAGGACGTGCTGAGGCCGGGAATGTCCGCCGACGTGAAACTGGAATAACTGCTTGAATAGCAAACGGGAGCCCGGCGGCTGTGCCGCGGGATGTATGTGTCGGAAACAGCCGTCATCGCAACGGATCACCTCACCCGCCGCTTCGGCGCGTTGACCGCTGTGGATGGCGTTTCATTCGCGGTGCAGCGAGGCTCAATCTTGGGTCTGCTGGGCCCGAACGGCTCCGGCAAATCCACGATCATCCGCATGCTCACCGGCGTGCTGGAACCTTCATCGGGATCGGCATCGGTGCTTGGCTACGACTGCGCCACACAAGCCGAATCGATCAAGTGGCGCATTGGGTACATGTCGCAGAAGTTTTCGCTGTACGGAGACCTGACCGTTCAGGAGAACCTGGATTTCTATGCGCGGGTTTACGCGATCCCCGCGGATCGTGTGGCGCAGCGACAGCGGGATGTTCTGGCGCTGACGAACCTGGGCGATCGGACGGAGCAGCTTGCGGCGACGCTTTCGGGTGGATGGAAACAGCGGCTGGCGCTGGCGTGTGCGCTGATTCATGAGCCGGAGGTGATCTTTCTGGATGAACCGACGGCGGGGATCGATCCGGTCGCGCGGCGGCAGCTTTGGGATTTGCTGTTTGAGCTGAGCGGGCGGGGGGTGACGCTGTTCGTCACGACGCACTACATGGATGAGGCGGAGCGGTGTACGGATGTGGGCTACATTTACATGTCGAAGCTGCTGGTGCTGGGCAAACCGGATGACTTGAAGGCGTTGCCGGATGTGACGCCGGCGGGGACGAAACGGTATGAGCTGAACCTGCCGCACGCGGCGACGCATTTGCAGGCGCTTCGAGGGATGGCGGGGGTGCAGGATGCGACGCTGTTCGGCGAAGCCATTCATGTGCTGGCGGACGAGCGGTTTGTCCCGGAGGCGGGGACGGCGCGGGAGATTGCGCCGACGCTGGAAGATGTTTTTGTGACGTTAACGAGGAATGCGGAGAGGGAGAAGTTCAGTGGGGAGGACAAGAAAGACCCTCACCCTCCCCTCTCCCGGAGTACCGGGAGAGGGGAAAGACGGGAAATTGACAAAGACCCTCACTCCGGCCGTCTCCCGGGTACGGGAGAGGGGGAAAGACGCGGGGAGCGGGTGAAGGCTCGTCCGCTGCATGGGCTGGGGGCGATTTTGCGGAAGGAGTTTGTGCACCTTCGGAGGCAGCCTTCGACGTTGATTTTTGCGCTGATGATTCCGCTGATTCAGACGCTGATCTTTGGGTATGCGATCGACGTGCAGATTGAGAACATACCAACGGTGGTGTTCAACCAGGACGGCCGGCGGTTGTCGAACGAACTGACGGAGGCGTTCGTGAACACGCGGAAGTTCGCGTTGGTGGATCGGGTGCGAAGTGAGGATGCGTTTCAGCGGGCGCTGACGAGCGGGCGGGCGAAGGTGGGGATTCTGATTCCGCCGAACTATTCGGACCGGATCGTGCGCGGGGAGCGCGCGGAAGTGCAGGTGCTGATCGATGGATCCGATTCGCAGGTGGCGACGACGGCGCTGAGCGCGGTGAACCTGCTGGGATTGAACCGGTCGATCCAGATCGCGAAAGGAAAGGCGGAGTCGGTGCAGGTGGCGGCGGCGCGGGATCCCGCGGGCTCATTGGCGTTTCCAATCGAGATGCGGTCGCGGCTGCTCTACAACCCGGATTTGCTCAGTCCGCGGTTCTTCGTGCCGGGGCTGGTGGGGATCATCCTGCAACTGGTGACGCTGTTTTTGACCAGCTTCGCGGTGGTGCGAGAGCGCGAATTGGGGACGCTGGAGCAGCTGTTCGTGACGCCGGTGGGCAAGGCGGGGTTGCTGCTAGGCAAGCTGCTGCCGTACGCGGTGCTGGGTGTGGGGGAGATGATTCTGGTGCTGCTGGCGATGGTGTACATCTTCCAGGTGCCAGTCGCGGGGAATCTGCTGCTGCTCATGCTGCTGGCGGCGCTGTTTCTGTTTTGCTCGCTGGGTCTGGGGCTGTTGATTTCGACGATAGCGCAGACGCAACTGAGCGCGACGCAGTTTGCGTTCATGATCATGCTGCCTTCGGTGCTGCTGTCGGGGTTTGTGTTTCCACGGGCGCAGATGCCGCTGCCGATCTATTGGATCTCGTTTGCGCTGCCGGTGACGTATTTCATTGAGATTTTGAGGGGGATCGTGCTGCGCGGGGCGGACGTGGTGGATCTGCTGCCATGGATTGTGGGGCTGACGGCGTGCTGCGTAGTCATTCTCGGGGCGAGCATTATGCGGTTCAGGAAGCAGCTCTCGTAATCAAGCTTCTGTCGCTGAAGATGCGGGGGAATATTAGACTGAGCTGTATGAGTGAAGATATTGTGCTGGCGCCGCAGCCTCGGCGGGTAGAGCGGCTGGGGGGGAATTGTGCGGCGGATGTGCCGGTGAAGCATCAGATTGATGCGGCACTGGCGGAGCAGGGATATCGGCTGGAGGTTTCGCCAGCTCAAATCATCATCTCGTCCAGCACGGAGCAAGGGCGGTTCTATGGGGAGCAGACGCTCGCGCAGCTCCGGCGACAGTTTTCACAATCGATTCCCGCGCTGCGGATTGAGGATTGGCCGGACTTTGCCGTGCGGGGGGTGATGCTGGATGTTTCGCGGGACAAGGTGCCGACGATGCAGACGCTGCTGGGGCTTGTCGATCTGCTGGCGCATTTGAAGATCAACCAGTTGCAGCTTTATACGGAACACACATTCGCGTATCGGGGGCACGAAGCGGTTTGGGAGAAGGCTTCGCCGATGACGGGGGAGGAGATTCGTGAGCTGGATCGGTATTGCCGCGAGAGATTCATCGAGCTTGTGCCGAACCAGAACTCGTTTGGACATATGGAGCGGTGGCTGCGGCATCGTGCGTATGAGCCGCTGGCGGAGTGCCCGGATGGGTTCACGTTTCCCTGGGGCGTGCGGCACAAGAAGGGTTTCTCGCTGAATCCGCTGGATCCGCGGAGCCTGGAGCTGATCGAGGATCTCTTTGAGCAGCTCCTGCCGAACTTCACGAGCGGGTCGATCAATGTGGGGTGCGATGAGACGTTCGACCTTGGGTTGGGGAAGAGCAAGCAGGAATGTGAGCGGCGGGGGAAGCATCGGGTTTATCTGGCGTTTCTGTTGAAGATTTACGAGCTGACGCAGAAGCATGGGAAGACGATGCAGTTCTGGGGCGACATCATTTTGCATGAGCCGGCGCTGATTGCGGAGCTGCCTAAGGATGTGGTGGCGCTGAACTGGGGCTACGAGGCGGATCATCCCTTTGAGAAGGAGACGGCGGCGTTTGCGCAGGCGGGTGTGCCGTTTTATGTCGCGCCGGGGACGAGCAGCTGGTGCTCGTGTACGGGAAGGTTTGATAACGCTGTTGCGAACCTCAAGCGCGCGGCGGCGTGTGGATTGGAGAATGGGGCGCGGGGATACCTGAATACGGATTGGGGTGACATCGGTCATTTGCAGTACCTGCCGATCGCGTATCCGGGTTTGGTCGCCGGGGCGGCTTATTCGTGGTGTTTGAAGTCAAATGAGCGTATCGATCTCGCGGAAGCGATGAGCCGGCACGTGTTTCATGATGCGGCGGGCGTGCTTGCAACGGCGCTGCTTGAACTGGGGAATGTTTACCAGCACGCGCACCTGGTGCCGAACGGCTCCAGCGTGTTTTGGTCCCTGGTGGGTAATGAGGAGCGGAAGAAGCTGTATGGGCCACTGACGGAGGAGCATTTTGCGCGGACTGAGCAGGCGATCGCGGAGGCGCTGGCGCCGCTGGATCGGGCGCGTGCGGATGCTAGAGATGTATCACTGATCAAGGATGAACTGCGGAACAATGCGGAGATGCTGCGGGCGGGATGCATGCGGGGGCGGCTGCGATTGCGGGGTCAGAACGAGCCTTCGCCGGAGCTTCGGGGCACGTTAACGCGGATCATGGAGGAGCATCGCCGGCTCTGGCTGGCGCGCAATCGCGACGGAGGATTGAGTGACTCGCTGGCGCGGCTGGAGTATCCGCTGAACGCACGGCCATAAGTGGCTACGGGTTCATGATCTGCTTGAGACGTTGGAGCTGGTTTGGATCGGGATGCTCGTCCTTCGAGAGCAGGTCGTGGGCTTCTTTGGCCTTGGTCTTCGCCTGGTCTGGCTTCCCTTGCGCCAGCAGCGTTTCCGCGAGTTCGGCGCTTACCCAGCCGTTGCCTTTGCCGTCGACAGGGCGGAGGACCTCCTCGGATTGATCGAGCTTGCCCATCAGGCGCAGGCACTTGCCGACATCTTTGCGTGCGTAGACATCTTCGGCATCGAGTGCGGCCAGCTTCTCGAACATATCGAGCGCCCTGGGGTAATCCTTCAGCAGCAGGTAGGTTTCGCCAGTGTTGTTGTAGAGGGCCGGGAGCCAGCCTTCTTCGTCGGGATGCTTGTCGACGATCTCCAGTGCGCGAAGGTTCCACTTCAGTTGCTCGTGGGGATCTTTCTCGGCGATGGCGACCATGTGAATGGCATCGATCTGAAGGCGCAGCTCGTTGGCCTGTTCGGCGACGGTGATCGCTTCTTTGAACAGCGGCAGCGCTTTGTCCGGTTGACCAGAGGAGTTGAAGACTCGCCCGCGCTCGAGCAGGTAGCGGACGCGCGGCCGGGCTGTACCTGGCTTCAGCATTTTCTCCACCCGATCCAGCGTCGCGTGAGCTTCTTGAAAGTGATGCTGGAGGCCTTGCGCGCGGGCGATCTGGGTGAGCAACTCAGCCCGTGCGTTTTCATTGCCACTGGTTTGGAATTGAGGCAGAACTTCGCGGAACTTCTTTTCCGTTGCCGCCGGATCAGAGAAGTTCCAAAGCTTGATGAACTCCGGCAGAGCGGGTTGTGTGGTTGCGCCCATGAGCACTCCTGCCAAGGCCGTAAGGATGAGAGCCCGCCACATGAAGGGAAATCTCACATCTGAGATATAAAATTTCAAATTTCAGATTCGTGGAATCTCGGGTGTCTGTGCGCCAGTGGTGCTTGCGGTTAGATTCTGCTTCGCTTCATGACGTTTTTGAATCCCCCTTCAAATATGAGCCGCGGGCGGATGATTGCGGCGTCGACGGTCATCCTCGCGCTGCTGCTCGTGCACCTGTACGAGATCATTACCTCGACGGAGCATTGGCCGTTTTCGCCTTATCCGATGTATTCGGAGCTGGTGAGCGGGCAGGCGAGCACGTCCATCGCTCTTGTTGGGGTGAAGCGAAATCGGCAGGAATTTTCGATGGATGCGGCGTGGCAGCGAAAGACGTTCACACGGATGGCTTCGCGAAGTTCTGAGAGCCGCCACGGCGCGCTGCGGACTTGTTATCAGTCGTACCGTGCCGACAAGCGCGCGGGCAGCAAGCGCCAAGATCTCGCGGGCGTGCGTCTGTATGAGGAGACGTGGACGGTTGACGATGCCGGCCGACCCAAGCGGCTGGCGCGCAAGCTGGTGGACCAGTACATGCGTCCTTCCAGCGCGACGAAGCCTTCGCGGAGAGCGAAACGTGCCGCTCATTAGGCGCTGGAACAACTTCTTCTTTTCGCTCGCGCCGCCAACGGATCTGGCAGTTTGCCGGACTCTTTTCTGCGCGGGGATGCTGGCTCATTTGTGCACGACGAAGTTCTGGCGCTGGGCATCGGTGCCGCACGTTTTCTTTCGACCCATCTGGCTCTATGACAGTCTGGGGCTGTCGATCGTCTCAGAGCGATGGATGATCATCATGCAGTTGAGCGCGATCGCGCTGCTCTCGCTGGCGATGGTGGGCGTGCTGACGCGCGTGGCGCTGGCGGTTGCCGGCGGGCTTCTGCTCTACCTGCTGGCGCTGCCGAGCAATTTTGGAAAGGTGGGGCACGGCGATGCGATCCTCGTGCTGACCACGTTCATCCTCGCCCTTTCACGATGTGATGAAGCGTTGTCGCTGGAGCACTTCGTGTTGCGGAAAAATAGACCCGCGGCGCAACCATCCGGCGAGTACCGCTGGCCAATCGTGCTGGTGTGCGTGTTGATGTCGCTGGTGTTTTTCGGCGCTGGGGTGACGAAGCTTCGTCGATCGGGGCTGGCGTGGATTACCTCCAACCACTTCGCGAATCTGATTGCGCAGCATCACCGCAGCACGCCGAGCCATTGGAGCCTGTTCATCGCCGCGCATCCGGCGCTGTATCACACGCTGGCAGGGTGCACGATCCTGGGGGAAATCCTGTTTCCGCTGGCGCTGTTCAGCCGGCGGTTGCGTCCGACGCTGGTTTTCCTTGCGTTTGTCTCGCAGGTGCTCATCGGTCTGACGTTGGGCGTCTGGTTTCTCCAGTTCATGCTCTGCTACATCTTCTGGATACCGTGGACGGATCTGGCCAGCCGCATGCGCTCGCGCAGCGGCGGGGAAATGCTCCCGGCCACAAAGGCGGTCTCAACCACGCTATAATCATGGTGATGGGTTCCGCGCCTTTCACCGCCGAGCATCAGCGATTGATTGAAGACGCTGCGCGGACGGCGAATTGGAAGCGTTGGGGGCCTTACCTTTCCGAGCGGCAGTGGGGGACTGTCCGGGAAGACTATTCTGTTGACGGCGACTGCTGGACCTACTTTTCCCATGACCAGGCGCGCTCGCGCGCGTACCGCTGGGGCGAAGACGGACTGCTCGGGTTCACCGATCGCGAGTGCCGGCTCTGTTTCTCGATCGCCCTTTGGAACGGCGAGGATCCGATCCTCAAGGAGCGACTGTTCGGCCTGTGCAATGACGAGGGCAATCATGGCGAAGATGTGAAGGAGGAATATTTCTACCTCGACTCCACGCCGACGCATTCGTATTTCAAGTCGCTGTACAAGTACCCGCAGCGCGAGTTTCCGTATCAGCAGCTTGTCGACGAGAACAAGAACCGCAATCGCAAGCAGCCGGAGTTTGAGCTGAGGGATACGGGAATCTTCGAGAAGGACCGCTACTTCGACGTCATCGCGGAGTATTCGAAGGCGTCGCCGGATGACGTGCTGATGAAGGTGACGGTGATCAACCGTGGGCCGGATTCGGCGATGATCCATCTGCTTGGGCAGCTCTTCTACCGCAACACCTGGGCCTGGGGATGCACGCACGAAGGGTGCGCGGTGAAGCCGCGGATGCGTCTCTGCGGCGGGAGCAACTGCGTCGAGTGCTCGCACGAAACACTCGGCACGTTCCATTTCCATGCCGACGAGATGGGCGCGATCCCACCGACGTTTCTCTTTACGGAAAACGAGACCAACATCCATCGCCTGTTCGACGCGGAGAACTATTACCCCAACGTGCGGGACGCGTTTCACGAGTACGTGATCCGCGGGAATTCGGGCGCTATCAATTCCGCAAACGTCGGGACGAAGTGTGCGGCTTATTACGGAATCGAGCTTGCGCCGGGGGCGAGCGTGACGCTGCGATTTCGGCTGACCGCCGCCGCCACGTCTGGGGATCCGCGGCGCGAAGCTGGTGGCGATGGAGACGGCGACGGAGCGATTGCACTTCCACATCCAAACGCGCCGGCTTCTTCGCCGTTCCTGGGTGATTTCGAGAAGACGTTCAAGCAGCGCATCAAGGAGGCGGACGAGTTTTACAAGGCGCATATCCCGCAATCGCTCTCGGAAGACGAGCAGCGCATCGCACGTCAGGCTTACACGGGATTGCTCTTCTCCAAGCAGTTCTACAACTACGTCGTGCTGGACTGGCTCAAGGGTGATCCCGCGCAACCGCCGCCGCCGGATCAGCGCTGGACGGGGCGCAACCGGGACTGGACGCATTTGTTCAATCGCGATGTGATCGTGATGCCGGACAAGTGGGAATATCCGTGGTATGCGACGTGGGACCTGGCGTTTCATGTTGTGACGCTGGCCGAGATTGATCCGCAGTTCGCGAAGGAGCAGTTGCTGCTGTTCCTGCGCGAGTGGTACATGCACCCGCAGGGACAACTGCCGGCGTACGAGTTTAACCTGTCCGACGTGAACCCTCCGGTGCACGCCTGGGCGTGCTGGCGCGTGTACAAGCTCGCATCGTCATCGGCGCGACCGGCTTCAGCGGGCGGTGATGGTCATGATGATCAAGCCCGTGACCTCGCGTTCCTGGAACGCGCTTTCCAGAAGCTTCTCATCAACTTTACCTGGTGGGTGAACCGCAAGGACATCTCGGGCCGGAACATCTTCGGCGGCGGCTTCCTGGGACTGGACAACATCGGCGTCTTCGACCGCTCGATGACCCTGCCAGATGGCCACTCGCTCGAGCAGGCGGATGCGACGGCGTGGATGGCGTTCTACTGCGGCACCATGCTTTCGATGGCGCTGGAACTGGCGGCGCACAATCCTGTGTACGAGGATGTTGCCAGCAAGTTCTTTGAGCACTTCGTCGCCATCGTCGACGCCATCAACACGCTGGGCGGCACTGGTTTGTGGGACGACGCCGACGGCTTTTACTACGACCGCCTCACCACCGGCGCGCAGTGCATTCCGATCAAGCTGCGCTCAATGGTCGGCTTGATCCCGCTCTTCGCGGTGGAAGTGCTGGACGAGCAGATCATCAGCAAGCTGCCGGGGTTCAAGAAGCGAATGGACTGGTTCCTGAAGAACCGCGCGGACCTGGGGCGCTTCATCTCGTATGCGGAATGCTCCAGCGAGCAGGCGCTGCGCCTGCTCGCGGTGCCGTCGCGGGAGAAGCTTCAGCGCATGCTGACGTACGTGCTCGATGAAAGTGAGTTTCTCTCGCCCTTCGGCATTCGCTCGTTATCGAAGTTCCACAAGGACCACCCTTTCACGGTGCAGATCGATGGGAAGAAGCTGGAAGCTCATTACACTGCGGGTGAATCCGACAGCAGTTTGTTTGGCGGCAACTCCAACTGGCGCGGGCCGGTTTGGTTCCCGCTCAACTACCTGCTGATCGAGGCGCTGGAGCGATACCACCATTTCTACGGCAGCTCCTTCAAAATTGAGTATCCCACCGGATCGGGCAAGGAGGAGACGCTCCAGTTCATCGCGGACGAGCTTTCCCGGCGGCTGACGAACTTGTTCATCCCGCGCGAGGGGAAGATCCCGGCAGTGGACGAGCGGTTTACGCGAGATCAGAACTATCGCGGGCTCCCCCTGTTCCACGAGTA
>DASVUC010000242.1:0-2805 GCA_036387255.1 Tepidisphaeraceae bacterium | reverse complement strand
ACCAGATTTTGCCGCTGTTGTTTTAAACAGGTCGGGATGCCGGTGGAAGATTTCCGGGGCGACTCCAGCTTCATCCAAGACCTCAATCAGCACTTCTCGCCGCCGTCTTTCAGAGCCGGACTTCTCGCGGTGATAATTGCCCAGATCATCAAAGTAGCCCGGTAGCGCCGCGGCTTCGACAAAGAGTTCGATTCGTTCAGGATCTAAAGGAACCGTTCGCCATTTCATTCCGCGATCGCGTCCGTCATGTTGCTACATTCAGGGCATCGGCTTGGCGTGGCTCGCAGGTCATAGCCGCACGCGACGCAGCGCCCGCGTGCGGCACGTCGCGCCCGCCGCATTCGCCAGCCCAACATGAACATTGGCAGCATGGTGAAAACGGCGGTCACACCCCAGTACGGGACGGTCACCGCCCGAAAAGGATAGTAATAGTATCCGCGCGTCAGGCCGCTCTCCCATGCAAACCCCAGCGCGCCCTTCGGTGCTGTGCCCGGATATCGGAAGCCTTGCCAGGTTTCAGCCGCCGCAGCAGAGCCGTATGGGAAGGAACAAGCTGTTGCCGCAGATCGCCGCCAGAAGAGTGAACCGAAGCGCGCGTTTACGAGCATGCCGCGCAGACAACCTGCTTGGGAGTCGAAGACGAGCGCGTTGGGGCGGAAGTGCGTGATAGGGTCAGCTCGCCTGGGCGGCAAAGCTGACGGCAGCGCAATGCTATCGGCTCGCCAATAACTTCGCGTCCACAAGCCGGTGCTCCCGAGACAGAGCAGCAGCGACACCGCGCACAACATGTTGAGGGCCCCGGGTCTCATGGTTTGGCGCGTCGACGCGCGAGACACGCCTTGATCCCCAGCGTGGCAGATCCCACCACCAGCAGCACCAGTCCCGCCGGTAAGGTCACGAACATCCACCGGGAGTCCGCCCACTCATAGTCAGGATCAACGCCACCATTGTTCAGGGCGAGCAACCGCGTCATCGCAGCATGTCCAAACAGCAATGCCGCGAAGGTCAACATCATCCACCCCGTTGACATGCGTGTAAACCTGGCCAGTACCAACGCGACCGCACCCAGCACCAGGAGGAGCAAAGCGAGGATCGTCATTCAGGCACCTCAAGGGCTGAATCTAATGCGTTTGACGTGTTCAGCAAGACGAAGTTCAACTGTCCACTGCTCCTAGCGCTCTTCTGAACTCTGCTGTCGCACGACGGGATAAACGGAAGAGTTCGGAAGTGAAGTGCACACGGTCACTTGTGGATAACCGGTCCTAGAAGCGGAGTTATGTGATGTTGTCCAATTTAGAATCGGTTAGGAACCTCTGCTCGCGGCGATGCCCGAGTCGATCCTCCAACTCATCCAGCAGCTGCCGAGATTCCTCAACGAGAAGCTCCTCATCCGGCACTCCAGGCGGTGGGCGCCGTGGTAAGGAAACGTTGTCGGGTCTCTCATCCATCACCGTCACAAGTTTAAGTGCGGCGGAGCAGCGAGGTTAACGTGAAAAGTGCGATAGTGGAGCCAGCTGGAGCTTTAGGTAACTGGTCCTCTGGAACGAAGATGCCGCAATATCAGTCACTTACTGCCATCCCGCTGTGTGATCTGGTCTTTCTGGGCCTGCGTGAGCAGCCCGTCATACATCGCTTGCACGCTCTTCGGCTGAGTGATTTGAGAATCAGCAATCAGGTTCACCAGCACGAACATCTGCCTCGCCGTTCCCACATCATCCCGCAGGTCAAGTTCTCCAGGATGTACTGCGTTATTACCAACGATGCGCAGCAGATCGATCGCCTGCTGAATCATGGGTGGCAGTCCTTTTTTCACCAGTTCCTTAATGTCGTCATTGATGTTCTTCCCTGGCTGCCCCAAGTGCTTGCAGAGCTTTTGAATGCAGAGCCGAAGGAGAGCTGCGGCCCCACGAGGAGAACGCAACAGGATCGTTCGCGCTTCTTCATAATCACGCTTGATCTCTTCTGGAAGATCTTCGTTAGGCGCGGGGGCAACCGGTTTGTCTGGATAAACCATGTCCACTCCGACCCACAGAGAGAACCGCTGGCACGTCCCGCAAAGGCTCACATGTGTTGGCTCGCCCACCCCCAAGTTTCCGTTGACGTTGACCTGCGACCAGTGTTGAGCGGAGGCAATGCCGCAGTGGGGACAGGAGAAGGCGTTGGCGCGGTACCGTGGCTGGATGTCTTCACCGATCGGTGGACGTTTCATGCACGAGATTCCATCAGCCCGAACGTTTTGCCGCAAGACCATGGATGATCCACTTCAACGATCATCGAGGGGACCCGCGGCGGCCACCGACGCCGGCGGCGGCTCGTCCCTCTTCACCAGCACCTCACGTCTTGCGGGGGAGAAGGCGGCGAAGCTCATCGGCTCGCGCCGGGCCAAGATCCTCCAACTCCTGGGCCAGCGGCCGATGGCCCTCTTCGAAGTGGCGGAAACGCTCGGCGTCTTCGATCACCAGATCAGCGGCCGCTTCACGGAGCTGGCGGCGGACGGCCTGATCGAGCACGCCGGCGAGCGCCGGATCAAACCCGGCACCGATTGCCAGTGTGAAGTATGGCGGCTGCGCCCCACGTCGACACCGGCGCCCGTTGTCCAGGAGCTGCTCGGCTACCCCAGCGAGATCCGCGTGAAGGTCGGTGGCAAAGACGAGGGCGCCTTCGGTCGCCAGGTGCTGACGGAGCATGAGCAGTTCCCCGGCATCCCCTACGCCTGCCAGGAGCGTGACCGGCTGAGCATCGTCTGGCGGATTGAGTTCGTTGAATGCCCAAGATGCGGCAAGCCCCTGAAGTTCATCCAGGAGA
>DASVUC010000241.1:0-15916 GCA_036387255.1 Tepidisphaeraceae bacterium | reverse complement strand
CGTGCACGAACGGCGTCGTCCCTCCCGTCGCGATCCCCATCACCACATCCTGCGCGTTGACCTGCTTCTCATCCATCGCCGCCGCGCCTTGCTCGGCCGAATCCTCCGCCCCTTCTTTCGCTTTGAAGATCGCTTCCATCCCCCCCGCCATCACGCCCTGCACCGTTTCCGGATCGGTTCGAAACGTGGGCGGGCATTCGGATGCATCCAGCACGCCCAGCCGGCCACTCGTTCCCGCCCCCGCGTAGAACAACCTCCCCCCGCTCTTCAGGGCCGGCACCACCAGCTTGATCGCGGCGGCAATATTCGCCTTCTCTGCCGCCACCGCCGCCACCGCCCGCGCATCCTGCTGGTTCATCATCCCGACGGCATCTTCAATGCTCATCGCATCAAAGTTCATCGATTCCGCAAGCCGCTGCTCGGTCAACAGGTGAGATCGGTCGTTCATAGTGGCGGCATCCTAAGCACTCTCGCGATGCGCTCAACCGCGTAGCTCCGAACGACTTAACAGACTCGATCACCATGTGATGTCATCCTGAGCGTACTCGCGAAGGATCTGCGCGGTCGACGTTCGGTGCCAGATGCTTCGGAGTACCTCAGCATGACGGTTTTTGACGGGCCATAAGCGTAACCTCTCGACGCCGAAGCACTTGCGCAACTTTGAGGCCCGGCTGTAACGCCCCCCGTAGAAGAGGGCGAAGCGGAAGGACGCACGGCAGCCATCCCTGTCACTATCCGGGATGCCCCCCCACTTCGCTGCGGTGTTCTCTCCTTCCGCGATTTCCAACAGACAAACAAATTCCCACCAGCACCGGGCGGCGTTCGCCCTGTCGCGGTGGAGCAATCAGAAGGAGCAGTGGTCATGTTTGGTCGTAACGGCAGGGGAATACGGGAGTTCTGGATCGACGCGTTTTGTGTCGCGGGGCTCAGCGCCATCACGCTGATGATCGCCCAGCCAAGAGAGTCCTCACGCATCAACGCGGCAGAAGTGACGCCCGTCGCCAAGCCGCAGCAGCTCTATGGCGAGCCGGTGAAACTCGGCAACGGAACCGCCCGCACGAAGATCACCCTCGACGAGCAAGGCCGACCCAGCAGCATTGGTATTGTCCTCGACCAGCAGGCGCTGGAAGGTCTTCCCGACTGCGACGCCAAAACACCTCCCAGGAGCTGCTGCGAAGGCCCCGAGTACGTGCTGTCGTTGCCGAAGCAACTCGCGGTGCCGCCCTACGATCACGTCGTCATCAACTGGAACCCGCGCGGGCACGAACCCGTCGGCGTGTACGACGTCCCCCACTTCGACTTCCACTTCTACATGATCAACCAAGAAGAGCGCCACACGATCACCGGCAAGCCCGAAGACAAGGCGCGCGAATGCAGGCAGCCGGGCGCGGAGTTTTGCCCCGTCGGTTACATCAACACCGACAAGAGCTACCGCCACATGGGCAATCATCTCGTCGACGCCGACACCCCCGAGCTGCACGGCCAGCCCTTCACCAGGACGTTCATCTACGGCACACTCGACGGCCGCATCAGCTTCATCGAACCGATGATCACCCGGGCGTATCTCCTCAGCCACCCCAGCGCCAGTCAGCCGATCAAGCAGCCGCAGAAGTTCGGCGTCAGCGGTTACTACCCGACGCACTACAGCGTTAAATACGATGGCTTGGAGAAGGTTTACCTGGTCACCTTGGACAACCTGATCTGGCGGTAACATGCCCCCGGTGCACGGGTTCCCAACCCGTGCACCGGTCTACCGCATGGGTTGAAAGCCCATGCCGCGAAACGATCTTTCATCCAGAAAGCGAGCCATACAATGTCTGAACAACTCACACCCGATCGCATCTTGGAAACCGGCCTGGCGTTCATGGCCTCGAAAGTCCTGCTCAGCGCCCTGGAGCTAAACGTCTTCTCCGAACTCGCCAAGACCCCCGCTGATCTCGGGACGCTGACGCGCAAGTTCCAGCTCCACCCGCGCTCCGCTGCGGATTTCTTCGACACCCTCGTCGCCATGAAATTCCTCAATCGCGACAACGGCGTCTACACCAACACCCCCGAAGCCGCCAAGTTTCTGGACAAAACGAGCCCTGACTACATCGGCGGGATGCTCGAGATGTGCAACGCGCGCCTTTACACCTTCTGGGGCTCGCTCACCGAAGGCTTGCGCACCGGTAAGCCTCAGAACGAAATCAAGGCTGGCGAAGGGCTGTTCGAAAAGCTCTACGAAAACCCCGAGCGCCTCGAGAACTTCCTCAAGGCCATGACCGGCTTGAGCAAGCAGTCCGCCCGCGCCATCGCCGCCAAGTTCGAATGGAAAGCCTATCGCTCCTTCATTGACGTCGGCACCGCACAAGGCGCTGTTCCCGTCGAGCTCGCGCTCGCCCACCGTCACCTCGTCGGCGCCGGCATGGACCTCCCCGTCGTGCGCCCAATCTTCGAGAAGTACATCCGCGAGCACAACCTCGCCGATCGCGTCAGCTTCGTCGCCCGCGACTTCTTTAAGGAGACGATCCCCCAGGCCGACGTCATCATCATGGGCCACATCCTCCACGATTGGGGCATGGACGATAAGCGCATGCTGCTGAAGAAAACTTATGAAGCGCTCCCCAAGGGCGGCGCCGCCATCATCTACGACTGCATGATCGACGACGAGCGGAAGAAGAACATTCCTGGGCTGCTCATGAGCCTGAACATGCTCATCGAAACCCCAGAAGGTTTCGACTACACCACCGCCCAGGGCCAAACCTGGCTCCAGGAAGCCGGCTTCAAGCAAACCCGAGCCGAACATCTCTCCGCCGGCGACTGGATGGTCGTGGGTATTAAGTAGCAATTAGAAGATCCCACAAGCACCTGTAGGGGCGACGCCCGCGTCGCCCTCTTTTTATTTCTGAGTTTTGAAATCTGAAATTTGAAATCTCAAATTTGAAATTTGAAATCTCCCCCCTCACGCCTCTCTCAAGTGATAACTCTTGATCATCGTCTGCTGAAAGTCCGGATAAGCGTTCAAATCATGCTCCGCCAGATCCAGGCCGTCATACTCATCCGCCTCGCTCACGCGCATTGCCCCGATGGAGCGCATCGCCACAAAAACTCCTCCGGCAACGATCACCGTGATTAAAGCAATCCCCACCACGCCCACCGCCTGCACCCCCACTACCCGCATCCGCTGCGAAAGGTTCTCGAACGTCCCAAACACGCCCACCGCCAGTGTCCCCCACGCCCCGCCGAGCAGGTGCGCCACCGCCGTCCCGCTCGGATCATCGATCTTCAGGTTCATATCCACGAACACCGTCGCCCACATCACCATCCACCCTCCCAGCGCCCCCACCGCCACCGCGGCGATCGGACTGATCGCCCCCGCCCCCGCCGTAATCGATACCAACCCTCCCAGCATCCCGCTCATCGTCAGGTGCACGTCCGCTTTACCGAAGCGCGCCCGGCTCATGCCATAGCTGATGATCGTTCCCGCCGCCCCCGCGAGCACCACATTACTCGCCACCCGGCTCGCCACCGCCGCATGCAGCAGGCTCGCCCCCACCACGTACGGAATCCACCCCACCAGCATCAGCAGCACCCCCGCCATCGCCAACGTCCCGCTGTGCCCGGGGATGAAGTTGCTCGAGCGATCGTTGTTGTATTTCCCCTGCCGCGCCCCCACGAGCATGGCTCCCAGCAGCGCCGCCAGCCCCCCCGTCACATGCACCACGCTCCCTCCCGCCGCGTCGATGAATCCCATCCGCGCGAGCCACCCGCTCCCCACCCAGCTCCAATACCCGCAGATCGGCACCAGGATTCCCGTCACCAATCCCGCTCCCACGCAAAGCGGAAACGTCCGCCCCCGTTCCCCCATCGCCGCCGAAATCGGCCCCGTCGCGATCAGCGCCAGAACCAGGTTGTAAAACAGCGCGACATCAAAGAACTGCGACATCCCACCGGCGGCCGTCTCCGCGCGTGCAAAGAACAACAGGTACCGATTGAACCCGATCGCGCCATTCCCCACGCCCATCAGGATGGCCCCGCCCACCGCCCAGAACGCCAGCGCCGCCACGGACATTTCCACGATGGATCGCAGCATCGCCGACGCCGCGTTCTTCGATCGCGCCGTCCCGCAAGCGTGCAGCGCCATCCCCACGCGCACCAGCAACCCCAGGCTCCCCAGCACCACCAGCGAAACCACCGGAACCGCAACCTTGTCCATACACGCCTTTCTACTCGATCCAGAGCAACAAGATATAGAACCACCCAAGGCGCCAACACGTGGCACGGGTTTTCAACCCCCGCGTTGCACCCGATCGCCGACCCAATCATTCGGCGAATGTTCTTCCCTCGGCAGGAACCCCCGCAGTAAAACGTATCAATGATCCGCCGCCGTCAAGGCTCCGACTTCCTTCTCATCGCTCAGCACGATCACGCCCTTCTCTCCGGGCAGCTCGCCGAATCCTTCGGCAACGACACCTTCGCCGCCCCATCCCCCCGCGATTCCGTCATCACCGCCGCCGCCTTCCACGATTGCGGCTGGCCCCTGCACGATGAATCCCCCACGCTCAACCGCGAAAACCTCCCCCTCGACGTCTTCGAATCCCCTCGCACCATCGCCTTCCAAGTCTGGACCGCCTCCGTCGAAGGCGCAGCCAAAAAAGATCCCTACGCCGGCTTGCTCGTCAGCCTCCACGTCCTCTCCCTCTCCGTGATGGCGACCGAGCACGCCAAACCCGGCAACGGCTACGAGCTGGAAAACCCCCGGGACCGCTTCGCCATCATCAAGTTCCAGCAGCGCGAGCTCGAGCGTCAGGAAAACCTCCGGTTTCAGCTAGGCCTTCGCAGCGAAAAAACCTCCCACCACACCGTTGCCAAAGAAAAGCGCCAGGACCTCGAGCACCAGCTCCAGTTCAACTTTGCCGTGCTTCAAGTGCTCGATCAGTTCAGCCTTGCCCTCTGCTGCACCGACACCCCCATGTCGCAAACCCGCGACATCCCCGCCGCCTCCGGCGCACCCAGGATTAGATATTCTCTCCAGCGCAACCACAACGATCTGCTGATCCACCCGTGGCCCTTCGACAAGCCGGAACTATCGTTGCAAATCCCCGCCTGCCGCGTTCCCGCACGCCAGTACAAAGACCAAGCCGACTTCCTCTCCCAGCTCCGCGGCGCATCCGCCGAGGTGATCAACGCCGTCGTGCGGCCAGCACCTTCCCCCTCTTCCCATCTCCCGGCACCCGGAAAGAGCGCAGGTTGAGCGGTTTCCCCAGGACCATGAGCAACGGGAAACTTTGGCCTGCAGCATCTGGAAGAATTGCCTAACAGGGTTTGACGGCCTCACACAATTTGGCGGCCGCGCCGGAACCCCCTACCATGCCGCCATGCGCCCACTGGTTTCTCTGCTTCTACTCGCTGTAATTACCGGCTGTTCCGGTCCGACCCGCACCTTCGACGTCGCCGTGCGCAATGAGCTCAACCAGCCGATCACCGTCTGGCTCACCAAATCCGGCCCGCCTGTCGAAGCCAACTGGCTCTCCCCCGAGCAGCTCGCCACGTACGCCAACCCGCCTGAAGGAAAAGTCCCCGGCGTGCCGGTCCCGCCTGGAAAGACCGCCGAGACCGGGAAAATCTCCGGTCACTTCCCCGCCGGCACCGAAGCCGTCCTCCGCGTCTACCTCGGCCAGCGCTCCCTCGACGAGCTCCTCGCGACGGGTGCTCGCAACCCTGATCGCCTCGACATCCCCCTCCAGCCCGGCCGCTCTGACCTCATCATCAAAAACACAACCGGCCGCCTCTCCGCCGAGCCCTCCCCCAACAAACTCTGATGGCGTACGACCAGCACATCACCTCAGCCAAAGACATCCGCGCCCGCTGCGCCATCATTACCCTCTCCGACACCCGCACCCTCGAAACCGACAAGTCCGGCCAGCGCATCCGCCACCTTCTCGCGCAGGAGAATCACACAGTCGCCGCTTATGAACTTCTCCCCGATGACCCCGAGAAGCTCGCGGCACACCTCGACACCCTCCTCACCCGCCCCGATATCGACGTCATCCTCTCGAGCGGCGGTACGGGCATTGCCCGCCGCGACCAAACCGTCCCTACCATCCAGCAGCGCCTCACCACACCTCTCCCCGGGTTCGGCGAGCTCTTTCGCATGCTCTCTCACCAGCAGATCGGCTCCGGCGCCATGCTCTCCCGCGCCCTCGGCGGCGTCGCGGACGGTAAACTCCTCTTCGCCATGCCCGGCTCCACCAACGCCGTCGACCTTGCGATGACCCAGCTCATCCTCCCCGAGCTCCGCCACCTTCTCTTCGAACTCCGCAAACCCGCATGACGCCCGCCAAGTCCACACCCGACCAGATCCGCCAGCGCTTCGACAACGACGTCGAACGCTTCAGCAACCTCGAGACCGGCCAATCCGCCACCATCGACGCGCCCCTTGTCCTCGACCTCATCACCGCCGCCGCCGCATCAACCAACCCCGGCGCGATCACGCTTCTCGACATCGGCTGCGGCGCCGGCAACTACACCCTCAAGCTCCTCGAGAAAATCCATCTCCAGCACATTACCCTCATCGACCTTTCGCAGAAGATGCTCGACCGCGCCGCGCAGCGCATCGCCGCAATCTCACAAGCCCAGCTTACGCCCCTCCAGCAAGACATCCGCGACGCCCAACTCAAACCGGAAAGCTTTGACATCGTCCTCGCCGCCGCCGTCCTCCACCATCTCCGCGACGACAACGACTGGCTCACTGTCTTCACCAAGATTCACCGCGCCCTCAAACCCGGCGGCTCGTTCTGGATCTCCGACCTCGTCACCCACACCCTTCCCCCGGTTCATCAAATGATGTGGCAGCGCTACGGCGACTACCTCGCCAACCTGAAAAACGAACCATACCGCGACGCCGTCTTCGCCTACATCGACCAGGAAGACACCCCCCGCCCCCTCACAGACCAGCTCGATCTGCTCAAGCAGGTCGGGTTCAAACAAGTCGACGTCCTTCACAAAAACAGTTGCTTCGCGGCGTTTGGTGCCGTCAAATAAGCGTATGCATTACGCCAACTTCTTCGCCCTCGTCGTTGCCCTCTCCCTCGCCCTCACCGCCGCCGCCCGCGCAGAGCAGCAATCCGCCACCACGCAGCCCAGCCCTCTCGATTTCACCGTCCAGGATATCGACGGCAAAGACGTGAACCTCAACACCTACAAAGGCAAAGTCGTCCTCTTCGTCAATGTCGCCAGCAAGTGCGGCTACACCCCGCAGTACAAAGGTCTCCAATCCCTCTACGAAAAGTACAAAGACCAGGGCCTCGTCATCCTCGGCTTCCCCGCCAACAACTTCAAAGGCCAGGAGCCCGGCACCAACGAAGAAATCAAAAACTTCTGCGCCAGCAAGTACAACGTCACCTTCCCGATGATGAGCAAGATCAGCGTCAAGGGCGACGACCAGCACCCCCTCTACAAGCTGCTCACGACCGAGAAAGGCGAAGTCACTTGGAACTTCAACAAGTTCCTCGTCGACAAAAACGGCAAGCTCCTCGAACACTTCGACAGCAAAGTCAAACCCACCGATGACAAGCTAACCGCCGCCATCGAGAAAGCATTGCAGAGCTAAATTCTCAACCCCCCGCACCGGCCCAACGCCCCCGTTCTTCACCTCTCCCGGTACTCCGGGAGAGGGTAGGGTGAGGGCTTATTCCTCAACACCCAAACCAATCCCATTCCGCCAGGAAATCCTACTCCCTCTCCCGTACGCGGGAGAGGGCGGGGGTGAGGGCCTACACTTCACCCGCCAACCCCCCACCCGCACCAATCAATAATTCCTCGACCGATCCCGATCGAGCAGCGGCGCCCGATCCTCAGGCCGGATCTTCGCCTCCGGCGCAAATGGCGCTGCATAAAAACTCCGCCGCGTCGCGTCATTCGCCCCCAGCTTCCGCGGCACATACCCCGTCTCCAGCTTCTCCGTCCCGCACCCCATCACGCCCGCCGCAAGCATCGCCGACATCAACCATCGCATAAGCATCTCCTCGATCAGCAAGCCATCTTACCGATCGGCGAGCGCAACAAAAAACGGCGGGAGCCGATCACTCAGCTCCCGCCGCCTTATTTCTAAATCAGGAGGTCTTCTTACTGCGCCTGCCGGCTCACGCAAGCTTCCCAAGCCTCTTTCACATTCACCGCGCTCACGTGTCCATCGCAGAACAGCATGTTCATACCGCGGATGCTTTCATCCTTGGCCCGGCCGCCCTTGAGGTGCCGCCCGCCATCCACGTAGAACGCCTTGCCGCTGTTGGTGTACAACGTCGATTCAGTGCCCATCGGACCAGGCTGCCAGCCACCCGCCCGGACATCGTTGAAGTCGCGCTTGAGCGCGCTGGGGATCTGGATCACGTGCGTCATCGAATCCGCCAGCAGACCCTTCTCCGACGAGCGCTTCCCAAAGGCATTCGGCTTCGGATAGCTGCCGTTCAGTCCACCGCGAATATACGCGTAGTCTGCGGCACTCCCGCCGTTGAACAGCCGGTCGGTGTAGTAGTTCATCCCATACCCGGGGCGGTACTGGTCCGCGGCGTAGACATTGAACTCACTGCGCTGCCATTCCGGGCAACCCCACAGGACCGATTTCTTGATCGTCCCGATCTCCGAGAACGAATTGATCGGCTGCTTCACGACGAACTTCGCGATCAGGTCATACCACCGCCGCTCGACGTCGATCTTCGTGACCGTCGCATCCGTCTGGTGAACCGCCACCGGCCACGTCTGCTTGTAGTCGTTGGCGTACAGCATGAACGCGTTGCCCATTTCCCGCATCGCCGCCGCACACTTCACCTTGTTGGCCTGCCTCCGGGCAGACTGTAAGCTGGGCAGCAGGATCCCAATCAGGACTGCGATAATCCCGATCACCACCAGCAGCTCAACCAGAGTAAACCCCTTTTGAACTTTCTTTCCCGAGAGTTGACGGTACTGCATCAGAGGGCTCCGACTAGAACAAAAACGCCTCGCTGTCCACGCACACGCACACGTATGACCCGAAGCGTTAGCTGACACTAGTCTTACGGATCCCCGCTCATCCAGTTCAGGCGATAAGTCCGCACAAACCTGATTTTTGAGCAGCAGCAGCGGGTTTAGCCCCATCTAGCCCAACCGCGCCCGCGCGCGTGCGGGAGCTCTTCGGCTCCGCCACGAGACCATTCACTCCTCCCTAAGCGCAAAGAAAAAGGGCGCCTCGCAGCGCCCTCTTCAGTTCGAAATGATGTGCTTGCTGGAGATTATTTACCGTTGAGCCCGCGCCAAACTTCACGAATCATCACCGTCGCGGCGTGACCGTCACAGTACAGCGCGTTGCAACCGGCGACGCTGGTCGCAAGCGATTCTTTACGCGAGCCGGGCTTAGCATGGCGGCCGCCGTCGGCGTAGACCTTGTTGCCGATAGTGGGCTGCTTCAGCTTTGTCCAATCCGGATCGGTCTCCGGCTTCGGCGCGTTGTTGTACCCTTGGAACACCACCGACGAAACGCTAGACGGCCAACCTGCATACTGCGGAGCGAACAGGTAGTACGTCTGCGAATCGGCCAACAGGATCTTCTCGGCGCCCTTCTTGCCCCACGTGCTGGTCTTATGATACCGGCCGTACACACCCGAGGTGCTGAGCGGCGTGCGGGTACCGACCCAAGCCAACGCGTCGCCAGCGACCTGATCCACTTTGTTTAGCGGGTTCATGAAGTCGCCGACATTCGCGATCAGGTTCATCCCGTAGCCCGTCTGATAGGCGCTGGAGGGATCTCCGAGCCAGTAATCCGACACCTGCCACTCCGTGCAGCCCCAGATGTTGCTCTTGGCGCTCTTGAGCTTCACGATGTCACTGACTTTGTCGAGTTGGTACTTCTGCGCACCAGCGTACTTGGCGATCATGTCCGTCCAGTGACGCTCACCAAACTGAGTGGCGCTGGCAATCGGGAGCAGCGGCGGCGTCGGTGACCCCGCCTCATGCCGCACCACCGGATACGTCTGCTGGAAGTCCACCGCATACATGTTGAAGGCATTGTGCAGGTCGCGAAGCGCCGACAGGCACTTGACGGTGTTCGAATTGCGGCGTGCCTGCGACAGCGCCGGCAGCAGAAAACCAATGAGCACCGCGATGATTGCGATCACCACGAGCAGTTCCATCAGCGTAAAGCCGCGCTTTTCGGCACCAGTTTTGGGGTGCAACATAAGTAACTCCGGAAGAGGGCTAACGATGCCTGCGGATGTTCTACCTTCCCCCACTTCTCGCAGTATAACAACTTCAACGTTATTAAACACCAAAATCTGGAAAGAATCCAGAAAAATCTCCCACTCCACCAGCTCCATCAGCAGGGTAAAACGCGAATCTCTGGCAGTAGCAAGGACTTACACGCAATCGGCGGGGCGACCAATTACAACATGGCGACATACGCTGCTGCCGCGCCAGAAGTTCGCCCCAGCAAGTTCCTCAAAGTCCTAGCGCTTCACCCGGCGCCGAAGCGCCAGCGCGCCAACCCCCAGGAGCGCCATCGCAGACGGCTCCGGAACTGCCGCTAAACCGTTTGCAGCCAGAGGATTAGACCCGCCCAGCCCGAGATTCGCATCGATCGCGGAGTAATCGTCCGGCGTGATGTCGCCATCAAAGTTCCAGTCCCCCGCAAACCAGTTCATCCCGCCGCTCACTTCTGCCGTGCCGACGTGCAACCCGAGATTCGAGTCCACCGCGCCGTAATCATCCGGCGTCACCATGCCGTTCAAATCGGCGTCACCCAGGTAAGCGAACTGCCCGAGCACCGCGTTGGCGCCCACGCTATTGCCCGCGCCAAACGGCCAATCACCCGTCTGAAGCTGAGTGTTATCGAAAACCGCCAGAATCGGATGCCCCACCAACGTCTGTCCGACCGAAGAGACGATTCCGGTTGCGGTCGAATCTTCAAAGTCGCGATACCCCTGCCAGCGCAGGTCGGAGATCGCCAGGAAGTTCCCGTTGTTCACCACCAGGTCGTTGTCCTTCAGATCCAGTTTCGCGCCCGCTGCAATCGACAATGTGTTGACGACGGTCTGGCCGGTGATCGCTCCATTCGCCGCAACCTCCACCGCGCCTTGCGCAACCGTCAGCGAAGCGGCGCGCACCTGTTTGACCTCGAGCGTGCCCGCGCCTGTTTTGATTAAACCCGCGCCGGCGGATGCGCTCATGTCGCCAGCGAGCGTGAGCCGGCTGCTCGCATTGCTCACCTTCACTTGCGTCGTCTTTTCCAGAACGATTGGCGTCACGATCGTGTGACTGCCGCTGCGCACCGTGATCGCCGCGTTCCCCGCCGACACGTTCATCTTGATCGGCCCCGATCCATTGAGCGTGTAGCGGTGCGTGTTGTCAAAAGTCAGCGAACCGACCGTGCGCTCACTGTCCACGGTCACCGTGCGATCAGCTTGAATTGCCGAGAGGAACTGCGCCCCCACGCCCACGCCCGCAGGCACATCCGCGCTCCACTTCTGCCCCGCCGACCAGGTACCGTCCGCATCCGCCGCCCACTCCGGAGCGAGCGAAATGGTGACCGGCGCCGCGCTCGCGGCGAATGTACCCGTGCTCGGATCCTTCGACGGCGAGAACACTTCCTCAAACCACTGGGCCGCCGTCGATGAAGCGCGCGGCACAAAGTTGACCTGCGTCGACTGCGCTTGGCTTGACCCCGCCGTGAACGTCAACGTGCCAAGCTGCACGCGATAGCTCGCGCCGCTCACGCTGCCGTAGGTCGACGGCGCTACGGTCGGATCAGAATATCCGTTGGGCGACTGCGCCTGGTTTGATCGCGCCAGCCAGAATCCCGTGGATGACGTGTTGTTGTTGCTGCCCCAATCGCAATCCCCGTCGTTATCGAGATCCGCCGCCGCGCCCACTTTCGACGTCACGCCATTGAACGGCGCCGTCAATCCCCCGACCAGACTCCCCTGAAGATTGCCGGTGCTGAGAAACGACCCCGAGACGGCTTGCACGCCATCGTCCGCGCCGGTGGTGTTCGTTCCGGTGACGATGCCATACACGTGCATCTGCACCTGCTGCCCCGCGGCACTTACAGTCGCATTGCTGGACCCGTCCGGGAGTTCAACCTGAATCGTCAGCGACGCCTGCGCAGCGCCGGCAGATAATCCTAGACCCACCGCCGCCGCTCGCACCAGAGACACTTTCCGCGCACGCTTCACTTGTCGCCCTCTCGTTTTGCTCTCGCTCGTTCGCCGACGTCCCCGCCACAGATCAGTATACCGGAAATCGCCGCAAATGCTTGATTTTTATCTCACTTCTGTCACTCGGTCAGTGCCGGTCGTTGGAGAAACCAGGATCATCCCGCCGATGCAGGCACCACGCCCGCCACATTCCCCGATACGCCTCCCCCAGATCCTTCGCAAATTGCCCAAAGTTCATCATGGGCGAGTCTTGCAGCTTCTGCCGAAGCGTCTGCCTGAGCCCCTTCAGCCGCTCCACATCGCCCGCCAGTTCGGTTGCGATCTTCAGGAAATCGGCCTCATCCTTGGCGACCAGCTCAGGGTGCCCTACCTGAGTCAGCAGCGCCACCCCCTGCCGCGACACGTACGTCTCCCCCGCCAGCGAAACGATCGGCACGCCCATCCACATGGCGTCGCAAGAGGTTACGCCGCCGTTGTATGGAAAGGGATCGAGGTAAACGTCGATCTGATGATGTAGCGCCAGGTACTCGCTGCGCCCGGGTCGGCCGGCAATTCTCAGGCGCTCGCGCCCCACCCCCGCCCGCCCCAGCACCCCCACCACTCGCTCCTCGCCCCCTTCCGGTACTTGCAGCATCAACTGCGCCCGCGGCACGGCGTGCAGGAGTTGGGCCCAGAGTTTTAAGGAGGCGTCGGAGATCTTGGAAATGTTGTTCAGGGTGCCAAAGGTGATAAAGCCTTGTTTGAGAACCGGCGGCGGCTGGACCTCGGGCGAAGCGCCGTGGGGGCTGTAGCACCAGGCGATCTGCGGCAGCCGCCAAAGCTTCTCAACGTTCCACTGCTCTGTTGCCCCCGGGGGGTCCGCCAGCGCATCGGTGATGCGGTAGTCCATGGCACGCATGCCAGTGGTGTTCGGGTAGCCAAAATGAGTCACCTGCACGGGAGCCGCTTTGCAGGCGAGAGCGGTGAGGCGGTTGTCAGCCGTGAGGCCCGAAAGGTCCACCAGCACATCAACCTGGTCGCGGCGAATCTGTTCGGCGAGCGCGTCATCGGATAACGACGACACTTCAAGCCACTGGCTGCATTGGCTCTGGATGGCGCTGGTCAGCTCGTCGCCGGACTCACTGTTCGAGTAGCCAATGATGTCGAACTGCGTCCGGTCCAGGTGGGCCAGGACCGGCGCGATGAAAAAGCCAACCGGATGTTCACGAAAATCGGCCGAAATGTAGCCAATGCGCAGCTTCCGGTTGGCTTCCGGATCATTCAAGTGCGGCGGCGGCGTAGAGCGACACGTGGCATGATGGCTCGCCCACCGCACGTGCTCTTGAAACACTTCCGGCGGCGTGCAGCGGTCATGGTAGTTCAGCGAGAACGCGAGAAGCATGTGCGTGACCGGGTCAGCCGGATTCTGCGCCAGGGAATGACGGAACTCTTTGATCGCTTCACCCACCATGCCCAGCGCGAACAGGTGGGTGGCCAGGCTGCATCGCGCCTTGCTGTGCGTGGGTCGAAGCTCCACTGCCCGGCGATGCAGCGCCAGAGCATCAAGGGTGCGCCGCTGAAGCATGAGCAGGAGGCCCAGGTTGTTGAGCGCTTCGACGTAATGGGGGGCCAATTGCAGCGCGCGACGGTATCCCGCTTCCGCGGCGGCGTACTCCTTCAGCGCCTGGAGGACCAAGCCGTGGTTGTAATGCGCTTCTGGATTAGCCGGTGCGAGAACGACGGCTCTGGCAAGCACGTCGCGCGCTGGCGCGAGGTTCCCCATCTCATGAAGCACACCGCCCAGATGGACCTGCGCCATCGCAAACGTGGGCGCCAGAGCCACCGCCTGCTCGAGATGCTTGCGCGCCAGCTCAAATTGGCGCTGTTGGGCATACGCCAGTCCCAGACGATGGTGCGCCGTCACGTCTTGCGGGTTCTGCTCGATCGCCCGCTTCAGGTGCGCCACGGCATGTTCATGACGCCCCAGTTGCTGCCAGTTGATTCCCAGCAGGGTTTGAAGCTCCGGCGTCTGGGGTGCACGAGCCTCGGCGCGTTGGAGAACTGCGAGCGCCTGGTCCAGATGCCCGGCATCGAGCAGCGCGCGTCCCAAGCTCACCTGATAGACGGGCCCGTCGGGATCGGCTTCACAGGCCCGCTGAAACAGTGAAAGGCTCTCGGGCAACTGACCTTGGTTGTGTCGAATCAGCCCAAGTAAATGGAGCGCATCTGCGTCGTTGGGTGCTTGCTGGAGAACCTGCTGATAGAGCGCGGCGGCGGCGGCAAGGTCACCGCGCTGGTGGTGCTGAATCGCCGCCTCCATCAGACGATCGATATCCATGGGGGTGAGGGGAGGTGATAAAAAGAATGACGGCTCGCACCAGTTAAGGTACGAGCCGTCTGGCTATCGTAGATGTTAAGTCCAGTCTCGAAGGATCCCGGCTTACTTGCGGCGGCGGCCGACGAGGCCGATCGCTGCAACACCGAGGAGGCCGAGGCTGGCCGGTTCAGGAGTCACGCCACCGGTAGCGGCGGCCGTGAAGGTGATACCGTTGCCGGCGACATAAGCGCCCTGGGTGTTGGTGCTCTGGACATTGAACCCAACACCATCGACACGAGCGGTCGCGTAGGTGATCGCGACGCCAGTCGTTGCATTGGGCTTCACCAGGTCGAACGAGGTGGTACCCGTACCGCCGGCCGCGCCGACAGTGACCTGGAAGGTCGCCAGCTTGAATTCCCAAGTGTTGGCGTTGACGGACTGACCGACGGTGCCGCCGTCGGAGACGATGCCAGCCGCACGGGCGAGCATGTAGTTGGTGTCAGCGCTCGAGGTGGAGCTTGAACCCCAGTCGATGATGCCGTCGCCGTTGAGGTCGTTGGCCGCACCGTTACGGTGAGCAGGCGAGGTACCGCTGAAGGACTGGAAGTCCGCGGTGACTGCACCGGAGCCGGCGACAAGGCCGCCGCTCGTGATAGCGCCACCATTGTTCTGGCTGCTGAGGATCTTGACGTAGCTGCTCTGGATGCCGTCATCGGTCAGGCTCGTGTTGGGGCCGCTGACGCGGGCCCACAGCTCAACGTTGTACGTGCCCGCCAGCGCTTCCTTGGATTTGGTGCCGTCCGAGAAGCGAAGATCGTAAAGAACACCGGCTTGGGCGGTTCCGGCGGCGACCATTCCGGTGCCGACGGCCACTCCAGCAATTGCCTTCTGAATCGATGTGCGTGAAAGACGCATAGAAATCTCTCCCTCTACGATAGCGCCAGATCTGCGTGAGACTGGCTATTCCTTTGGAAAAACACTTGAAAAACCTAGTGGCCCTTCAGACCTGACTAGCCCTACGTGCCACTAGTATAACCGATGCTACGATAAAGCCAAGCGAAAAATTTTATCGACACCTGCCCGGGCTCGACATGAGCCCGGGCAGGAAATCAGCCTTATTTGCTGCGACGGCGACGCATGAGCATGCCAGCGCCGGCGACACCGAGCAGGCCCAGCGACGTGGGTTCGGGCACAGCCGCGATCCCGTTGGCCGCCATCAGACCTGACGCCGCGAGCTGCGGGCCTTGGGTCTGTCCGTTGCCGAGGTTGGCGTCGACGCCACCGTAATCGTCCGGGGTGATGTCGCCGTCGAAGTTCCAGTCGCCCGCCAGCCAGTTCATACCACCGGTCTCTTCCGCGGTGCCCACGTGAGCACCCAAGTTGGAGTCGATGGCGCCATAGTCGTCCGGCGTCACCTGGCCGTTGAGGTCAGCGTCACCGATGTAGGTGAACTGGC
>DASVUC010000240.1:0-10374 GCA_036387255.1 Tepidisphaeraceae bacterium | reverse complement strand
TCATCCCGCCTACGTATTGCGTCAATACACGCCGGAGACACGAGCGGCAGTGTGGAGTGATTTGAAGCAGGTTTTGGTTGAGCTGAAGTTGCCGATTCCGAAGCAGAGCAAGAGCGCAGAGTAAGGGGAAGAGAGTTAGTGGGAGCTTCACCAATGAGAGAAGATTTTTTTTATTATCAGCGTCGTGCGCCGATGATGTACCTCGCGGAGGGAAAAGGAGATGCGATGCGCTGTCGGTCGCGCGGAAAGATTTTGTCTCCGGACACTCTATGCAGTAGGTTCGCGCTGCTTTAAGTTTGCACCTTCAGTGGGCGGAAACATTTCCCGCTGTTGATCGAAACAGACCAATCGAAGCGTAGTAAAAACGAAAGTTGATATGCTGACGACCCACTCGCCTTCGCCGCGCGAGTCCACTGTACGTCGGGCTGCCGAGCCACCTCCGGTAGATCCCAGCGTTTGGCGGGCCATATTGCAAAATGTTCGACTCCAGCACCCGAGCTTGAATCGGGTCTGGTTTGATCAGATGGTTCCGCGGCAACTCACCAACGGGGTGATCCAGGTGACGGTGGGGACGCCGGCGCAGCTCAATTTTTGCCAGAGCCAGTGCCAGCAGCCGTTCACGGCGGCGGCGCAGCAGATCACGGGTCGGCTGATTGCGGTGAGCTTTCATTGCGAGCATCTGCCGCGGGGCGGGGTTTTCAATGAGGGCGAGCAGCCGCTTCCCTTAAATCCGGATTATGTTTTTGAGCAGTTCGTGACGGGGCCGTGCAATCGGCTGCCGCACGCCGCTTCGATCGCCGTGGCGGAGCAGCCGGGGCGGGCGTACAACCCGCTGTTCATTCATGGGGGCGTCGGGCTCGGCAAGACGCACTTGCTCCAGGCGGTTTGTCAGAAGGTGCTGGAGAAGAATCCGGATTCGCGAATTCTCTATCTCTCTTGCGACAGCTTTATCAACCAGTTCATTACCGCGGTTGAAACCGGTGATATGAACCAGTTCCGGTTCCGGTACCGGCAGGTGGATATGCTCGTCATTGACGACATCCACTTTTTGGCTGGGCGCGATCGGACGCAGGAAGAGTTTTTCCACACGTTCAACACGCTGTACCAGAATCACAAGCAAATTATTTTGAGCGCGGACTGCCCGCCGAGCGAGATCCCGGAGTTGGAAGAGCGATTGGTGTCGCGCTTCAACTGGGGACTCGTGGCGCGGATTGAGAAGCCTTGCTATGAGACGCGGGTGGCCATCTTGCAGAAGAAGGCCCGGATGCGGGCGCTGACGCTGCCTGAGGATGTCATCTGCTACGTCGCGGCGAAGGTGGAAAACAACACGCGCGAGTTAGAAGGGGCGATCACGAAGATCCAGGGGATGGGTTTGCTCCAGAACGGGCAAATCGATCTGGATCTGGCGAAGGCCGCGCTGGGAGATTCGGCGACGCCGGAACAGAAGCGCATCACCATCCAGCAGATCTTCGACGCGGTGACGAAGTATTACAACGTGCGGTTAAGCGATCTTCAGTCGAAAAAGCGGCACAAGTCGATCGCGTTTCCGCGGCAGGTGTGCATGTACCTGGCGCGTCGGCATACGCGGTATTCACTGGAAGAGATTGGCGGGTACTTCGGCGGGCGCGATCACACGACGGTGCTGCATGCGGTGCGGACGGTGACGGAAGATGTGAAAGAAGATCCGGAAATCGCCAAGCAACTGACGCAGATTGAGACTTCGTTGACGGGGTAGTCGTTGCCGTAGCACGACGTCTGGCGCATGGGGATGGGGAGCATGGGCGAGACGCTCATGCTACGTGGGGTTGCCGGCGGTCCAGACTTTGGTGGGGAGGAGATCCGCCTCCAGGATTGAGAGGAGGGGATCGGGGCCGGTGGAGGGCAAAGCGATGATGTCGGCCCAGTAGTTGGGTCGGAGCGCGCCAACTTCATGTTCACAGCGGAGGGCTTTTGCGGCGTTGGTGGTGACGAGCTGGAAGAGGGTTTGCGCGGGGAGGTCGGGGTGTAAGTGGTGAACGAGACGGAGATCGTCTAAGAGATTGAGGTCTGGGGAGGAGGCGCAGGAGTCTGTACCCAGGGCGACGTTGATGCCTTTCTCGAGCATGTCGCGGAATCGGTGGGGTGGGTGGTTAAAATACTGGTGGGTGCGGGGGCAGTAAACGACGGAGGCGTTTCCCTTGGCGAGGAGCGCAAGTTCTTCGTCGGTGCAGTAGTTTACGTGGGCGAGGAGGGTGGGATAGTCGAGCAGGCCGATGGCGTGGGCGAAGTTGATGGATGAGGCGGGGTAGGTTTCGACGGGGTGGTCCCAGGTGCGGATTTTTTCATACAGGTCGCGCAGGGGCCCGGTCTGGTGGCGGAGAAATTGTTCTTCGTCGGGAAGTTCAGAGAGGTGAGTGGCGAGGGGGAGGTTGAGCTGCTTGGCTGCGGCGAGAGCGCGCTGGTAGCTGGGGAGATCGACGGTGTAGGGGGCGTGCGGTGTGAGGGCGGTGGTGAAGCGCGGGGCTTCGAAGGTTTTGTCGATAGCGCGATTGAAGAGACGATCGAAGTTGCCGCGGATCCGGGAGAGGCCGAGGGCTTCGCCGTAGGAGACGACGCGGAGGGGAGACTTGGCGAGGATGGGGCGGGTGGTGTCCATCTGCTGAGAGATGTCGCCGACGGAGGTGACGCCGAAGCGGAGACATTCGCTGATGCCTTTGCGGGTGGCGGCGTCGAAGTCGCGCTCGGGGCCAATGCGGTCGACGAGGGAGACGATCCAATCGGTGAAATTTTCGCTGCGGGGTTCGCAGGAGCAGTTTGAGAGCTCGAGGTGGGTGTGTGCGTTGACCAGGCCGGGGAGAAGGATGGAGTCGCGGCGGTCGACGATCTGCGCATCGGGGTGGCGCGCGGTGACATCGCGCGTCGGGCCGGTCTCAAGAATCTTGCCGCTCGTGAAAACGACGGAGGCGTCGCGTTGGAGGCCGCGGGGGAGGAGGAGGCTGTCGGCTTGAATAAGCGTCTTGGTGCTGTTCACGGGGAGTCGCCGTCGAGTTCTTCTCGGAGAAGCTTATGCACCTGTCGGGCGCGCTCCAATCGTCGCCGGGCGATCTGCCGGACGGGCTCGAAATGAAAACCGTCTTTAAGGCGCGCTTCCCAGTAGCCGTACTCGTCGCGCTTCTCGGTGGATTCCATGACCTGAGTCATGCCCGCGCCCTGGAGACCAAGCTGTATGGCGCGGAGGACGAAGCCGCTGATGCCGAAGTCATCGAGGTTGAGGGCGTCGGCGAGGAGGCGCGCTTCTGGTTGTGCCGGTGAGCGCTGGGGGAGTTGGAGCAGCAGGCGCGTGACGCGCTCGAGAAGCTCGTCCTCAATGTCGCGGCTGAGGGTGGAGATGAGGATCTCGGCCGATTGCTCGACGCGATCCCGAAGGTTGGTTCGGCCGAGCTTTCCTGTCGGAAGGAGCTTGCTGTCGCGCATAGGGAGCTGGAGGGCGTAGCAGGCGACTTCCATGGCTTCGCTGTCGGCGTCCTGCGGGATGAGATCCAGGGCGAGAAAGGATTGGACGCGATTGAACAGGCGCTGGGCGTCATCGACGAGGCGCGAGCCGACCATGCCGTGTACGTCGACGACGGCGAGTGCTTTTTGCAGGCGCTGTCGCACCTTGGCATCCACCGGCGGTTGAGCCTCCATGCCGCGCCCTCGCTACACCATCGGCAAGCCGGTGAAGGGGCGGTGAACATACGGGGACTGAGGCGCAGGGGCGTGCGAACGTCGCTGCCCGAAGATTTGGACCTCGGCACCCACTGCCGACGAACGTGTGAACCTCTGTCCGTGGCTCTAAGATAGCATGCATGAGTCGAATCGCTACAGGTGTAATTGTGCTGGTGAGTTGCGCGCTGATGGGAATGGGTTGCGCTTCAGAGATGAACCCGAAAGTTCCGGTGAGCGAAGTTGTCGTGCTGGAGAGTCCGGCACAACTGACACAGGATTTTGAGCGCGCGGGGGAGGCGTATTTTTCGCCGGACATGAAGTGGATCATTTTCCAGGCAACGCCGAAGGGTGAGAAGAATTACCAGATGTACGTGGCGAAGCTGAAGTGGGCGGTGGAGCGGCTGGTGGGGACGGAGAAGCCGGTGCGGATTTCGCCGGAGAATTCGCGGAACACGTGCGGGTTTTTCTCGCCGGACGGGAACTCGTTGATCTTCGCGTCGACTGCGGGGAAGGAAGATCCGAATGAGCCGACCAGCGGGTACCAGCGGCAGGGGGGAAATTATCGATGGGATTATCCGGCGGGGATGGAGATCTTTCGCGCCGATGGTTGGGAAGCGGCGGTGAGCGCGGCGGCGGGAAAAGGGAGGGCAAACCTGGCGCAGTTTGCGATCATGAACAACAAGGCGTACGACGCGGAATGCGCGTATTCGCCGGATGGGAAGAACATCATTTTCTGTTCCAATCGGACGGGCGACCTGGAGCTTTGGGTGACGAGTCCGGATGGGGCGCGACTGATGCAGCTCACACATGCGAAGGGGTACGACGGTGGGCCGTTCTTTTCGCCGGACGGGAAGAAGCTGGTGTACCGCAGCGATCGGGCGGGGAACGATCTGCTCCAGATTTACACGGCGGATGTGGTGTACTCGGCGGGGGAGATCATCGGGCTTAAGAACGAGAAGCAGTTGACGCGGGATGCCAACGTGAACTGGGGGCCGTTCTGGCATCCGGATGGGAAGCACATCATTTACGCGACAAGCTTGCATGGGCATGCGAACTACGAGTTGTACGTGATGCGCGGAGATGGAAGCCTGAAGACGCGGGTAACGTTTACGGAGGGGTTTGATGGATTGCCGGCGTTTTCGCCCGATGGGAAGTGGTTGTTGTGGGCATCGAAGCGGAGTGGAACGACGCAGGTTTGGGGGGCGAGGTTTCGGATGCCGGAGGGGTCGTAGGGGGCCGCGTTCTTAGAGTGGGAGAGGTGAAGCCGTGCGCTTGGCCGAGTGGGATCAGATTATGTGATGAGGATTAAACCTCGACCGCGCTGAGGAGCTCGTAGTTGGGGTCGTCCTGTAGGGCGCGCTCGAGGGCGTAGTACTGTTCGGAGCTGATGAAGCCAATTTGCAGGGAGATGTCGACTTCCTGCATGTCGGGGGTGCGGTGGAAGCTGGCGTCGGCGACGTAGAGCTTGGCGAGCTTGACGCGTTTGACGGCCTGGGCGACGCAGCCGGGGGTCCACCGGGTGCGGACGGTGACGTTGCGGTAGCGAATCTTGGGGAGGATGTCTTCGACGTAATCGAGGAGCCAGAGGGAGAGGAGCACGAGCGCGGTGGCGAGCGCGGTGATGACGTAGAGCCCCATGCCTGCGGCGAGTCCGATGGCGGCCACGCACCAGAGCCCTGCGGCGGTGGTGAGGCCGCGGATGGAGGAGCCGTTCTTGATGATAGCGCCGGCGCCGAGGAAGCCGATGCCGGTCATGACGCCGTAGGCAATACGAGCGGGATCAATGTTGATGTTGACGTTGGATGGATGCGACCAGCTTTGGGAAGCGAGGCTGGTGGAGACGATCATGACCAGCGCGCTACCGAGACCGACGAGGAGGTTGGTTCGGAAACCCGCCTGGCGGCCGCGGATTTCGCGTTCGAGTCCGACGAGACCGCCCGCGAGCATGGCTACGAGCATTCGCGAGAACATGTCGATCGGGAAGCCGGCGTGCTCGGAGAAAGCTTGAACGGCTTTTTCGATGGGGTCGACGTAAGCAACCATGGTTCTAGTACATTATCGGTCGGTGGGGGAATGAACTGAAGGGGTGGTGGGGGGAATCGCCGGTGGTGAAAAGACTACCCGCACAGTGTCCCGCGGCGGAGCCGCTGGGCTCCCGCACTTGGGGAGAGGTGGTCTGGGGGGGCGTCTGTTGTTACGCGCGGGTGTGCCCATCGCCCGTCACGATCCATTTGTAGGTGGTGAGGTCGGCGGCGCCCATGGGGCCGCGGGCGTGGAGCTTGTCGGTGGAGATGCCGATCTCGGCGCCGAGGCCGTACTCGCCGCCGTCGGCGAAGCGCGTGCTGGCGTTGACCATGATGCTGGCGGAATCGACCTGCTTGATAAACCTGTCGATCTCGCGAGCGCTGGTGCTGAGGATGGCGTCGGTGTGGTGCGAGCCGTGGGCGTTAATGTGATCAATGGCTTCATCGATCGAGCGGACGGTCTTCACGCCGACGATGAAGCTGAGGTATTCGGTGTCCCAGTCTTCGGGGGTGATGGGGATGGCGCCCGGATAGAGGGCGCGGGTTTCTTCGTCGCCTCGAATCTCCACTTGCTTAGCGGCGAGATCTTCGCAGACGCGGGGGATCATGCGCTGGGCGACGGCCTCGTGGAAGAGGAGATGCTCGACCGTGTTGCAGGCTGCGCCGCCGGGGTAGCTGGTCTTGGCGTTGACGCAGATGTCTCGAACCTGCTGCTCGATACCGTCGATGTGCGAATCGACGTAGATGTGGCAGTTGCCGGTGAAATGCTTGAGCACGGGAATGGTCGAGTCGGTGACGACGGCGCGGATCAGGCTCTCGCCGCCTCGGGGGATGACCAGGTCGATGTACTTGTCGAGCTTGAGGATCGCGGGGACGAGGGCACGATCGGTTGATTCCACGAACTGCACGGCGGCGGGATTGATGCCGCTCTTGCGGAGACCTTCAGCGACGACGGTGACGATGGCTTTGTTGGAATGGAAGGCTTCCTTTCCGCCGCGCAAGATGACGGCGTTGCCGCTTTTGAGACACAGAGCGGCGGCGTCGCTGGTGACGTTGGGGCGGGACTCGTAGAAGAAGAGGACGACGCCGAGGGGCACGCGTCGGCGCTCGATGCGCAGGCCGTTGGGACGGACGTAGCCTTCAAGGGTTTGGCCGACGGGATCGACTTGGTCGGCGATCTGGTCGACGCTGTCGGCCATCGCGAAGACCTTCTTTTCGTTGAGCTTCAGGCGTTCGACGAGGGCGGGGGCGAGTTTGTTGTCACGGGCGGCGGCGAGATCTTTTTCGTTTGCCCCGATGATGGCGGGGGAAGCGTCGCGGAGCTTCTGGGCGATCCGCTTCAGCGCGGCGACTTTGGTTTGGCCGTCAAGGGTGACGAGCTGCTGCGACGCCTGGCGCGCGGCTTCACCTAGAGAGCGGACATAGTTATGGATGTCCTCCATAGCGATATTCTATGCGAACGTGCCGGGGTTGGCACGAGGGGCGGGGCAGGGGAAGGCAGGTGAGGGTTGGGTTTCGGGCCGGCATGATGGTGAGCTGGAAGAGCTCTCACCCTACCCTCTCCCGGGGTACCGGGGGAGGGAAAGAGGCGCGCATGGGCGATCAACTCGGCCGATGGGCAGGGTTTAGTCGGAGGTGCCTTTGTCGACGAGGCGGAAGGCGACGGTTTGTTTACGGTCTTCGTCGGAGATTTTGACGCCGTCGGGGAGGTCGACAAAGGTCAGGGGCTTTTGTTTGATTTCGCCGACGTCGGTAAGGGCGACGTCGAGCAGGGCGCGGGGGCGGGGAGCGAACTCGGGCCGCTTCATCGCCTCGATGACCTGCTGCGGACCGGTAACGTGAACGTCGGTGAGGAAGTGGCGGAAGATGGTGCGATCGACCTGGAGCGCGCCGGTGCTCATTTTTTCCCAGACCGCTAAGGGTATGACAAAATCGATGGGCATGGATTTGATGACATCGGAGACATCGGCGGCGCGGATGTCGAGGGCGGCTTTGACGCGGGTGCCGCTGGCGATGGTGATGCGGTCGTCGTTGAGGTTGGGGGGGAGTTGCAGGGCGACGTCCTGCAAATCACGGTGACCGGGACGGCGGAGAAGATCTTCGGAAAGGTTGGCGTACACGACGAGCTGGCCATCTTGCCCGGTGGCCTGGTCGAGCTTGGATTTGGGGCCGCGGATCTTGATGGTGGCGGGCTCGAAGGTGGACGTCTTCTCCACGTTCTTGATGGACGGGGGGACGGAGATCTTCGCGTCACGATCGACCATTTCATCGATGGTGACGAGGAGCTGCGAGGGCTGGCAGCTGACGACGGTGATGCCGTAGTCGCTGAAGATCTTCTGGGCGCGGAGGAGGTCGACCGTAATAATCTCCTGCTCGCGGTTGGGAGAGAAGGACTGGGGCATTTCCAGCCGGATGCCGCGGGGGGATTCGTGCTGTCCGCCGCGAATTTTCTGGAGGACGTCCTGCACGCGCGCCTGGGGGCCTTGCAGGTCGACTATGAGGTTCTTGTCCTGGTTGCGGTTGAGCGTGACGATTCGGTTCGGATCGAGGCTGACCAGTTCGAACGGCAGCGGCTCGTCTTTGTAGGTAGCGATCTGCTCGCGCTCAGCGTACACCCAGATCAGGAACGTGAGCGGGAGGACCCAGGCGAGGGTCTTCAGGTTGCTGATGATGTTTTCGCGGGTGAAGGTGCCGCGCGCCCAGCGTCGCGTTTGGCGGTTAACTTCGGCCCACGCGCTGTCGGTGGGGGCGCGGCCATAGTTGATCGGGCGGATAGGGGTAGGATCGGTCTTCAGGTCAGCCATCGGTACACCATTACTTCAGCACATCAGGCGGCGGCTTTCCGAAACGTTTTGGCCTTAGCGTCACCCCTGCCGAGCAGTTCCGATAGCAGGCCGCGCAATCCTTCAGGGGTAAGCTTGCGAATGAGTTGGCCACGCTCGGCGATGGAGACATCGCCGGTTTCTTCCGAGACGACGAGGACGAGGGCGTCGGATTCCTGGCTCATGCCGACAGCGGCGCGGTGGCGGGAGCCGAGCTCGCGCTCGAGCTCACCGGATTCGGCGAGCGGGAACTGCACGCCCGCGTAGGCGATCTTGCCCTGGCTGATGATGACGCCCAGGTCGTGAAGGGGCGTGTTGGGGAAGAAGATCGTTTCGAGCAGGGGGGCGCTGACCTCGGCGTTGAGCGGAGTTCCATTTTCGGCGATACCGCCGAGGCCCACATCACGCTCGATGGCGATCAGCGCGCCAATTTTGCGCCGCGAGAGGAAGGTGGCGGCTTCGACGAGGGCTTCGATTTCCTGATCGATTTCCTGAGACCAGGTGCGGAAGAGTCTTGTTTCGCCAAGGCGCATGAGGGCGCGGCGGAGCTCGGGCTGGAAGACAACAACCGTTGCAAAAGAGGCGAAGAGGAGGAACTTGCCGTAGAGGAAGTCGATGCGCTCCAGGCCGAACTTGTCGCCCAGCAGGCGAACGATCAGGTAAAGACTGATCAGGACAACGGCGATGCCCTTAAGCATGCGGGCGCCGCGGGTTCCGCGGAGGAAGCGGACGACCCAGAAGACGACGACGCCGATGAGCAGCAGCTCGATCCCGACCACCCACCACTTGTAGGAGCGTAGGGCGGTGATGAAGTTCTGGAAGTTGAGCAGGTTACCGCTGTCCATGCACCCGACCGACGTGGCAGTTGACCAAGCTGAAGGTTTCCGACGACTAACTATATAAACAAACGGCTCGACGGGCTATCAACCTGTGTCAAATTTCTGGTGAGTTGTTGAGGATCGCCCGGACCATGCGCACCGCCCGGACGTTTTCCTCGACATCATGGACACGCACGATGCCGGCTCCGTTGGCGACGGCCCAGGCGGTGGTGGCGAGGGTTCCGGCGAGACGCCTGGAGGGGTCGTCGACGCCGGTGAGGGTCCCGATGAACTTCTTCCGGCTGGTGCCGATAACGAGCGGCCGGCCGAGGGAAAGAAGCTCCTTCTGGCGGTTGAGCAGGGTGAGGTTGTGCTGGAGGTTTTTGCCGAAGCCGATGCCGGGGTCGAGGAGGATATTGCAGATCGGCACGCCGGCCGCTTGGGCAGCGTTCATGCGCTCGCGGAGGAAATCGGAGACTTCAGCGATGACGTCCACATAATGTGGGGACTGCTGCATGGTCGCGGGGGTGCCTTGCATGTGCATCAGGACGATCGGGACATGGCGCCTGGCGGCGAGGGGGAGCATCTGCTCATCGAAGCGGGCGGCGGAGATGTCGTTGATGAAGGTTGCGCCGGCGTTGAGCGCGGCGCCGGCGACTTCAGAGCTGGTGGTATCGATCGAGCAGGTGATGTTTGAACGCCTGCAAATGTGCTCGAGAACGGGGACGACGCGGTTAATCTGCTCTTCTGCCGGAACGGATGCGGAGCCGGGGCGGGTGGACTCGCCTCCCAGGTCAATCAAATCAGCGCCTTGTTCAACAATCTGCTCGGCACGAGCGATGGCGGCGTCGCGGGAGAAATAACGGGGGCCATCGGAGAAGCTGTCGGGGGTGATGTTGAGGATGCCCATCACGAGGGGCTGGCGTGTTCCGTGTTGGAGCCACTTATGGAACGCTTCTGGACTCATTGTGACACGGGCAGCGCATCAATCGATGAGATTTCGCTCGAAAACGACCATGTTGT
>DASVUC010000239.1:0-2318 GCA_036387255.1 Tepidisphaeraceae bacterium | reverse complement strand
GAGTCGGTATAGTCAGAAGCTGAAGGAGGCTCCTGCTTCATTCGATTCTCCTGTTCAGAAACTGCTTATCGAAGAGGCTCAAGTCGCGGCGACGTTTCAGCGGTTGGAGATTTACAGCATTGGGACGGACCGTAGTCACGTTCATCTGCTAATCGGATGGAGAGATACGCGTGGCTGAGAAGTTGTGCGGAAACTCCCTGCGTACGTCACTAACGCGCCGGCTCAACAGCGAGATCATGAAGCGCACGTGGTTTGTGGATGGCGCCAGTCGGAAGCGGGTGCGTGACGTTAAACATCATCAGTACCTGGTACAAGAGTATCTACCGGATCATCCCGGTTGGAAGTGGTCGCGGGAGCGAGGAGCTTATGCTTGACTGGATTCAAAAATAGCCCGCGGTCAACGACCGCGCGGATCGTGAGCGCAGTGTGTACGTTTGAGCAGCTAAATGCGCAGCGCGCGAGTCGTTGGTGTGCGAAGGCTCCGCGCGGTCGTTGACCGCGGGCTATTGAGTCACTTGCGGAGAATTCAGGGCGTCTGGGGGGTGATCGATCCAAGAATGAGGGAGCGAGCCGCGCCGGTGACGGAGGGGATGTTGGAGGGGAGGTTGTCGAGCGTGGCCGCGGCGAGCAGCGCAAAGGCGAGCGCTTCTTTGGCGGGTCCGGAGACGCCTGCATCTTCAGTGAGCTTGACGGGCGTCGGCGTGAGCTTGCTCGCGAGCCAGTTCATGATGGCTTTATTGTGCGTGCCACCGCCGGAGGCGATGACTTCGTCGACGCGTTTTGTGACGGCGTGGATGGAGTCGACGATGGTGCGTGCGGTGAGGTACGCCGCGGTGGCGAGGAGATCGTTCAGTTCCGTCGGGGCATGCTTGCTGCTGGCAAGGGCGCGCTCAAACGCCGCGATCATCGCGGGGCCGTCGGTGGACTTGGGGCCGATGATTGCGACGTAGCCGTCCTGGAGGAAGTGATCGACGACTTCGTGGACGACGCGGCCTCGGGAGGCGCCTTGGCCGTCGACGTCCCAGGACATGTCGAGGGGGCCGCGAGTTCGGCAGATCCAGTCGCTGATGCAGTTGGCGGGGCCGGTGTCGAAGGCGAGGACCTGCTCGGTCGTGCAGCCGGCAGGAAGCCAGGTGATGTTGGCGATGCCGCCGAGGTTGAGCAGGACGCGGTTTTTGGTGGGGTGGCGGAAGAGGATGTAATCTGCGAAGGGGACGAGGGGTGCGCCTTGTCCGCCGGCGGCGAGATCGGCGCGGCGGAAGTCGCTGACGACGGTGCAATTGGTTTCGTGGGCGAGGAGCGACGGATCGAACCACTGGATGGTGATCGGTGGATCATGGAACAGCGTCTGGCCGTGCGCGGCGACCGCGGTGATCTGCGACGGTTGCAGCTTTGCTTTCGTCAGCGCGTCATTGACGGCCGCGGCGGTGGCGAGGGTGATGCCTCGGGACATTCGCGCGAGTCTTCCCAGAACATCCTGCTTCACCTGGTCGTTGCGGAAGGCGAAGATTTCCTGGCGCAGGTCGTTCGGGTACGGATGGTAGTGATGCGAAACGAGTTGGGCGGCCATCTCTGTGCCGCGGCCGGTGATGCGTGTGATGGCGGCGTCGACGCCGTCGGCGCTGGTGCCGCTCATGGTGCCGACGATGAGGCGCGGGTCCATGTGAGCGAGCTTAGCCGACGGCAGATTCAGGTGCCAAATGGGGGCGTCGGCGATATAATTCGCCGGCACGGAGGCTGGTTTGGAGAAGTTGTATGGCGAAGAAGAAAAAGGACGAGGAGACGGTGGGCTCATCGGAAGGCGGTCAGAGCGCGGCCGCGACAAAGCCGAAGCGCGCGAAGAAGCCGGCGGCTAAGCCGAAGCCGCCGCAGATGCTACCGCCTTGGAAAGTGCTGCTGCACAATGACGACAAGAATAGTTTTGATCATGTCATTGGCACGATCGTCGAACTGACGCCGCTGAAGAAAGAGGATGCGGTGTTGCGGACGCTCGAAGCTCATGAGACGGGGGTGGCGCTGCTGCTGACGACGCACAAGGAGCGGGCGGAGCTTTATAAAGAGCAGTTTGAGAGTAAGAGTTTGGTGGTGACGATTGAGCCGGCGGAGAAGTAGGTGGGGAGGGGGATGGGGAAGGCAATCTGAAGTTGAACTGGGGAGACCCTCGCCCCTGCCCTCTCCCGGGTACTGGAGAGGGGGTGGAGCGCCTTGGCGGAGTTTTGTTTGATGTTAGCTCAAGTAGACCCTCACCCCTGCCCTCTCCCGGGTACGGGAGAGGGGGTGGAGCGCGTCGGCGAAGTGTTGTTTGATATCGTTCAGGA
>DASVUC010000238.1:0-42917 GCA_036387255.1 Tepidisphaeraceae bacterium | reverse complement strand
GATGTCCGTCCGAAGCTGCTGATCGGCGGCTTCGGCGGCGGGGTCGGGTTTGTTGGTCGCTGGATACTTCCCGGTGTACTTCCGCCCACTCAAGTCGCTCAGCTTCTGCCAGAAGGGGTGGAACAAGTCGATCCCGTAATTGTCGTTCACATCCTGAAGCACCTGGCTGATTCGCTCAAACCCCATACCGGTATCGACATGCTGCGAAGGCAGCGGCGTCAGCGAGCGATCGGGGTTGCGGTTGTACTGGATGAAAACCAGGTTCCAGATTTCCATCACGCGCGGATCGTCGCCGTTGACGTCTTTGCCGCCGGTCTTTTCGGGTGTGCGGTCGACGTAGATTTCGGAGCAGGGGCCGCACGGACCGGTGTCTCCCATTTCCCAGAAATTGTCGGCGCCGAAGTAGTGAATGTGGTCATCCGGCAAGCCCGCAATCTCCTTCCAGAGATTTGCCGCCTCGGTATCCCGAGGCACGCCGTTCTTTTCATCGCCTTCGAAGCACGTGACGTGGAGCCGCGCGGGATCGAGCTGCCAAACTTTCGTCAGCAGTTCCCAAGCCATCTCGATGGCGCCGCGCTTGAAGTAGTCGCCGAACGACCAGTTGCCGAGCATTTCGAAGAACGTGTGGTGCCGGCGCGAGCGGCCTACGTCATCCAGATCGTTGTGTTTTCCACCGGCGCGGATGCACTTCTGGGTGTTGCAGGTTCGCTTCCAAGGGGCGTTTGCGGTGCCCAGGAAGTAAGGCTTGAACTGGTTCATCCCCGCGTTTGTGAACAGCAGCGTTGGATCGTCCAATGGCACTACAGGCGACGACGGGACAAAGGTGTGCCCGTGCCGCTGGGTGAAAAACTCGATGTACTGCCGGCGAATCTCTTTCGAAGTCATGGCTCTTTCAGCTAAAGCGTTGGGATTATTCACGACCGCTCACACCCCATCAAGCATGCACGATCAGACCAGCGGCCACTCCCTCTCCCGCACAAAGGAGAGGAAGGGGGTGAGGGTGTACCTCGAGCAACAAAAAACCCCGCAGTCGATGCGGGGCTTTAAGAGGTTCATATAAACTGTTGAATGCTTCACTTGCCGGGTTCCACTGAAGCCACGGTCTGGGCATCGGCGGTCTCGATCCTGATCTGATCCGGCGGCGTGGAGTCGATCACCTTCTGAAGATCCGACATGCTCTTGATCATCTTACCGGCAACGGACCGAATGATCGTCCCCTGCTTGACGCCCCACTTGGAGCACGTGGCCGGATCGTCGATGCCGACGACGTAGACGCCGGTCAGTGCGGCGTCACCCGCCTTGCCGCTCCAGTTCGCGGGGACGCTGCTCAAGGTCATGCCGTGCCAGCGAAGCCGCTGCGACCACTTGTTGACCGCCAGCGACGGCATATCGCGCTTGCAAGGCGTGACGGCGAGTTCCACTTCGCGGCCGCTGCGCCAGACGCCGATCTTTCCGGACTCCGCGATCGGCATGCGACCGACGACGCGGACGAAATGATCGGCATTGCGAAGCGGCTGCCCATTGATCGAGACCACCAGGTCGCCCATTCGCAGGCCGACGCCTGCTGCGGGAGACTTTGGCTCGATGGCGTCGATTCGCGCGGCACTGCGGTTACCTCCCAGACCGGCCTGGCGAAGCTCACGCGCGGTTGGCTCCCCCACTGTCAGGCCCACGTAGCCGTACATTACTTCGCGACCCTGCTTCAGCGCTTCCACTTCGGCAAGCAGCTCGTTGGTGATCGGCAGCGCGAAGCCAATTCCGTTGGTGCTCTTCTGCGGGAGGATGACCGCGGTGCTGATGCCGATCACTTCGCCGTTGATGTTGAAGAGCGGCCCCCCGGAATTGCCGGGATTGATCTGCGCCGTGGTCTGGATCAGGTTGGAGTAGAGCCGGCCCTCTTTGCTCGACAGCTTGGGCAGCGAGCGCTCCAGGGCGCTGACCACGCCGACGCTCATCGCCATGCTGCCTTCGCTCGCCAATCCATAAGGATTGCCCAGCGCGATGGTCCAGTCGCCCCGGCGCACCGTGCTGCCCACCGCGAACTTCACCGCGGGGACGTTTTCCTTCGGGATCTTCAGCACGGCAAGATCGGCACGCGGATCGGAGCCGATCACGATAGCCGGATATACCTTGCGATCATCGGTCGTGACCCAAAGCTGCTCGCAGTCGGCGATGACGTGCTCGTTGGTGAGGATGAAGCCGTCGGCATCAATGAACAAACCGGTGCCGACGGTGCGTGTCGTCTTGGAGAGAATATTGTCGAGGCGCTGCGGCGTGAGATCGTCACCGCGCATCGCATCGTCGCTGATGCTCGCATCGCAGGCGGCGGAGATGGCGACGACCTGCTTGGCGACTTTGTCAGCGACCGCTTCGAACTTCCGCTGGAGCCCGGTCAGCTCGAGCGTGTCGGCGTTCTCGATGTAGGCGGAATCCACCGCCGCGACCGCCGCCTGCTGATGACCGGCGTGACAGCTGATCAGCGGAATAAAAGGAAGGCTCAAAACCGATAGCGTTACGGCGAGGCATCGGCCGCGACGCGGAAACAACATGCGTCCCATTCGTACACCCGTACAAGCCCGACTAGCCTTGGCTCAGGTCGCCCCGAGCCGCCCAGCGTGTACGAGTCGTTTGCCCGCCTCGCACACACACCTACCTCTGCAAGTCTGGTACCGATCGTGCCGAAGCACACTCTTCCATACGGTACAACTCATCGCGAGGTTTATTTTTATCAGGTGGGTGCGAAAAAGAAACTTTATCGGGCCCTGATATCAGCCGCGGAAGTGATTAATTCTTCCGCGGCTGACAGCAGTTTGCATGCTTTGTATGCAGTGCCCGATCAGGCAGTTGTTGCCTCGGCTTTGTCAGCTTCCGCTTCGGCCGCCTGTTTCGCACTCAGCAGGCCCTTGCTCGTAAGCACGGCCTGCCGAATTTCATCGGCCAAATCGCGGTTGTCTTGAAGGAACTGCTTGGCATTTTCACGTCCCTGCCCAAGCCGGGTCCCTTTGTAGGTGTACCAGGCGCCGCTTTTCTCGACGACATTTCCCAGTGCCGCAAGATCCAGCAGGTCGCCCTCGTAGCTGATCCCGCGGTCGAACATGATGTCAAATTCGGCATCGCGGAACGGCGGAGCGATCTTGTTCTTCACCACGCGGGCGCGGGTGCGTGAACCGATGGAGACTTCGCCTTCCTTGATGGTCTGGGTGCGGCGGACGTCGATACGCACCGACGCATAGAACTTGAGCGCTCGACCGCCCGGGGTGGTTTCCGGGTTGCCGAACATGACGCCGATCTTCTCGCGGATCTGGTTGATGAAGATGACCGTCGTCTTACTGCGGGAGATAGCCCCGGTCAGCTTTCGCAGCGCCTGGCTCATGAGCCGGGCCTGGAGGCCGACGTGGCTGTCGCCCATCTCACCTTCGATTTCGGCCCGGGGAATGAGTGCCGCCACCGAGTCGATGACGATCACGTCGACAGCGTTGGACCGCACAAGCAGCTCGCAGATTTCCAGCGCCTGCTCGCCGGTATCCGGCTGAGAAACCAGCAGATCGTCGAGCTTTACGCCAAGGCGCTTGGCCCAGGACGGGTCCAGTGCGTGTTCCGCGTCGATAAACGCCGCCACGCCGCCCGCTTTCTGAGCGGCGGCGATGATGTGCAGCGTCAGCGTGGTCTTACCGCTGGATTCCGGGCCGAAAATCTCGATGACACGCCCGCGTGGCACGCCCGCGCCGCCGAGGGCAATGTCCAGCGAAAGCGATCCAGTCGCAATGCCATCAATGGTGGCGGGTCTTTCGCCGTCCATCTTCATGACGGCGCCTTTACCGAACTGTTTTTCGATCTGTTGAACGGCGCGAGAGAGGGCCGAATCGCGGGCTGGATCGCGTAAAGCCACCCCTTCACGTGCCGCGGCTTCTGCCGCCGACATGTCCCGCCGCTCGGGGTGCAGCTTCTTCGGGTCCGCCTTTTCAGAGGACTTTGCCATGATGTGCTCCTTGACCGGGTATGTTGTTCAGCCGGTCGTTTTGCGACGTCGCTTCCGAATTCCCACGGCAGAGCCGTGGGCTTTAGAAGAGCTCTGGTCGCTGTCGTGACTTGCGAGCGGGTCAGGAAGAGTAAAGCTCTTTACAACGTGCCGTTGCGAACTAAGTCGCCTCCGAACTCACCGCACCACAATGATGCGGGGCTGGCACACCCGCACTGAACTCGACGCCAAGTCACTACGCGCCCTTGTTCAGTGGTTGTTTGGACTCGATTCTATCCTAACATCGGCCGCACCTCCAGCCCAAAATTACCTTTTTTTTTGACAGCTCATCATGCCCCGCCCAAAGGGAATCTCGCGACCACCAGATACTCCGCCCCCGCCGGCTTCAACTTGCTTTGCATCAGCACAACATCTTTAAGGTGAAAACGAGGCCCCGGCCAAAGCTTCGCCGACGCCTCTTCCACCGTTTTACGCGTGTTCGGCGCCAATGGCTTTCGCGCCCGGCCCAGCGTCACGTGCGGCCGATACTTCCTGTTTTCTTTTTCGAACCCGAGAAACTTGCAGCGCTGCTCAATAGCCGCATGCACCCCAGCCAGCGCCTGGACATCCCCCGCCATCTGCGCCGCCACGATCCGGATCGTCCCGCGTGGCGGGAAGCACTCAACGCCCACCGCCTCCAGGTCAATTGCCGCGGAGGTCACTTTCGCGATCGAGTCGCACAACTCCCCCGACTTCGCCTCATCCACCTCGCCCAGAAACTTCACGGTCACGTGCAGATTCTCCGGCCGGGTCATTGCGATTCCATCGAGCGCGGGAGCGACAGCCTCCTGCACCCTCACCAGATGCTCCCTCACGTCCTCCGGCAGTTCAATCGCTAAGAACATCCGCATGCGACTGATCCCGTCATGCAACAAGCTCAAAAGCTCATCGACTGCTTGAACTGGTTCCAACGTTCGTCAATCTGATCGCGGTCCGTTGCCTTGAGTCCTCCAAGTGAAAAATCGGCGATGGTGTAGCTCGCGACGACCGTGCCGAAAGCGAGCGCTCTTTTGATCGTCGCGGGAGAGAAATTCCCCTGCGTCGCGAGATATCCCATCATTCCGCCCGCAAAGCTGTCGCCGGCGCCGGTTGGGTCCACCACCTTGTCCGCTGGGTACGCCGGGAGGACAAAGGTCTCGCGCTCGGAGCACATGAGACACCCATGCTCGCCCTTCTTGATCACGACGAACCGAGGCCCCATCGCCAGCACCTCCCGCGCCGCCTCGATCAGGTTCTTCTTTCCCGTCAGCAGCCGGGCCTCGCCATCGTTCAGCACCAACCCGTGAATCATCTTGAGGAGTTTCAGTAGCTCATTGCGTTCGGTCTGGATCCAGAGATTCATCGTATCCGCCACGATCAGCCTGGCGCTTCTCAGATTTCCCGCCATCTGCTGCTGAAGGACCGGATGCGTGTTGGCAAGGAACACATACCGGCTGTCGAGGAACGGCTCAGGGATCTTGGGAGCGCGCTCCGCGAGCACATTCAGGTCCACTTCAACGGTCACCGCTTCGTTCATGTCCTTCACATAAGAACCATGCCAGCGAAAGGTCTTGCTCCCCTTGCGCGTTTCCAGGCCGCCGAGGTCCACATCCCGCCCTTCGAAGACGTTGAAGAACTCCTTCGGGCAGTCGTCCCCCACCACGCCCACCAATCGGACAGGCGTGAAAAAGCTGGAGGCATAGGAGAAGTAGATGGCGGACCCGCCAATCACATCATCGCGCTTGCCGAACGGCGTCTCCACCGTGTCAATTCCGATCGAACCGGTCACCAGCAAGGACATGTCTTCTCCAAAAACTAAACAGTCAGGTCAGAGCTTCGTCGGCAATTGCCGAACCTTCACCCGGCTCTCCGTCACGGTGTACAACCGCCCCGGCGTCAGTCGTTTGTATCGCTGAAACAGCCGATCCACCGCATCATCCTGCTCGATCGAGCCGCCCTCAAGCTGCAAGAACACGATCGAGCGGTTGAACCAGATCTTGTCGTCGTAGATCGCGTTGATCAGCGACGAGTCGCTCGTGATAAGATCCCACTGCCTGGTCTGCGCGGCCTTCAGGAGATCGCGCACCGCCGCCTCCGCGTCCGCGCCAAGCTCGTCGACACGATGCACCTTGTGCTCGTGTCGAACCAGCGCATCCGCCGCCGCCTGCGTGAGGTTTCCGTGCAGCAACCACTGCATCCGCGCATCGTATTCGCACCCCACCCGCTTCACAATCTCAAGGATTCAATCGCACTGGCGTCCAATCCATCTCCCGCGTTTGGCGAATGCGCTCGTGCGGGAAAGTGTCAAGCTTCAACCGCTCCACCACCGCAGGCACGAGGGCGAGAACTTCAAAATTCTCGGGAATAGCAGCGTGATCCGGCAGCGTCCGTACAAAGGCCTCATCCGCCGCTCGCGGCTCTCCCGGTGGCGGCCAGAAGAACATGGCGCGCGTTGGCTCGCTCAGTTCCTTCCACAGCGTCGCATCCTTCTCGATGACGACCTCCCCCTTCACTCGATACTGCTGGCGGAGCGCAGACAGCCAGATGACGATCTCCGCGTGGGAGCGGGCGCGCAGTTGCTTGTTCTTCTCGCTGCGCGCGTCGCTTACGAAGAACATGGCGCCAGAATCGTCCACCTTCCGCAGAATCACCATGCGTGCCGCCGGCTTTCCCTCATGGTCCACCGTCGCCAGACATACCGGTCGCGGGGCGCCAGCAAATTCCTTGTCGAGCGCCGCGCGAAGATCATCTAACCACTCCTTCAACATGGCGTCATCATGATCGCGGCGGGATTATCCGACAAACCAACTGTGTGTCGATTTACGCCCGCGCCGCGTCTTCCTAGAATCCACCTGAGCAACCAGGATGTCGCGCGTGATGCCGCCTCATTATCTTCAGCCTTACAGTGCCGCCGCCCAGCGCTTTGGCGGAGGGTTTGGCTCGCTGCTGTGGGCCAGTCCGAAGACGCAGCGCGCGAGATTCGACGCGCTGGTGCGGCTGGCGGACTTTGGCGTCGCCCGCATCCTCGACCTCGGCTGCGGCCGATGCGACCTGCTGGACTACCTGCTCGCCCGGTCGATTGTTCCCGCGCAGTATATCGGCGTGGAAGCCATCGCCCCGCTGGCGGATGCTGCCCGGGGTCGCAACTTCGCCAGCACCACAGTTATCGATGGAGACTTCATCAAGAACCCCAGTCTCATGAACCAACGCGCGGACGTGATCGTCTTCAGCGGCTCGCTCAACACACTGGAGCCGAAGCAATTTTACCTCACGCTCGACGCCGCCTTCGCCGCCACGACTGACACGCTGGTGTTCAACTTCCTCTCCACTCCCCTGCTCGCGGGGAAGCCGTTCCTGCATTGGCATCATCCGGAGGACGTCGCGGAGTTCGCCCGCGGCCTGACGCCTGACGTCCGCTACGTCAACGATTACCTCGACGGAGACTGCACGCTCATGATGCGGAAGAATTCGGAGCATCAATGACCGGCCGCATCGACGTTCACGCCCACCTCATCCCCGGCGTTGATGATGGATGCAAGACGATCGAGCAGTCGATCGAATGCGCTCGAGCGCTCGTATCCGCCGGCTACACGCACGCGTTCTGCACGCCCCACGTCTGGCCGAACTATCCGGACATCAAGCGCGACAACGTCGCTCACTGGACGACGCAGCTTCAACAGGAACTTTATTATGGCCAAGTGCCTCTGACCCTGCTTCCCGGCGGTGAGTTAAACCTTCATCCCGCTGTCATGACCAACACCGCTGACTACATCGTCCCGTACGCGCTGGCGAACAAGTACATCCTCTGCGACATCTGGTGCGACAGTCTCCCCACGTTCTTCGAGCCGGCAATTCGATGGCTCCAGAACCAGCATCTCACGGTGATTCTCGCGCACCCGGAGCGCTGCAAAGCGGTGCAGGACCACCCCGCCCTGGCCGACTATTTCGCGGGCCTGGGCATCCTCCTCCAGGGGAATCTTCAGTGCCTCAGCGATCCCCCCACCGCCGCGACGCGACAGGTGGCCGAGCGTTACCTGAAGGAGGGGCGTTACTTCGTGCTGGGATCTGACACGCATAATCCGCAGAGCATGCCGCAGCGCCTCATCGGTCTTCAAAACGCGATCGAGATGATAGGCGAGGCTGCGGTAAACCAGCTCACCATGGACCATCCGCGCAAGCTGCTTCCGAGCGACCAGTTTTAAGGAGCGGGATTCGCGGGCGCCGCGGGAGCGGCCGGGGCAGCGCCTTCTGCGGGAGCGGCACCCTCCGCCGGCGCAGCGCCTTCGGCCGGAGCCGCCCCCTCAGCGCCAGGCGCCGTCGCGGGCGCCGTGGCCGGGGCGGTGGTCGTGGCAGGTTGCGTCGCGGGCGGCGGCACGAGTTCCGCAGGATAAGCAGGGATTGCGGCCCGACCTTTCTCCTGGATCACCAGATCGCGCGCTTCGCGGGCGGTGGAAAGGAAAGAGGTGGCCTTCTTAGCGTCGCCGGTGGCGCGGTTGAGCTGGGCGCGTCCGTAGTTTGCAAACATTCGACCGATGTGACCCGCCGTGCGGATGGTATCGGGTGCGCCGCCCGCCTCGGCGACATCGGTATAAAGCTGCGTCACTTCCTCGTAAGCCGCGTCGGCTTTCTTGGAAATGTCTGTGATCGTCGTTGCCAGTTGCGGATCATCAAGCTGCTTGGGGATTCTCAGCCCGGCATCCGCCAGCACTGGCCGGAGCGCCTGCACGAGCCGCTGCCGCTCAGCAAGGGCGGTGACGCGTGACGTGTAGAGCGTGGAGAGAAGCTGCTGCGCGTCCGCCTGCCCGAGCTTGAATGTGGTCGGGCTGAATGCGAGCTTCAGCGCGTCAATCGTCTTCTCCATCGCCGTACCACGGATCGACGGATCGCTGGCGCGTTGCTGAAGCTCCGTTTGAAGCTGCGTCGCGGCCGCGAAAGCGGCCTGGAAGTTGGAGATTGCGTTGGTGAGATTCTCTTCGGCGCTGGTGAAGGACTCCTGCGTCTGCTTTACCACCTTATCCAGTTCGGCTGCCTTGGAGACGATCGAACTGGTGGATGCCTTCTGCTCCGCGGCGCCCACGCCTTGGTAAATGGAGGTCGCCAACTGCTTCTGCGCGACGACCTGCTGCTCGATCTTGGCCCAACCGGCGTCGAAGGCGGCGGCAAGTTGCGTGAATTGATTCACGGCTGCTCGCAGTGCCGCCTCGCGCGCCTGCGCCACCGCGAGATCCGTTTGAACGGGCGCCACCTTCGCCGTCAGCACGTCAATCTGATTCGACAGATCCGCCGCCTGCTTTCGCAAGCCCGCGGCCTTCTTCTCCGCATCCACACCGGCGCGACCCTGCGCCGCGACAGACGCGCGCTCGGCCTGCTGCACCTGATTGCTGATCTGCCCCTGCTGCGCCTGGAGCGTTTTGATCTGGTTCTGGAGGTTTGCGATGTTCCCCTGAAGCTGGGCGATCTGCTGACGGACGGCCGTGAGCGTCGGAATGGCACTCTTTCCATCGCCAATCCAGGTGGCCTTCCCCGCCCCGCCGTTGGCGGCGGCGATCTGCTGCTGGGCGCTGGCGCGAATCGGTTCGGGGTTGTATTTGGCGTAAGAAGCGACCAGCGTGTTGCTCGTGCGAATGTGCTGGCCGAGCGTGGCGATCTCGAACATGAGCCGGGAAATTTCCGCATTGCCCGCTTCGATGCCGGTCTTGGGGTCATTGATCTGCTGAATCGCGGCCTCGACCTGCGCCTGTGCCAAGAGCGATTTGGCATGAGCCTTGGTGGCGGCGGAGGCGTTGATCTGCGACGCCTTGTCAAGCAACGATTGAGCCGCGCTGGGATCTTCGGGATTCTTCAGCCGCGCTGATCGGCTCTCGCTGATCGCCTGGAGCACTTGCTTGTCGGCCGCACGTTGATCGTCGCAGCCCGTCAAGCCCGCCCCGAGCGCTGATGCCGCAAGTGCGATCACGCTCGTCCGCTTCACAAACTTCCGCATGAGGGATTCTCCTGCCAATCCATTAGGTGCAGAACATCAACGGTGCCTTTGGCCCCTCCCTTGATTTAGCGCGCCGATTTTCCCAGCGGCTGGCGCTGAAGTCAAACAATCATCAGGTTTTACACCAAGGGGTGCCTTATCGGCCCCAAGAATTGCCCTACCGCGCCTCTGGGTGGGGGTCTATGATGCTTCCGGTTTAACGGAGACCCCATGCCTCCCCTTGAAGCCGCCGATCCCCAATTCCGCCATCTCAGCCCACAGATGAGTAAGATCCTCGAGCAGATGCAGAAGGGCTACTACAACTTCCTGCCCAGCGAAACGTGGCAGCCGAACGTCAATCTGTACGAGACGGAAGATTGCTACGTGGTCTGCGTGGATCTGGCGGGCGTCGAGAAAGACAAGATCGACCTGGAGCTCAACGACAACCGCCTGACGCTGAAAGGCGCCCGCCCTGTGCCTCCGTGTCCCTGCAAGGAGGGAACTGAAGAGCCGCAGAAGATGAAGGTACACCTGATGGAGATCGATCACGGCTCTTTCGCCCGCGACGTTGAGATTCCCGTCGACGTGCACAAGGAGCAGATCAAGGCGCGATACACCGATGGCATGCTCTGGATTGAATTGCCCAAGAAATAAGGAGGAGGGTGACGAGGGTTCAGGGTTCGGGGTTCAAGGTTCAGCAAAGATTACGCCTGTTGCGTCTTTTACTGAACTCTGAACACTCAACCCCAAACCCTCAACCCTGACGTTTCATGGCTGAAACTCACGTCTTAGAACGAAACGACAACGCCACCACGATCCGCACAGGGACCAACGGGCAGAAGCTCACGATCCCCAACGTCCTGCCGATTCTGCCGATCCGGAACATCGTCGTTTTTCCTGGTACGGTGATGCCGCTGAACGTCGGCCGGCAGAAGTCGAAGAACCTGCTTGATGAGGTGATGCCGGGCGATAAGCTGATCGGGGTCGTCACGCAGAAGAACCCGGACGTGGAAGATCCGCAAATGGAGGATCTGAACACCGTCGGCGTCGCGTGCATGATCCTGAAGCTGTTCAAGCTGCCGGATGGAAATCAGTCGATCATCGTGCACGGGCTGACTCGGTTCCGGATTCTCTCGCTCGAGCAGACGGACCCGTTTTCACGCGGGCGGATCGAAATTCTGGAAGACATTACAGCGGAGGGACCTGGCATTGATGCGCTGGTGAACTCGGTGCGCCAGCAGGCGAATCGCGTCATTGAGCTTTCGCCCAACACCCCGGACGAAGCGGCGCAGGTGCTGAATTCCATCACCAATCCCAGCGCGCTCGCCGACTTCCTTGCGGCCAACCTTCAGGCCGACGTTCACGACAAGCAAATGCTGCTGGAAGAACTGGACGTGGAGAAGCGTCTGCGCCTGGTGGCGGCACGCATCGCCACGCAGCTTGATGTGCTGGAGCTTCAGAACAAGATCCAGTCGCAGGTTAAGGAGAACATCGACAAATCTCAGCGCCGCTACTACCTCCAGGAGCAGCTCAAGGCCATCCGAAAGGAGCTGGGTGAATCCGATGCCGGCGGAAGCGCCAACGAGATCGAGCAGCTTCGCCAGCGCCTGGACGCGGCGAAGCTTCCGGAGAACGTGAATAAGGAAGCGACGCGGGAGCTGAATCGCCTGGAATCCATTCCATCCGCCTCTCCGGAATATGGTGTCATTCGTACGTACCTCCAGATCCTGTCCGAGCTTCCCTGGGCGCTACAGACGGTCGATCACCTGGACCTGGAAAATGCCAAGACAATCTTGGATCGCGATCACTTCGACCTGGAGAAGGTGAAGCGGCGGATTATCGAGTACCTGGCGGTGCTGAAGCTGAAAGCGCGGAACAAGGGAACGCCGGACGCAGACGTTCGACCATCAGCAACAGGCGCCGTTCGCGCAACAGGATCGCCCGGCGCAGGTGGCGCTGCGGTTGCAGATGCGGGCGCCCCTGCGCCTGCGGATGATCAGGAGAACAAAGGAGTCCCGGGAAATTCGGGCGAGGCGAACGTCGGCGGCGCGGGCGCGATCTTGTGCTTCGTTGGTCCTCCCGGCGTGGGTAAGACTTCACTCGGCAAATCCATCGCCGAATCCATGGGCCGCAAGTTTATCCGCGTCGCCCTCGGCGGCGTGCGGGATGAGGCGGATATCCGAGGCCATCGCCGGACCTACATCGGCTCGATGCCCGGCCGGATCATCGCTGAACTGCGCAAGGCGGGAACCAAGAACCCGGTCATGATGCTCGACGAGATCGACAAGCTGGGCGCCGATTTCCGCGGCGATCCCGCGGCCGCCTTGCTCGAGGTGCTCGATCCGGCGCAGAATCACACCTTCACCGATCACTATCTCGACGTTCCGTTCGACCTGTCCAAGGTGATGTTCATCGCCACCGCCAACACCATGGACACGATCCCCGGCCCGCTGCGCGACCGCATGGAGGTGATCGAGATCCCGGGGTACACCAACTCGGACAAGCTGAACATCGCCAAGACCTACCTCGTCCCCAGGCAGCTGGACGCGAACGGCCTCGACGCCAAACAAGCCAGGTTCAGGGACGAAGCGCTGAGGGAAATCATCGAGAGCTACACGCGCGAAGCGGGCGTGCGCAATCTGGAGCGGAACATCGGCGGGGTGGCGCGCGCGATCGCAGCGGAAATTGTCAGCGGGACGGCTGAGCGCATCACCGTCGATAAAGAGTATGTCATTAAGACGCTGGGCCCGCGCCGGTTCGAGCCGGAGCTGGCGTCGCGCACCAGCGTGCCAGGTGTCGCGACCGGGATGGCGTATACGCCCGTCGGCGGCGAAATCCTGTTTATTGAAGCGACGCGCATGCCCGGGAAGGGAAACATCATTCTCACGGGCCAGATCGGCGACGTGATGAAAGAGTCCGCCACGGCGGCGTTCTCGCTGGTGCGATCGCGGTCCGACAAGCTGGGGATCGACTCGGAGCTGCTCGCGAATTCCGACATCCACATCCATGTGCCGGCAGGCGCTATTCCCAAGGATGGGCCCAGCGCTGGCGTCGCCATGTTCATGGCGCTCGCGTCGCTCATGCTCAACCGCGCCGCGCGGGCGGATGTCGCCATGACCGGCGAAATTACCCTTCGTGGCCTCGTCCTGCCCATCGGCGGCCTGAAGGAAAAGACCCTCGCCGCCAAGCGCGCCGGCATCAGAGAAGTGATCGTCCCGGAGCGAAATCGCAAGGACCTTCCGGATCTGCCGGAAGAAGTGCGCAACACGCTCAAGTTCCACTTCGCGTCCAACATCGACCAGGTGATGGACGTGGCGCTGTTGCCGAAGAAGACAAGCACGGTCACGAAGAAGCCTGAGCCTGTGAAGCCCTCATCGCACGGGCGGCACGTCAACGGCCATCGCACGCCTAAAGAAAAAGTAAAGGGCAAAGCCGTCCGGACGGGCCGGTGATGCGGGAGTTTGTGACCGCTTCACATCAGTAGCCGTAGATTTCCGCACCAACAACTTTGTCTGAAGCGTCCACTCGACGTACACGAAAGCGTCATCCATGCCCGAACTCCAGCCACCAATGTAGTAGACGTAGAAACGCGTACCGCGAGGCTCCTTGATGCCAGGTTCTCCCTCGCGCGTGTAGTCCGTCTCACCTATCAGCGAAAACACCTGCTGCAAAGACATGCCGGCGCGAATGTGGTTCTGCACCAAGTCGCGACTCATTTTCGCTCGTTGCTCGGGTTCAGCCGTCTTCCAAGCACGAGGTGAAAAGCTGCGATCGTCAAACGGATCCAATGGGTTACCCATCAGCAACCACACCGCAGCAGGCACGATCAGAACAGCGCAGGCAGCGATAACACGAATCAACCGTCCTTCAATTCGCGGCAGTGGTGGTGTTGCAGGTTCCATCTGTGGCTCAACCTGAAGCATTTGTTTCACGATACCCATGCGCCGGCGCCGGCCAAGCCGCGGCAAACACCACAATTCCGCAGACGGCCATCGCCATCAGCCCTTCAAACGCCCGGTCCCACCCATAATGCTGCACGAGCCACCCCAGCCCCCACCCCGACAGCACCGTGCTCGCGTAGCCGAAGATTCCGGTTAATCCGACCGCCGTCGCCGCGGCCTTCTTCGTCGCGAGGTTCGCCACCGAAATGCCCACCAGCGCCTGAGGCCCGTAGATGAAGAACCCGGACAGCATCAGCAGCAACGTGCTCGTCAGCACGCGCTGCTGCGGCACCCTCCAGAACAGCAGCATCGACCCGGCGCAGAGGATCATGCACACGAGACACATCCGCGCCCCGCGCCCCTTGAAGATCCGATCCGTCAACCACCCCGCCGCCAGCATCCCGCACAGGCCCGCCCCCTCGAACGCGGCCAGCATCAACCCGGATTGCTTCAGCTCAATCCCCCGCGTCTCCTTCAGCATCGTCGGCCCCCAATCGAGCATGCCGTAGCGGATCGTGTAGACGAAGAAGTTCGCCAGCGCGATCAGCCAGATGTACGGATTGGAGAAAACCCGCTGCCGCAGCACCGACGCGGCCGGCTTTTCTTCATCGTGCGTCTGCGTCGTCGCCAGTTCCGGGAGCCCCACCGATGCAGGCGTATCCGGCAACTGGATCACCAGCAAAATCGCACCCGCCGCCGCGAGCGCCGCCGGAACGTAGAAACACAGCCGCCAGTCGCCCCACATTGACACGAGCCACCCACAAAGCACGAACACCCCTGCCGTGCCGATCGAGTGAGACGTGTTCCAGATAGACATCTTCGTCGCCAGTTCCCTTGGCTCGAACCAGTGTGTCATCAGCCGAGCGCATGGGGGAAATCCCACACCCTGCACCCAGCCGTTGAGCATCCATGCAATGCCCAGCATCACCACCCATGAGGACATGCCGAACCAGACATTGAGCAGCGCCGACGCGAGCAAGCCTGCCGCCATGAACCAGCGCGCGCTGACGCGATCGCCGATGATCCCGTTGGCGAACTTCGAAATTCCGTACAAGACGCCGTGCAGTGTGAGGAAAAGCCCCAGGCTCTGCTTCGTCACCCCGAGCTGCTTCTCCATCACCGGCATCGCAACGGGGAGGTTCTTCCGAACGAAGTAGAACAGCGCATACCCGATGATCGACCAGATCATCACGCGCCGGCGCCAGGCGCGGTATCCCGCGGCGACCGCCCGCTCATCCATCGCCGCCGGCTCGTGCATGCGGTCAACCTACAACCGCGTTTGGCCATTTGCCACGCTGGCCTTAACATCATCGCAAGATCATGAACCCCCACTTCACCGTGCAGACCATCGAGAAAGCCACCGTCATCGAGTTCCGCACGCCCTCGCTGATGGACGCTTTGATCCTCGAAGAGATCGGCCAGGAGTTGTATCGGCTCGTGGAGGCGGAAGACCGCCGCAAGCTGGTGCTGGATTTCGAGAAGGTGGAGTACCTTTCCTCACAAGCCATTGGGATCATCCTCAACTTGCAGAAGAAGCTGGCCGCATTGAAGAACAGCAAGATGGTCTTGTGCAGCGTCGGCCCGAAGCTTGCCGAGCTGCTGCGGATCACGAAGCTCGACAAGGTGCTGACGATCAAGCCGACGCAGCGCGAGGCGGTGAAAGTGTTTCAAGGCGTCTGAGCAACCCGAGCCCGGAGGAGGCCTTATGGCCGAAGTGCGATCGCTCACGCAGTTCTCCGTCTTCCTCGTCAACAAGCCCGGCATCCTCGCCCAGGTCACCAGCGCGCTGGCGAAGGACAAGGTCAACCTCATCGCCGTCACCCTCGTCGATTCGCAGGAGCATGGCGTGTTGCGCCTCGTTCCTGAAAGCGCTACCGGCGCGCGAGGGGTGCTTCAGAAGCTCAACCTCCCGATGACCGAAACCGACGTGCTGTGCGTCGACCTGCCCAATAATCCAGGCGCCCTCGCCGACGTCGCCACGCAGCTCGGCACGGCCCACATCAACATCAACTACGCCTACGTCACCAGCGGCGCGCCGGGCGGACGAACCACCGGGGTTTTCAAAGTGGCAGACCCTTCAAAAGCGACGCAGATCCTTAAGAAGACGGCGAGCAAAATGCACAAGGAGCCGAACCTGCATAAAGGGCGGCGCTGATCCAATGTGACACCGGCATCGAAATCGTCTCGCGGCTCTGGTAATCAGGTTGTTTCGCAAACATAATACAGGCAGCGACAGGGAGGTCGCGTGCATTCAAAGGCGTCTCAATCCCCGCCCACACTCTCCGCGCTGGACACGCTGCAATACGCGTTCGCCTCGCAATGCGCGCAGTCGCTGTCGACCGCGTGCGGGATCAAGTTGCGCCCCGCGCCGCTGCCCGCTTCGCAGCTCAGCTACCGGGAGTTTCTCCTTACCCTGTCGCGCCCGACGTTCCTGCTGATCTTCACCAGCAGCGCTTTCAGCGGCCAACTGGCGCTGGAGATCCACCCGGGGCTGGCGTACCTGCTCCTGGAACAACTGCTTGGAGCGCCAACGGATGGCGAACCGTTCGTCCCGCATCGATCATTCACCAAGATCGAGTCGCAGCTTCTCACGCCCATCTTGGACGAAATCCTTAAGCAGCTCGCCGCCGCCTGGCCCACATCCGCGCCCATCACCTTCTCCCGCACTCGACTGGATTACGATGGAGATGCAACGCACATCGTGCCCGCCGATGAAAGGGTGACGGTGCTGCCGATTGATCTGGCGCTGCCGTACACGGCCCGGCGCGGTCATCACACGTCGTTTCGAATGTCACTCTGCCTGCCGTCAATGGCACTGGAGCATCTCGATTACAAAGCCCCCGCTCGCCCCGATGCGCAAGTGCCATCGGCGATCAGACTCAAAGCATCCATCGAAACAACCCTCACGGAAGAAGAGCTCTCCTCTCTCGCGCCCGGCGATATCCTCACAACTGAACTTCCGATCAACGCCGCCCTTCCGCTCGCTCCGGCAGCACCGCAATCCACCAGCGGCCGCAAGTCCTCCTTCGCCTTCCGAGGCCTCCTCGTCCAGCTTCACGGGAACAAGGCGATCCAGATCACACAGGCTTAGTCCGGCTTGATCCTCCCCCTGTCGCTCGTATCATCGGCCGCAAACATGCCGAAACTTGCAGACACCTTCGCCCAGTTGCGCGCGAAAAAGCAGATCGCCCTGATGCCCTTCATTCCTGCTGGTTACCCGGATCTGGAAACCACCGCGGCATGCCTTCCCGCACTTGAAAAGGGCGGCGCCTCCATCATCGAGATCGGCATCCCGTTCTCCGACCCCATCGCCGACGGGCCCATCATCCAGGAAGCCTTCATGAAGGCGCTGGGGAAGAAGCTCAAGCTCGCGGATATCTTCGCGACCATCAAAAAAGCCCGCCCGACCGTCTCGATTCCGCTGATGGCGATGGTCAGTTACTCGATCGTCTTCCGTCACGGCGTCGAGCGCTTCTGCAAAGAAGCCAAAGAAGCGGGATTTGACGGGCTGATCCTCCCTGATCTTCCTCTGCCGGAATCCGAATCGGTCGCCAACACCGTCCAGTCCACAGGCCTTGACACCATCTTCCTGATCGCCCCCACGTCGGCCCCCGATCGCCGGAAGCACATCGCCAGGCTCTGCTCGGGCTTCGTTTATTACCTCTCCATCTCGGGTATTACGGGCGAACGCGACCAGTTGCCGCAAGATCTGGCCGACAACGTCACCAACCTCAAGTCCCTCTCCGACCGGCCCATCTGCGTGGGGTTCGGAATCAACAAGCCTCAGCACGTCGCCCAGCTTGCTTCAGTGGCTGATGGAGCGATCGTCGGATCGGCTGTCGTCCGCCGGATGGTGCAGCACGAGAAAGCCGGGCCCGCTGCCATCGCAAAATCCATCGAAGATTACACCCGCGAGCTGCTAACGCAGGTCCGGTAATGACTTACGCTGCCATCCGTCTTTAGAAATTCCTTCGGGACGTCTAACGATGCCCCCGCTAGAGTGTCCTACTTATGGAGCCGCAGGCGACCGACCCCATGAATGATCAGCCGTCGCCCGCGGAAACGTCGGACGGGCAGCTCGTCAGGGACACGCTTTCGGGCAACCGACAGGCCTACGACCAGCTCATCCGCAGGTATCAGCGCCAGGCGGTCGCGGTTTCCTACCGGCTCCTGGGAAACACTAACGACGCGATGGAGGTTACGCAGGATGCGTTCCTCAAGAGCTTCACCAGTCTTGCGTCGCTGCAAAGACCCGAAGCCTTTGGCGGCTGGTTGATGCGGATCGTCAGCAACCTGTCGCTCAACTATCGCCGGGGCCGAAAGGTTCGCTCGCAGCTTCCGCTCGACGACATGCTCGGTAAAGCTAATGAGCAGGCGGAGACTGGTGGCGGCAGCGAGTGGATGAGCCGGGACATCAACCCGGTTCATCGCATGGAAAGCGCGGAGCTGGGCGCCAGGCTGCAAGAGGCGCTGAACCAGCTTCCGGAAAAGCAGCGGCTGGCGATTGTGATGTTCACGATCGAACAGATGCCGCAGAAGGACGTAGCAGAAGCACTGAAGTGCTCGGTCGAAGCCGTAAAGTGGCACGTGTTTCAGGGACGGAAGAAGTTGAAGGAAATTCTGAAGGATTACCTGTGATTGAGATTTGGAATCTTAGATCTCAAATTCGAAATTGAAGACTATGACCCGCGAGCAGCTCGAGTATCAGATCAGCCAGTACGTCGATCACACGCTGTCGACGCACGAGAAGGCTGCGCTCGAACATCGCTTGGGGACGGATGTCGAGGCTCAGCAGATCCTCGCTGAGTACCGCTCGATCAACGACATGCTCCGCACGCAGCTTCCGACAATGGAAGAGGTGAACTGGGAGCAATTCGCCTCTGCGACTTCTCGAGCTGTTGATGAAGCCGATGCAGATGCGCCCCCCGTGACGTATCGCATCTTCACCTGGAGCCGAATGGCCGTCGCCGCTTCGGTTCTGCTGGCCGGCGGCATCGCCTTCCTCACCTTCCGCTCGGGCAATGGTGCTTCCGGCCCGCAACCGGTTCCCGCCGCGCCGTCGCAGGTCGTCCGCATTGACGGTCCCGCCGCCGAACCCTCCACGCAACCTGCTGTTGCGCAGATTTCCGTCGGCCCCGCCACGGAACTTGCCGAGACGCAATATCCGCTCGATGGCATCGTCTACCAGCCCTCCCGCGTCAGCCTGATTGCCACGCCGGATGATACCATGCAAGATACCCACCGCTCGCCATACCAGAGGTGAAGCAGGGAGAACTCATGCGTAAGCTCATCGCCGCAGTTGTACTCTTAGCGGCCCTGGCCCCCGCATCCGCGCAGAATTCTTCAGCCCTCATCAACGAAGCGCTCGACAAGCAAGTCCGGCTGAACATCGTCGCCAAAACACCCCTGCCGCAGATCATGAAGCAGATCGCCACCGACACGGGCGTGCGCATCGAAGCCTCTCCCGATGTGTGGGAACTGCTCCCCTGGGGCGAGTCGACCGCAATCGCCGCGACCATCGAAAACCAAACCCTGCGCCAGGCGCTGGAAGCGATCACCCGCAAGCTGGGCCTTACGTTCGTGCTCCAGGACGAAGCCGTGCAGCTTCAGCCGATGGCGCCGCTCAAGCGCATCGGTCGCCGCGCAACCCTGTCCGAGCTCGACGTGCTCGACCTGCTGGCGACGAATCAGCTTGGCACGACCGAGCCGCAGCTCACGGTGCGCCAACTGCTTGGCCTGGTCGACAACAAGCTCGAGTCCCTCAAGAGCCCCTTCGCTGTCGAGAACCGCGTCTCGATCGAACAGGCCCTCGCCGTCCCGCGCAACGCCACCATGCTCGATGCGATGGAGGCAATCACGAAGAACACCGCCGTGACTTGGTACCCGTGGGGCAGGACGCTGGTGGTCGTGCCGAAGGAAGAGCCGATCCGCAACCAGCTCGGCAAGACGATCAACGCGCGATTCCAGGACGCGGACATCTCGCAAGTTCTGAACGAATTGTCGAGCCGCTCCGGCGTTGCCTTCTCGATCGAGCCGGGCGCGATCCAGCGCATCCCCATGGAGTCGCGTAAAGTGCAGCTGATCCTCAACCCCGCGACAATTCAGCAGGCGCTGGAGAGCCTCGCTGGTTTCACTGGCCTTTCCTACTCGGTTAACGACAAGGGCGTTTACATCTGGAACGAATCCAAGGGCACCGGCTCATCCAACCGTGAGCCAACCTACGGCCTGCTCACGCTCGACAACGGCATGCAGGTTCTCATTCCGCAGTCGCAGGTCCCAGCCGATCTGCGCGATTATCTGAAACACAAAACTCAACAGCACTTCGATAAGATCCGCCAGATGATGAAAGAAGAAGGCTACAAGGCCCCCGCCACCCAACCCGCCCCGAGCACCAAACCCGTGAATGAGAATCTTTAGCTGATGCGCTTCACGCCAAAGCTGACTGGCGCGACTGCCGCGACAGGCACGGCAACAGCTTGAGAAGCCGCCGTCGTTATGCGGTACCGGCTGCTGCTCGCGATACGAACGGAAGTCTTCCCGGGCGAAACAACGAGCGCATACGCTCCGCGCTCATCGCTTACCGCCACACTTTCACCCGCATCAAGCACCCCATTGGTGTTGCTGTCTATGAAGACCTTCCATCCCGCCACGAGCGGCTCCGCCCTGTCGCGCAGGCGGTTATTATTCGCATCGTTGAAGACCGCGCCGGTCACGAGAGCCATTCGCGTAAAGCCGAAGTAGCGGGTTGAGGATCCCGTCTTCTTCACCGCCACGCGAGCGAACAAACCCTGCGTCTCACGCCAATTCTCAACCGGCGTCACGCGGACGTTGTAAGCACCCGCGGCGAGGTTGTTGAAGGAATACCTCCCCGTGCTCGTCGATCTCGACGAGGGCTCCGTTTTGTCGAACTTCTTGTTGTTGTTGAGATCCAAATAGACGCGGAATCCCACCAACCCGCGATCTTTCGAGCCCCGCACACCATCACCGTTGGCGTCATTGAAGATGCTTCCCGCGATCGACACCTTCGCCGCCGCCGGCTTGCGGTCGGGGAACTTCGCGTACATCTTCGTCAGCCAAAGCTGATACTCCGCCGTCTCGGTCTCACGCGTCACCGTGCCGGGCCAGTGCTTGTTATCAAGGTTGCTCGCACTGTTGGGGATCCACCAGTCGTTGCGTTTGTCCCCAAGGTTCCATCCCAGCGTGTTCTCTCGCGAGTTGTTGTTGTAGAAGCGGCCCGCCCCGACTTCGGTCGAATCCCAAACGTATCCGCCGACATTTTGCGCGGCAATGAGTCGTCCGTCCGGCAGCACGCCGCTGGAGACGATCCGGTTCTTTGCAAACTCGATATCATGCCCCGTCGAGATGGCGATGCCATAATTTGTTGTCGACACCACCTGGTTGTCATACGCGCGGATATACGCCGGATCACCCGCGGGTCCGTCGTCCCCGAGCGCATCGCCGAGCAGAATCCCGCCCCCGGAGTAGCTCCAGTCCCAGGTCCAGTCGCTCTCAACGTGGCTCTTCTGCCAGGGCTTAATCGTGTACGCGCCCTGGATGTAGTTGTCGTGGATCAGGATCGGGCTCGCCTGCGTGCCCGATGACTTGTAGATGTTGATGTTGTCTTCGACCCGGCTCTTCCCCGGCTCGTTGACCACCTCATTCCACGCGATTTCCACGTTCGGCACGCCCGCCACTTTGTTGAGCTGCACGAACTGCACTTCCTTGAACCCGTCTTCCTCGTGACCGTCGAGTTGGCTTACGCGCGTGTTGAAGTCGAAGTACCCGCCCTTCCCATCGCTCTTGCGGCCGTCAACGTTCTTTGCACGGTTGCCGACGATTCGCACCGTCTCCGATGCCGTGCGATCGCCCGCGTAATTCAAAAGAAATATCCCCGCCGTTCCTTCCAGGTAGTTGTTCTCGACGATGACGTTGTCAAATCCGTCGGCGTCGATGAAGCGTCCCTTGGTCTCGCCGGCGATGTCGGGATTGACGCCATACGCCTTGGAGTTGCGAATGGTGATGTTCGCGTGTGGAGCCGCTGCAAAAATCAGATCTCCCGGCCCGGTGATCGTTGCCTTCTGGATGGTGACAGGTTCGTCGGTGTCGACCGTAACCGCGGGAACCTGCGGATTCGTGGATGTGTATGTGCCGGTGTACGTGCCTCCGTGCGTGATGACCAGCGGCGCGCCGGCAAAAAGTTGCCGAGACTCGAGGCGCTCAACAATCGGCACAGCACCCAGCTTGAAACAGCAAAACATCTCTTCCACTCTCCACAGCGGCCCGCAACGCGACGAGACCTTACCACAGCCTCGCCGGCGCCTTGCATGAGAATATGACGCCGTTGTGACGAAAAACTTTCCGGCCCGCCGAATATTCTTCGCCGTCGCCTCGGGTGGTACAGATTGCCCAGCTTTTCCGCCTCCGCCGACGGCACATGCTTGAATGTTGCTGCCGAACCCTTGAAAGGCTGCAACCTTCAGCGGCCGCAACAGGAGAAATCACACAATCGCTTGCTTGAACTCAACCACCCACTGCGGAACAATCCACCGGATCGGCCTTCGCCGGTCCGTCCACATGGACGGTGGTCTCTTCACCAGGCACGGATGTCACTGGAAATCTGTATTCTCGCCAGCGGTTCCTCCGGCAACTGCACGCTCCTGCGGACCCGAACAGGGCTGATGCTCATCGATGCGGGCCTGGGGCCGCGCATGACGCAGCAGCGCATGAAAGGCACCGGCTGCTCGCTCGATGACCTCGCCGCCATCTGCCTGACCCATCTTGATGCGGATCACTTCCGCCCCTCTTGGCTGCGTTTTGCGGTGCAGCGGAAGGTTCGCGTCTATTGTAGCAACCGGTGCGTGGACGAGCTGATTCAGCGCGTGCGCGACGCGTTTGCCGATGATCTGGATGCTCCGGTGGAAGCATTCTGCGATCTCGTCTCCGGCTTTGCGACTAACCCCTTTTCGCCGCTGCCTGACCTGAGCATCCGCCCGGTTGCCTTCGCCCACGATGCCGCCGGATCGCACGGTTTTGTGATCGAGTGCAACAGCTCCCGCATCGGCTACGCGACCGATTTGGGCAAAGTGCCGGATCACCTGATCAACTGCTTCCAGGACCTGGACATTCTCGCGATGGAGAGCAACTACGACCCGGGCATGCAGCTCGCCAGCGCTCGCCCCTGGTTCCTCAAGCAGCGCATCATGGGAGGCGCTGGACACCTCTCCAACGAGCAGGCGTTCCAGGCGATCCAGCGCATCATTGAGAAGGCCGAACAGCAGCAGAAACGCCTGCCCAGCCACATCGTCCTCCTTCACCGCAGCCGCCATTGCAATTGCCCGATCGTGATGCGGAAACTCTTCGGGCGCGATCCGCGCATCGCGCAGCGCCTGACATTCGCCGAGCAATACAAGCGCTCCGACTGGCTTCGCCCCGCCCAGGGCAAGCCCCACATCGGCGAGCAACTTTCGCTCTCATTCTGACGCGACCCTCACCGCGAATCAGCCGTTGCGTCGTTCGATCTTCCCGATCTAATCTCCCCGCCATGTCCACGACGTACACCAATCCCGTCTATCCCCACTACTTCGCCGACCCTTTCGTTCTTAAAGTCGGCAACGAATGGTGGGCCTACGGGACGGCGCCGGAAAATGAAAAAGGCTGGCACTTCCCCATTCTCCGCTCGCGTGACCTGGCAAAGTGGGAATACGTCGCGCACGCACTCCCGCCCGCAACGCCCTACTTCCACTGGGCCCCCGAGGTTGCGCAGCACAACGGCAAGTTCTACCTCTACTACTCCGCATCGGATGTGCAGACGGACGACGGCCATCGCCTGCGCGTGGCGGTCAGCGACACGCCCGCCGGACCGTTCAAAGACTCTGGCAACCTCCTTATTGCCGAATCCGGCTTCTCGATCGACGCCCACCCGTTCCGCGATCCCGTCAGCGGCAAGTGGTTCCTGTACTTCGCCGCGGATTACACAGATGAAGAACCCTTCGGCACCGGTCTCGCCGTCGTAGCACTCAATGACGATCTGCTCAGCGCCAAGTCGCCGCCGAAGCTGGTTCTCCGCGCCTCGTGCCCTTGGCAAATCTACGAGCGAAACCGTGACTATAAGGGAAAAGTGTGGAATGCCTGGAACTGCATTGAAGGCCCTTTCGTGATCTATCGCGAAGGGAAATACTACTGCCTTTACTCCGGCGGAAATTGGCAAACGCAGGACTACGGCGTCGGGTTCGCTGTAGCAGATCATCCGCTGGGCCCCTGGCGCGACGACTTTGCACAGCACGGTCCGTATGTCCTCAAGGCGACAACGGACGTTCCCGGTCCAGGTCATGCATCCGTGACGGTAGGCCCCGACGATCAACATCTCGTGTTGGTGTACCACGCCTGGAATGCCGAGCGCACCATGCGACGACTCTGTATCGACCCCCTGCACTGGTCCCCCGATGGCCCACGATGCGACGGGCCGAGCACGAAGCCGCGCACACTCTAAATGCTATTTCGCTTTCGCCTTAGCCGCGCGCTTCTTCTTAGGTGCTTCTTTTGTGGGCGCTGCCTTGTTCGCCGAAGCCTTGATTGCCGCGGCTTTCTTGATGATGTCCGACAGCATCTTTCCCGCCGCCCCACCACTCGCGGGACGATGAGATTCCCACACGTCCGGATTCTCCTGCGCGAGGATATCTTCGAAATCGCCGAAGGACTTCACGCTCTTGTCGAAGCGCTTGGTCACATCCACTTCGCCCGCCCATTCATCGCGGTGCTTGATCAGCAGCCAGCTGCGTGATTCGCCTCCGCCGGGATCATCGGAAGTGCGTCGGCCGAACCGTCCACCGCCCGTGCGCACCAGCACCCACGATCCCTTCAGCTTCACGCCATCAAGCGTGAACTTCAGGTCCCCCTTTTCCAGCGCCTTCTCCACATCATCCGATTCCGGCTGCCACGTCCCCTGGTCCCAGAGCATCACCACCCCAGCGCCGTATCCTTCCGGGATGACGCCCTCGAATTCGCCGTAATCCAGCGGATGGTCCTCAACGCGCATCGCCAGGCGCTTGTCCTTCGTGTTGAGACTCGGGCCTTTGGGAACAGCCCACGACAGCAGCGCCCCTTTGTACTCCAGCCGAAAGTCGTAATGCAGGTGCGACGCTAGATGCTTCTGCACACAGAAGAACAGCGTCTTCTTTTTCGCCGACCGCTTCGCATCCTTGGGCAGATCCCCTTTCGGCTCAGGAGTCGACTGAAAGTTCCGCTTCTTGTGATATTCCTTCAGCGAAGGCTTCGTGGCTGCCATATCCGAATCCTAACGCTGGATAACGCACCGCGCCAGCGCCAATTGGATTATGATGCGGGCGTGGAAGAGCTGAGCGAGAAGGACCAGAAAGGAGAAGCGACCGCCGTTGCTAGAATCTGCCGCCGCGCGCCGCGCCAGTTCTACTGGCCGACATTCTTCCTGCCCCCGCGCCAGAAGCATGCCGCTCAATCACTCCTCGCTTTCTTTGTCATTGCGAGCGAAGCAATCAACGCCGACACGTCCTCCCCCGCTTCCCCATCTTCGTGCGGCTGCGGCTCCAACACGACCCAGCTTCTCCGCGACCGAATCGATGTCGTCTACAGCAACAACTTTGCGCTTCCCCTCCCCGAGTTCCGCGACGAGAACCAGCACGTCCTGAGCGCGCTGGCGCAAACGGTTAACGCTTTTGAGATCCCCCAGCTTCACTTTCACACCTGGCTCGATGGTCTCTGCGCCGAACGCGCCACGCGGCGCTACGCCACCTGGAGTTCCCTCGCCCGCCACTGCGACGCCACCGCCGGCTCACTTGCCCAAACCGCAAGCTGCGTCCTCGGCGTCACCCGCAGCGATGCGCGCCAGCAGATGCTCGCTTTCGGCCGCGGCCTGAAGCTTAGCCAGATCCTCCGCGAGCTTGCTGTTTCGCGGGCGCTGAACAAGATCGACTTGCCGCTCGAGGACCTCATCCGCTTCCGCGTTCTCGAGAAAGACGTGCTTCAGGGCACGTGGAGCAGCAATTTTGACTCGCTCCTTCAACACGAGATCGAGCGCGCTGCCGACGAACTCGATAACGCGCAACAGCTCATTCCCTGGCTCGCTGGCGACGGATCCCGCATCGCCGCATCCATGGTGCTCGCGCACGCACGAGCTGATCTTCAGACACTTTCCCGCAGCAGCAGCACGCTGCTTAAGGCTCCAGTCGCGCGAACGTTTCCGTTCTCTCTTCGCACAGTCGCCACCGTCTGGCGTCTCTCGCGCGTGACGCCTTGCGCCCCCACCACCTCCCCATCTTCCCCATCTTCCGACACGCTTTAGCGAATCGGCCTCGCCGAAGCAGCCTCGGCCGATTCCGCATTGTCGTCCGTACGGAATGAGTCGTATGTTGATCTCATCAAGTTGAAGGAGAATTCATGTCCAAGGTGATGGTCGCCACGCTGCTGGCTCTCGGTCTCGCTACGGGCTGCGCCTCCATGAACAACCCGCAGCCGATCGCAGACCCCATTCCCAATCACCCCGTCGTCAAAGTCAGCGGCATCGACGGCACCGTCTTCAGCGGTGAGCTGCTCAATGGCTCCGTCACCGTCGACTCCGGCCAGGGGCCGCTCACGCTCCTCACGGACCACATTAACTCCATCGATTTCGCGCCCGAAGCCGACACCGTCAACAGTGTCAGCGTGAAGGTCTCTGGAAAAATCAAGGAGCCGCTCTTTCAGATCAGGAGCGAGCATGGTGTTTTCACGCTCGTGAAGGAACGGCTCAAGCGGATCGATTTCGTGAAGACCCCGGCGAGCAGAGATATGACTTCCCCCACAATGGCATCGACGACCGTGAGCAGCGGGAGCGCGAAGCCCCGGCAGACAATGATCATCCCATGAGCTGGCGTTGTGGCGGCGGAATTAACGCCCCGCATAAAATGGGCGGCCAACGGTAAGCGCTTTAACGTTGCGCTCTCAGCGATCCGTCGGACCAATCCAGTGTGATCGCTTTTCCTTCACTTACCATCTCGCGGAGCGGATCGCCGACAGCGCTGCGCCTCCAACCCTTGAGCAAGCCAATGTTCGGCTCTTTACCCCCTCGGCACAGATAGCGGTAGAAATCGCCGATCTCCTGCCGGCTCGTGACCAAGGCCGGATCCAGCGACTGCCCGATGCACAGGCACTGCGCCGCCGCCCACAGTGCATCAGCGCGGAAGCGCTCTGTCGGCGTGGGTTCGGGTCTCACCGGCGGCAGGTGGGCGGGCGAAGTTGAAAGACCGCGCAGCGTCGCCGCGACGATCTCGGCGCCGTGCGCCGCCTCCACAGGCCGCGGAAGCCCGCGAACCCGCCCCAGCTTCTGCACATCCTTCACCGGATTGCGCGACAGGTCGACCAGCAGCTCATCTTTCAGGAACGCGCGAGGAGGGACATCGTGCGCCCGCGCCACCGCATCGCGCCAAACCGTCAGCTCCTTCAGCACTGCAAGCTGTTGCCCGCTGAGCGACGTCGCCCCGCGCACGCGAAGGTAATGGGTCTCCGGATCAAACTGATAAAGCTTCACATCGCACAGGTTGTCAAACTCCTCCCGCGCCCAGTGCATGTGCCCCATGGCGTCGAGCTTCTGCCCGATCTTTGTTCGAAGTGCGGGCAAGTACCGCACATCATCCGCCGCATAGCGCAGCTGCATCGCCGAGAGCGGCCGCTGATCCCAGTGAGAAAAGGTCAATCCCTTCCCAAGCTTGATCCCGATGATCTCATGCACGAGCTTCAGCAGCGCAACAGGGTACGCCATTCCGATGAACCCCGCTGCGAGTTGTGTATCAAACACATTCGCCGCCGGGCGACCCAGGTGCCTCCCCACCGGCTCGACATCCTGATCACCCGCGTGGACGACCTTCTCCACCGAATCATCGCCGAGCAATTCCCAGAACGGCATGAGATCGAGCCCCGCCAGTGGGTCGATCAACGCGATGCGCGACGTCGTCGCCACCTGGATCAAGCACAGCTTCGGCAGATACGTCAGCTCCCCGATGAACTCACTGTCGTACGCAAAGGTTTTCGAATCGCGCAAGTGCGCGATGAGTTCGCGCAATGAATGATCGCTGGCCACCATCTCGGCTTCGCCCGCCGGCACGTCCGCGTGCTTCGACAGTTCTTCGCGCGACGGCGCTGGCGTCTGGGCATGTGCGCTGTCGTGGCTTCTGGCGCGATGTGCCGACCGCGCATATCGTACACGTTTGATGTTCCCGGCAGGATCAGCCGATTCGCTCATGTGTGGCCCACTCCGCTAAACGTGCGACTCCAGCAGCGAACCCGCGTTAGCGAGCGGGCGCGACTGTGAACTCCGACAAACCTTAGTTTCAACTCTGTGATTCTGTCGCAACTTCGCATACTTCAGCTTGCTAACAACTTAAGCTGCCACAGCAGCTTAAAGCAGTCTAATCTACGACAGCACATCGTTAAATGCGTCTGCCCGCGCGCTTCGCTGCCCGTCGGTGCACCAAACCGAGTATGGCATTGTGGTTGCTCAGTCATTTCCTGAGTTTAACGGGTAGGTTCATGATGTGCCCCGAACAAAGGAACCCGGTGTTAATAGTCGAAGACGAGCGCGTGGCTCGCCGCGCGCTGACGGCGCTGCTGGCGGGCCATGGCTACGATGCCAAGAGCTTCGACAGCGCCGAAGCTTTACTTGAGGAAGTCGAGCAAAAGGGGACAGAACCCAAGGTCATTCTCGCCGACGTGGATCTTCCGGGTATGAGTGGACTTCAGATGCTGGACAAGCTTGTTCAGAACCGGCCTGACCTCCAGGCATACCTGATTACCGCCGCCGAGGGTGAGGAGATTGAGCAATTCTGCGAAAGCCACTCCTGCCAATACCTGCGCAAGCCGCTTAACCTCGGGAAGCTGCTGAGCCTGCTGTCCGACAATCAAGCCGCCTAACCTCACCGCCAGGTGTGAGATAGCCGATAAACCGCGTGACAGACCGAGGGGCTGGGATTACGATTTTGCGTCCCAAAGGGACGGAGGAATCATGAATCTCGAGTTCGCGGTAGAGCGTCTCTACGAAACTGGATGGAAGCCGCTTTCCTCGCTTGATCTGGATCGCCTCAGCGACGGCCGTCAGTTTCCCTCTGTACTTGCCGTCCAGCGCGAGTTCTCGCGGGCGGGGCTGGAGCTTGCCATCAAGCATAATCTGATGTTCAACTGTTACCGCGCCACGTGGGGCCCGATTGGGGAACCGCTCGAAGAAACTCATGCCACGGATGAGCGCCACGGCACCGTCATCGGCGCCTGTCAGCGCGAAGCCGCCGTCTACGCCCTCGCCCAACTCCGTGAAGCGCAACTGGAAAAGCAGCTCGAGACCGTCTGAACGCACGAGTGCTGAGGAGAAGCATTCTGCCGCTCTAGATTGAGCCTCACGGCGCTTTCGCCTTGCTACAATCGCACCCCTTGCGCTGGCTCCTCATCCAATTCGTCCTCCTCTACCGAGTCACCCTCGGTTGGATCCTCGGAGGCCAGTGCCGCTTCCACCCCACGTGCAGCCAATATGCCATCGATGCGCTGACCAAACACGGCGCGCTTCGCGGATCCTGGCTCACTATAAAGCGGATCGCCCGCTGTCATCCCTGGGGAGGGAGCGGCTACGATCCGGCTTAGCCGTCTTGATCACCACCGCCTGCACGCGCTTGGTCGGTCTCGGCGGCGGCTTCGCCTCCATCGTTGGTGGCGGCGGCGCAACCGTCTCCACGATTGTGTGCCCACAACGCGGGCAAGTCGTCGTCAGGCCGCTCACCTTCTTCCCGCACTTCTGGCACCGGATCGGCACCTTCTTGATCCACCGCACCACATTCGGAATGGACATCCCCGGAAAGATCGCGAACAGCACCGCCAGCAACCAGTAGGGCACCGCGGCAATTGTGTAAGCCTGGTGACTGTTGGTATACGCGAACCCCACCGCGGTGTACGTTCCCCGCACCGGGCCGTTCCATTCCTGCCAGACCTGCGCTTGCTGCGCCGGCACCGTTGACCATCCCACCGCTGGATACTTCTCTACGCTCTGCGCCAATCTCTGCGGCATCACATGAACGTAATGCAGAGCCCCCTGATACGACTGATAGGCGATTAGATCCGCATCCCTGGGCCGATAGCTGTCGCAAATCCAGTAGCTGCGCACCCACAGCGTGACCGACGCGGTGCACAACGCCAGCGAGAGCAGCCCCAGTGCTGCGAGGAGAAGATAGCGAGCCGCTCCCTTCAATCAGGCGCGAGTTTAACTTAAAGGGGGTTGCTCAAGAAACGCTTGAGTTTCTCGAATCGCTTCTCCACCCGATCCTTCAGCGGCTGATTCCCCTCTTCAAAGGTGTGCCCCTCCCGCGCCAGCGCGACGAAAAGCTTCACCATGTTCTGCCAATCGTCGATGTTGATGTACTCCGGTCCGATCTTCTTCTTGTCCTTGTCCATGTTGTGGTAGTTCCCCAGCGGCACACACACCGCCGCCGAAACGTACCCATATACGTCATACACTGTCGCCTCGCAGGTCCCGCCCGGCATCAGCGCCCGCTGATACCTGAAGGTCTTGTCACGCTTCGCCAGCTTCTCCGCCTGCTGAGTGAGGAAGTAGGTCAGCGACGAGTTGAAAATGCTCGTGCGATCGCCGACGCGGATGATCACCCCGTGCCCCTGCTGCGCGTAAGGCTGCTCAGCCGAACACTCGATCGAGATGATCCGATCGCTTTTTTTCAGCAGCTTCGGCTTGAGCACCACGGCTATCGCGCCGATAAATCCCTCCTCTTCCGCGCGCGTCAGCAGCACGGCAACCGGATTCTCCGGCGGCTTCTTGTGCAGCACGTCCAGCATCGCCATCGCGGATGCCACGCCACCCTGGTCGTCAATTCCACGGGAGTAGAACAACTTCCCCTTCGTCCTCCCCGCCCCCTGATCGAACATGCCGGGAGATCCTGGCGGAACCCGCTCACTCACCCGAATCTTCACCCTGTCCGGCACGCTCAGCCGATCGTGCTCCGCCCCCGTCGCCTCGAGCACCGTCCCGGGAATCTCCCGCCCATCGTCAAAGAACCGCACCTTGGTCTTGTTCACATAATTGATCTGCACCCACCCGCGGAAGTAGGCTTCCACCGTCTTTTCATCGATCATGCGCCTGGCGACAAACCCCGGATGATCGATGTGCGCTGCGAAGATCAGCCGAGGCGAACGCTTCTTTGCCGGCAGTTCGATCAACAGATTGCCGAACGAATCGCGCGACAACCGCAGCTTCGGCCGCCGCCGAACAAAGGCCTCCACGTACCGCACCATGTACTGTTCCGCAAACGGCGCAGTCGGAATGGAACAGATTTCCTGAAGCAACTTGAGCATGATCGGACGGTATCGCGCGCATGACAGCGTGCCAAGCGACGGGCGCGATGAGTTCCTAATCCAGTTGCTTCCGCAGCAGCGCAAACCGCCGCACTTCTTTAAACCCCGCCCCGCTGTAGATCCGCTTCGCCGTCTTATCGTCTGACCACAAAAACCAAGCTGCGCGGAAGCCCGCCTGCCTCTGGGCATCCAGCGTGCGATACATCAGCACCTGCCCCAGACCTCTCCCCCGCTCCGACGCCCCCACACCGATTGGCCCGAACCGCTCATTCTCGAAGTGAGAAAACGCCAGCACGTTTCCACCCGCATCCACCGCCGCCACCAACCGCGCCGGTGACTCTCCCGCCAGAATCCGCACGCTCGTCTCCCGCACCACGCGCACCCAATCGCCTGGAAACTCCCGCTGCACAAACTCCAGCATCGGCAGCACCAGCGCCGGCTCAAACTCCCGCACGCGAACCCCCTGCTCGCCAAGTTCCTTCTCCTTCGAGACAACCCACTCCGGCGTCTGCAAGCTCCAAAGATGCGTCTGCATCGCCAGCGGCCGATACACCTCCTGATAACCATGCTTTGCGAAGAAATTCAAGGCAGGCTCATACGCTCGCACATCGACGCCCGGGATGAAATAGTTCGGCGCATAAGATGACACCATCACCATCTTCCGCCCCTGCGAGCGCAAGTAATCTTCCGCCCGCGCCAGCAACTTCGTCCCAATCCCCTGCCGCTGATACTTCGCCCCCACGCCCATCAAACTGATGTATCCCCGCTCCGCATCGGATGGTGCATTTTCCAGCGGCACCTGCCGCGCCACCGCCAGACAGAACCCCACCACCTCCCCACTGACCAAACCCACCGGCGCACCTGCCGCTCGAAAGTTAGCATCAAGCAGCACCTGCCGCGTAAACCGCTGCTCCGAGATTGAATCCGCCGCCATCCCCTCCCGCAACACCCCCAGCACACCAGGCAAATCCCCGGAAGCGAATGCTCTGATCTCCAAACCGCTCATGCCGCCAGTATACCCGCGCCGCGGGAAGGGTTTGTAACCCATGCTCCGCACACTGCACGGGTTACAACACCATCGCTATCGACCGTCAAAGATTCTCTTCCCGCTCCACATTCCCAATCACCGGCTCCTGCGGATTCGGTGGCGTGATGTGCGTCGCCTGCACCCCCCGCGTCGGCGTCCCCGGGCCCGCATCCTCCGCGTCCACCGGCGTCACATCGGGTTCCTCTTCCGTCCGCGGGTTCAGAATCGGCAACGACTGGTGCGTCGACAGCGGCATCTCCTCCGGCGTCGTCAGCATCTTCTCCTTCTCAACCGAAGCCGGATCCTTCTTCGCCCGTCGCTTCGCCGGCGGCCGCCGCCCCGCCGCCACATCCTCCTCAAGCTGCGTCTTCCGCCGAAGGATGTGGTGGTAATGCTGCGCGAAGCGATGCGCCTCATCGCGGATGTATTGAAGCATCTTCAGGCCCAGGTGATTGCGTTTCAGCCGCAGCGGCTCACTCTTCGCCTGAACGAACACCAGCTCTTCCTTCTTCGCCAGCGAAATCACCATCGGCGGCTTCACGTCCATGGCCGTGAAAACCTCAAGCGCCGCATGAAGTTGTCCCAGCCCGCCGTCGATGAGGATCACATCCGGATACAGTTCGTTGTTCGAGCCCGCCTCGCGGTAGCGTCGGCTCACGACTTCCTGGATGGAAAGGTAATCGTTGTTCCCCTGTCCGTGCTTGATCTTGTAGCGGCGATAACCGTCCTTGAACGGAACGCCGTCGATGAAACAGACCTTGGAGCCGACCATCTCCCCGCCTTGCAAGTGGGCAATATCGATCCCTTCGACGATTCGGGGAGGTTCGGCCAGTCCAAGCGCTTCCTGGAGCGCTGCGACGCCTTCTTTCGGATTCGTCACGAAAGATTCCGGCTGCCAGTATTCCTGCTCACCTTTGCGGGCGCGGGCGCCCAGACCGTTGAGCGCCTTAATTTCGTCGCGCAGACGTGCCGCCCGCTCGAAGTTCATGTCTTTGGAGGCTTCGAGCATTTCCTTTTCAAGGTCTCGCAGGACAGTTTTATGATCGCCGGCGAGGAACTTGAGAAGGCGGGTGATGTCTTCGCCGTAGGTCTCCCCTGAGATCTTGTTGGCGCAGGGCGCGGTGCATTGATTGATCGCGTAGAGCAGGCATGGGCGGAAGAAGCGGTTGTTAGGATCGTCTGATTTGATCTCCAGGTGACACGTGCGGAACTTGAACGCTTTCTGAAGAAGCGTAACGGCGTCTTTGAGTGCGCCGACGGAAGTAAAAGGGCCGTAAAGCTTCACCCCCTTCGTCCGAGGCTCGCGCGTCACGTACACGCCCGGAAACTCATCCCCCGTCGTCACCATGAGGTACGGAAACGTCTTGTCATCCAGCAAGCGCGCATTGAACTTCGGCTGAATGTCCTTGATCAGCCGGTTCTCCGCCAGCAGCGCTTCGACCTCCGATTCCGTCTGGATCACCTCGAAGTCGACGACGATGTCCAGCATCGGCGCCTTCTTGTATTCCAGCTTTGTGGAGGGCTGAAAATACGACCCTACCCGGTCGCGCAGCGACGCCGACTTCCCCACGTAGATCACGCGGCCTTTGTCATCCTTCATCAGGTAAACACCAGGCGCCTTGGGCAGGGATTTGGCTTTTTCAGAGAGCTTTTCGATCCGGTCGTCCATGACTTCTCCACGCAATTGTTGGCAGCCTCGATTGCAATTGCCACTGCAATTCGCATCGCTCCCGACGCCAAAAAAGGAGCAAACTGGACGTGCCGAACACTTCTTCAGCGGGCAAACCTCCCGCGGAAAGGCTGCGTCTATGGCGCGTCAAAACGATCGGGCATTTACGTTGATCGAGCTTCTTGTGGTAGTGGGAATGATCGCGTTTCTCATTGCCGTCTTGCTCCCAGCGCTCAGCAGTGCCAGGAAGGCGTCCATGAGCGCGCGACTTGCCGCCATGTCGCGCGCAGCGGCGATGGTCGATGCGCGAGACAAAAAGCCGGCCGCGGCGCCAGCCGCCCTACCCGCGGCGCTGGTCAAAAGTTTCACAGCGGATGTCGAGCTCACGCCCCAGCTCAGTGTCGGCACCGCGCAGCCGGAATCCATCTACGAGTCGAAGTTCTCCGCAACCCTCATCGCGACGCGGTCGGACACCGACAACGGCCCGCACGTCGTCCAGCTTCCGCTTCCGCCACAGATCATCTCCCTCTCGGATCTGTCGATGAAGGTCAACGGACAAGCGACCGATTCAGTTCAAATCACGGACGATAAGCTGGCGTGGACCGGCCCACTGAGCGCAACGGAACCCTCGACAATGGAGATCACCTACTCCGCGATGGGCCGCGGAATCTTCGCTCTCGAAACGCCACCCGCTCGGATCCTCGATCAGTTCAAGATCAAGCTCGCCGCCAAGGGCTCTGACGTACGTATGCTCGAGCTCTCCCTCCAACCCACGCAGACCGATCGCAAGCGCGACCAGACTATCTACACCTGGGACTACAAGCGCCTGCTCTTCGGCCGGCCCATCTCCCTCGACGTCCTTGGCATCGCGCCCGTCGACCGCCTGGGAGAACTTAGCTGGCTCGGCCCCATCAGCGTCGTCTGCTTCGGCCTGATGCTCGGCCTGATCGCAAAAGCGTATCAAGTCGAGCGCATTGATAAGTGGATGCTCATCATGATCATCGGCACCTTCACCGGCGCCTATCCGCTCATGTACTTTGCGCAGGAACTCGTCCCCTTCAGCTACGCCATGCTCCTGGCTGGGGGGCTGGTGCTCGCCATCATCACCCTCCGTGCGGTGACGCTTGCTGGTTTGCGGATTGGCATCCTTGGCGTGGTCATACCCGCCGCCGCCATCATGACGCTCACCCTCACCGCCACGATTCGCCCGCAGCTTCAGGGCATCTTGATTACGTCGCTGGGCCTGGCGCTGTTTGTGATTGCGATGATCCTGTCACCTCGCCTGCGGGCTCTTCGCCAGAACGATCAGCCGGCAGCACCGGTCGCGCTGGCGTGATCTTCACGCGAAGTCCAGCGAGTACAACGTTGCACGCTTCAACTGGAAGCGAAACAAGACCGCCTGTGGTGGCAGCGATTCCCGCGCCTTCCACCGCGCGGGCGTCTTGTAACAATCCGCCGACAGCGGTGCAAAGTCCGCAAAGGAATAGCCATCAATAATTTTTCCCGTCAAATCCGCGACCTCTATCGTCAGCGATCCTCCCTCCTCTATGACCGCGTTGACCAGCAGCTTCTCTCCTGCCGGCAGGACAGCGACCGTTGCAAACGAACCTGCTTCATCGGCGCAAATTCCAGCGAGCCTCCCCTTCGGCCACAGCGCGTATCCGGTTGCCCGCCGGGCGCGCTTCCGCGGATACTTATGCGGCACATCGTATCCGGTGTACGGCAGCGCAAACGCCCCGTCCGGCAACTCCACCAAGTTCGGCAAAGCAAATAAACATCCTCCATCCCATGCGCCCGTGGGCGCCGTCTCCAGCATCGGATCATCCGACGGTGACAGCCAATTCCAGGCGATCCCGTTCCCGCTCGTCGCCAGCCGAAGGTGCGTCCGATCCGTCGACTGATCCCAAACCGCCGGGAACATCAGATGCGTGTCCGGCGCACCCGGTATCGTTGTGCGACAATTGGTGTACAGCACCTGCGCGGGCCCCAGCGCCACCGGCGGCTCCAGAAGCAGCGTAGCAGGACCCAACTCCCGGAAATCCTCCGACTCCACCCGTCCAATGGATCGTCGCCCGACGAGAATCCAACGCGACGGATCGACATCCGCCGCATGCGCTGGCGCCCGCCGATCCACCGCCCAATCGCGTGTGTATAGCACGTACTTCTTCAGGCCCTCGTCGAAGTAGGCCACGATCTGCGTATCGGAATGTATCAGCGCCAGCGGCATCTCGATGATGTTCCACCGCAATCCGTCCGGGCTGGTCGCCCCCTTGATCCCCGCCACATGGTTGGCATCGGGACGATTCGACTTGTAGTCGATCCCGCAGGTGCGTTTCGCGCGATACTGAGCCGCCTCCTCAGGCGTGTACTGTGCCGACGCGACCCACTTGTATCGTGCCGTCTGCGGTGCTGATGGATCAACAAACACTGTCCCTCCCTCCCGAGCCAGCAGGTTGTTGTCCTTGGAGCCGTTGAATTCCAGGATCCCGCACGGGGGACGGCGCCAGTTCCTCCCATCTTCTGACTCGAAGTAGCAGAAGTACGATTCGCCACGCGATTTGAGATCACCCCAGTTTCCGATCGTGCCCCAGGCCCGGTATTTCCTCGCCTCCTGGATCACCGTCGTCAGCACGGGCCAACCATCCCGCTCCCACGCCGTCTCCTCGCTCAGGATTGGTTTGCCCCGCTGCGCCGCGTGGGTGACCAGCCGAATCCCGTGCGGCGAATCGTACAACTCCAGCCGCGCCTCCCCCGCCGCCACATCCCCGTGCACGGTCACATTGTTGCCGTTGCGATCGAGCCACGCGTATGCTCCCGGCCGAACATACCGCCACCCCACAAAAGGCATCCGCTTCCCCGCCAGCCCGTAAGGCTCTCCCACTACGGCCGAACTCATGTCCATCCAGCTGATCATAACCCATTGGGAGCTTGGGCATCTTGCCCATTCTTGGATGCGGCTCGCGGTGTGCCCAGGGATTTCGCGCGTTATCAGACGTTTTCAACGCAGCTTTTCCATTTGCCGACGCTGCGATGGAATCGTAAGTCACTTCCGAAGGTTCAGCTTCGGAGGCGAGATGAAGGAGGTTTGGATGATCTTGGCGCAGGTGCTCGGGATTGCTTCCCCGGCGCCGCCCCAGCGGCACGGTCGCTGGCGTTTCTCTTAACTGTGGTCTCTCAACCGTTAGGCGGATCGGGCATCTCGTCCCGATCCGCCTTTTTTTGCGCACCCTTCTCCGTAAGATTCGGGGACCATGCCTTTGGAAGTGGTCCCCAGTATCGATCTCCGCGGCGGCCAGGTCGTCCGCCTTCAGCAAGGCGATTACAATCGCCAGCTCAATTACGCCGTCAATCCTCTCGAGACCGCCCAAAAGTTCCGCCAAGCGGGCGCGAAGTGGATGCACATCGTCGACCTCGACGGCGCCAAGGAAGGCAAGCCTGTCCAGACAGACCTGATCAAAAACATCATCCAATCCTCCGGCCTCCAAGTTGAAGTTGGCGGCGGCGTACGCTCCACCGACGACGTGCAGCGATTGCTCGACATCGGCGCCCATCGCGTTGTCGTCGGCACGAAAGCCATCGAAGATTGGCCCTGGTTCCAGTCTCTCGCACAGAATCCCGCGTTCGCGAACAAACTGGTCCTCGCTCTCGACGCTAAGAACGGTGTTGTCGCCACGCGCGGGTGGACCGCCGACTCCGGCAAACTCGCTGTTGACGTGGCCCGCGAAGTCTCCGCTTGGCCCCTCGCCGCCATCCTCTACACCGACGTGGCCAAGGACGGCATGATGCAGGGGCCGAACCTCGAGCACACGCAGAAGCTCGCCGACGCCGGCAACGTTCCCGTCATCGCCAGCGGCGGCGTGGGTGACATCCGCCACATCCGCCTGCTCAAGAACCTCACCGTGTGGGGGGTCATCGTCGGCCGAAGTCTCTACGAAGGAACACTCGATCTCCGCCAGGCTCTTTTGGTTGCCCGCGCATGAAGCATATCCAACACATCCTCGTTCTGTTCCTGCTCGCAGTTGCACCCTTCTCCACCGCGCAAACCGCCGCCCCCGCGACGGCGCGCGCCGCGAAGCAGCACAACTTCGCGCGTTGGGACAAGGCGATCTCTGCTTTCGAACAACGCGACAAGGAGCAGATGCCGCCGAAGAACGGAATCGTCTTCATCGGCTCCTCCACCATCGCCCTATGGAAGACGCTGTCGAAGGACTTTCCCGACGTTCCCGTGATCAACCGGGGCTTCGGCGGTTCTGAAATCGTCGACTCCACCCACTTCGCCGATCGCATCATCTTCCCGTATGAGCCGAAGCAGGTTTTCCTCCGCGCCGGTGGCAACGACATTCATGCCGGCAAGTCGCCCCAGCGCGTCTTCAACGATTTCAAGGCCTTTGTCGCCAAGGTTCACGAGAAGCTCCCGCAGACGGAAGTCGTCTACATCGCGCAGTGTCCCGCTCCCGTGCGTTGGGAGGAGCGCGACAAGGTGAAGGATCTGAACGACCTGGTGCAGGCTTGGGTGAAGGATCAGACGCTGGTGAAGTATTGCGAGACGTACGACATGACAGTCACAGCGGACGGCAAGCCGCGCGAGGACCTGTTCGTGCAGGATCGGCTGCACTTCAATGAAGAGGGGTACCGCGTGTTCGCTGAGCGCATTCGACCGTTCCTAAAGCAGTAGTGCCTTTGGCGTTGGAACGTCCGCGCCCGGGAGTGGGGCCGCTAAACTCGCGCTGATTTCGCGCCAGCAACTTCGGTCGGCACAAAAATTCCCGTCGCCCTCATGCTCTGGCCGATGATTATCGGACGACATGGCGACGTTTTCCAAATCCCGCGCGGCCGTGGTAATGGTGCTCATCACCATCTGCTTTTGCGCCCTCATCGGGCGGGTGATTTTCCTCCAGACCGTCGGCCGGCAACTGACCCTTGAGCGCGCCGATCGTCAGCAGCATCAAAAGGAAACCATCATCGCCCGTCGCGGATCGATCTACGACTCGACCGGCATGCTGATGGCCGCCACCGTTCAGACGCAGGCGTTGTTCCTCGATCCCAAGTTCATGCAGGACTGCTACCAGGGCGAGGGCCACAGCCTTGTGGAGATGGACGAAGCGGTCGAGAAGCTCGCCAAGATCCTCGACAAGAACCCGTTCGAGCTCTCGCAGCTTCTCGGCGACAAAGCGGAGAGCCGCTTCGTCAAGATCGCCGATCACCTCGACGAGAACACCGTCACCGAGATTGAGAAGTTGAAGATCTTCGGGGTTGGTTTCGTCCCGCAACACGAGCGGTACTACCCCATGGGCGCGATTGCCGCTCACGTCCTCGGTGGCACCGGCAAAGACACGGCGGGACTCGAAGGCCTCGAGCTGAAATACGAAAAGCAGCTCGCCGGGAAGAACGGCACCAAGCGCGTCCTCAAGGACGCCTACCGCCGCTCGCTCGCCATCGCCGCGGAAGATTACATCCCTCCCAGGCACGGCCAGCAGCTCATCCTCACCATCGACGGGAACGTCCAGTTGATCGCCGAGCAGGAGCTCGAAGCCGCCTGCAAGCAGTATGCGGCTAAGCGCGGCGAAGTGATCGTGATGGACCCCAAGACTGGCGATGTTCTCGCGCTGGCGAACTGGCCGACGTTTGATCCTTCCAATCTCGAAGAAGCCGACACCAGGACGCGCCTCAACCGCTGCCTGACCGATCCCTACGAGCCGGGCTCCACGATCAAACCCTTTATCGCGGGTCCCGCGATGGCGTGGCGGATCACGCGCCCCAACGAGATGTGGCCGATCACGTCAATCCACTGGAACCCCTTTGGTCGCCGAATCGTCACCGACGTCCACCACTACGGCCCGCTCTCCACGTGGGACGTGCTCGTGAAATCTTCCAACATCGGCATGACCATGCTCGGTACGCGCATGGGCAACCCCAAGCTTTACGAAGCCCTCACCGGATTCGGCTTCGGCCGATCCACCGAGATCGACATGCCCGCGGAACACCCCGGCATGCTGCGCCCGCTGCCTAAGTGGGGCATGAACTCCACGATCTCCATCAGCCAGGGGTACGAACTGATGGTCACGCCTATCCAGCTGTGCCGCGCCGTCTGCGCCTACGCCAATGGCGGGCGCCTGGTACAGCCGCACGTCATCAAGGGCTGGCTCGATTCTGACGGCAACATCATCGATCGCCAGCAGGCCAAAGACCTCAAGATGCTCCCCCAGGCAATTGACCCGCTCTCCGCCGCGGGTATGAAACGGATCCTCTGCGACACCCTCATCCGCGGCACCGCCAAAGGATGCGCCAACACGAGCTGGAACATCTTCGGAAAAACCGGCACCGCCCACATCGCCGAACACGGCTCCTACAGCAGCCAACGATTCAACAGCTCCTTCATCGGCGGCGCACCGGCCGAATCGCCCAGGCTCGTCATCACGATGGTCATTCACGATCCCGACAAATCACTGGGTCACTACGGCGGTATCGTCTCCGCCCCGGCTGCGGCGCGGGTGCTGGAACGCAGCCTCGCGTACCTGCAAGTCCCGGCCAGTCCCGATCTTCCGCCCCCGCCCGCGGAAATCGCCAGCACCCTTGTCGGCTATGATCCCGCGGTCTACAGCAAAGCCGGTATCGCAAGGACCGCATCGGCACGCGAATAGTCGCGCGCGGTCACTCAACAAACATTGCATCCCCATAGCTGAAGAACCGATAGCGTTCCTCAATACCCACCTCGTAGATGCGCCGCTGCTCCTCCAACCCCACCAGCGCGGCAATCATCGCGATTAAGGTACTCCGCGGCAGATGAAAGTTCGTGATCATCGCGCTCACGTACTTCCACTCGTAAGGCGGATAGATAAAAATCGAAGTCTCCCCGTTGCCCCGTTGCATCGGGCCATCGGCACCTTGGCTCTCCAACACCCGTGCCGACGTCGTCCCCACGGCAATCACCCTGCGGCCTTGCCTCTTCGCCGACACAATAGCTGCCGCCGCCTCCGCTGAAATCGAGTACCGCTCTGAGTGCATCGCGTGCGCATCCAGCGTCTCCGCGGTGACAGGCTTAAACGTGCCCATCCCCACATGCAGCGTCACGAACGTCCGCTCAACCCCCATCGCATCCAAAGTCTTCAGCAACTCAGGCGTAAAATGCAGCCCCGCCGTCGGCGCCGCCACCGCGCCCGCCTCCTTCGCGTACACCGTCTGATAATGCTCCCGGTCCAGGGCGTCCCGGTCATCCCGCTCCTTCGCGCGCTTGATGTAAGGCGGCAACGGCATCCGCCCCACGCGCGAAAGCAGCTCGCTCGCAGAAGCCGCAGGGTCAAGCCCGATTGTGTACTCGCCCCCGCCGTGGTTTTCCGTCACCGTCGCTTGAGCCGCATCCCCCGGGAAAGTCAGCACCGTCCCCACGCCGCTCCCAACATTCTTCAGCATCACCCGCCACTGCCCCGCCGCAGATTCATCCAGGAATAACCCTTCCACTAAACCGCCGGTGCTCTTGCGCAGCGTGAGCCGCGCCGGAAGCACCTTTGTGTCATTGAAGACCAGCAAATCCCCCTGCCGCAAAAGCTGCGGAAGCTCGCTGAAGCGCCTGTGCCGAATAGACCGGTCCTGCCGGCGGTAATGGAGCAGTCGCGACGCCGCCCGATCCGCCGCAGGTTCCTGCGCGATCAGTTCGGGAGGCAGATCAAAATCGAGCTGGTCCGTTCGCATCTCGCGCCCACTCTAAAGGATATGACGCCGCTCTCCGATACTTGTAAAGGAAACACTAACGCGGCCCGAAGCCTCGGGTCTGCGGGCAAAAAGGAGTTGTGTCGTGTTGCAGCCCAGCCAGCTCGAAGACCTGATGTGCCTGATTATGTCGCTCGACCGCAACGCGCTGATCGAGCAGTTTCAAACCTACCCGACCCGATTCCCTATCGACTTCACGCATCAATACCTTCAGACGCTGAGCACCGAGCGTCTTCAGCACATCTTCCTTGCGATGTGCATCCAGAACCAGCGCATGCCCGTGATGCCGTTTGCGCAGGCGGCGTAGCGATTCACTTGCTCACGCTCTTGGGCCTCTTTGCCGCCCATTCCAGCTCCACCACCACCGGTCGATGATCCGACGCGACCCGCTCAGCCGGAACATCCACATCCTTCACGCGCCACCCCGACCCCGGCGGCAGCAGAATCCAATCAATCTTCCGCATCGGCAGCGGCGAGGGAAACGTGTCGTCGTTGCCGGAAGCATTCGTCCACCCGTCTTTGAAGAAGAGTCCAAGGGCTTCATTGTCTTTCTGTGCATTGAAGTCGCCGGCGAGGATGACATTTTTGTAGTCGAACGTGTTGATCCAATCTTTCAGCGCTTTCGCCTGGGCCATGCGATCGCCCTGATTCTGATGTTCCAGGTGCGTCGCCACGAAGATGAGCGGCGTTTGCTTGGGCGCGCTTGTGTAAATTGCCACAGCAACCCGCGGCTCCCGCTTCCCCGTCACCGGCAGGGGCTGCGTCGTAGACTTGTTGTACGGCAGCCTGCTTAGAATGGCACAGCCGTAATCGCCTCCATCCCAATCCGTCGCCTTGCCGAAGATTCCGTGCATGCCGGTTAACTTCCCCAGTTGCGCTGCCTGATCCTTATTCCCGGAACGGCTCACCCCTTTATCCACCTCCTGGAGCGCAACCAGATCCGGTTTCGCGTCCTTGATCACCTCGGCGATTCGCTTCGCATCCAGCTTCGTATCCAGACCGGCGGCGTGGTGGATGTTGTACGTCATCACACGAAGCCGCATCGCATTCGGTTTATTTTCATGGCCCGTCGTACATCCGAGGTTCAGGCAGGAGATCACCACGATCGAGAGAAGCAGGAGCCGAGTTCGCATGCGCGTCTTGATACTGCGGACGCGCCCGCAGAACAAGCGCCGCGCTCACGCTCTTGGGTGGAACTGCTTATGGATGTTCTTCAGCCGTGACTGGTCCACGTGCGTATAGATCTGCGTCGTGCTGATGTCGCT
>DASVUC010000237.1:0-2998 GCA_036387255.1 Tepidisphaeraceae bacterium | reverse complement strand
AAACACATCAGGTGCTCGCTCAGATGGGCGCGAAGGTAGAGATGCGCAGGTATCCGGGCATGCCGCACACGATCAATGAGGAGGAGATTGAGGTGTGCCGGCAAATGCTGAGAGATATGCTGACTTGAGCCAGACCTTCGCCTGGCAGACCCTCACTGCTGCCCTCTCCCGAACACGGGAGAGGGGTAGGCTGCTAGGCGATGTCCGATTCCACCGGCGCTTCCAGCGGCTTGGCCGCTTTCCCATTCGTCGGCGCAACGTGCACATCCAATAGACGAAACGGCGGCCGGTTCGGATATGCCGTCCGCATCACGGGAACCGCCACGTTGTAAACAGGGATTCCGGTCTTGGTCTTCCCCTCGGGCGCGCCGCGGTGCGCGTGGCCGTGGACCACCGCCGCCACCTGATACCGGTTGAGGGGCTCTTCGAGCCGTCCTGATCCCAGGAACGGAAAGATCTCTTCCGGCTCCCCCTCCACCGTTGTGCGAATCGGCGAGTAGTGCAGAATTGCGATCTTCTTCTCCGCCTTGGTGCGCGCCAGTGCGGACTCGAGCTTATGCACCTCGTCGATCGTCTCCTGCACGAAGTTCTTCACCGCGGGCTCACCAAAGGCGGAGAGGATGCCGCGGTCGAACCCGCCGCAGAAACCTTTGACGCCGACGAAGCCGATGCCGCGGTGTTCAAAGCTGTCGCCGTCGAGCAGGTGAATCCCTGCGCCGCTGACGATCCGGCGGAGTTCATCCACCTGCCCTGCCTCGTAGTCGTGGTTACCGAGAACAGCAAGAACGGGAAGCGAGCTGAGCGATGAAAACTCTTCCACAAGAGCGTGTGCTTCTTCGGGCAAGCCATGGTTGGTGAGGTCGCCGCAGATCACGAGGACATCGGCCGTTTGAGCAATCTGGTTCAGAACAGACTGCAGCGATCCGCGGGATGCGGGGGCGCAGTGGACGTCGCCGATCGCAGCGACACGGACGATTCCGTCGTCACGGGTAACTCGAGATGTTGAGACCATTCGTCTCCTCCGCCTAAAGCCTGAGCCGCTGTGCGTGCAACGCCCGTGCCCGGTGGGCACTGAGTTTGCTCTGGTGTGATGGATGAAATCAGAAAACGGACAGGCGACCACGCAGAACAACGATGTCCCCTGGAAGGAATTGGATGAACCGACAAGGCAGTTTTATCTGCGGGCGCTGGATCTGATGGATCAGACGGGGGTGAAATATTGCGTGGCCGGCGCCTACGCGTTGGCGGCGCACGCGGGCATCGTCCGGCACACCAAAGATCTGGATGTTTTTCTCAAGCGTGAGGATGTCGAGCAGGTGATGAAGGCGTTCGAGTCGATCGGTTGTCGCACCGAGCGCACGCATCCGCATTGGCTGGCGAAGGCGTTTGCGGACGATCCGAAGGATGCCTTTGTCGATCTCATCTTCCGCGCCGCCAGCGGCATCTGGCAGGTGGACGATGATTGGGTAAACCATTCCAAGTCCGGCCCGGTGGTGGGGCGGGATGCGCCGCTGTGTCCGGCGGAAGAGCTGATCTGGTCCAAGGCCATGGTCATGGAGCGGCATCGGTTCGACGGCGCGGACATCGCCCACGTCATCCACGCTACCGGGAAGACGCTGGACTGGGACCGCCTCATCCGCCGCGCCACGGGCCACGAGGGCGTCCTGCTCGGCCACCTCGTTTTCTACCGCTACATTTATCCGTGCGATCCCCAGAACGTGCCGAACGAGGTGCTCGAGCGGCTGTTCGCGAAGGTGCGCGACCAGAAGCCGCTGCCGGAAGAACTCTGTCGCGGCACGCTCGTGTCGTGGGAACAGTATCTGCCGGACATCAACGAGCGCGGCCTGATCGATGGTCGCCTTCGCCCGTGGGGCGAGCTGACCGAAGAAGAGATTCGCCGCTGGACAGAGGCGGACAAGTAGCAAATCTTCCTTGCACAGAGCAGGTCCCTCACGCGACAATCCCGGCATCTGGAAAGGATCCGCGATGCTTGAACAGAGCGAACCGACTCGACGGAAATTTCTCGTCTCCTCCGCCGCCCTGACTGGTGCGGCCATGCTGGGCGGCGTGGCGCTGGGCGCGGACGCGGGCGCAAAGCGCACCGCAACCGATCAGGTGCCGCTGGGCAGGACGGGTCTGAAAATCAGCCGCCTCGGTATCGGCACCGGATCGATGGGCGGCCACAGCCAGGTCGAGTTGGGGCAAGATAATTTCAATAAGCTTATCCGCTACGCTTTTGATCAAGGGATCACCTACATCGATTGCGCCCAGAACTATCAGACCTTTGAGTGGATCGCTGGCGCGATCAAGGATCTGCCGCGCGAAAAACTATTCATCCAGTCCAAGGTGCCGGGCCAGCCAAAGGACATCCTCGCCACCATCGACCGTCATCGCAGCGTGTTTAAGACCGATTACATCGACAGCCTGCTCGTCCACTGCATGACCAAGCCCGGCTGGACCGATGAGTGGAAGCGGATCATGGAGGGCTTCGACCAGGCGAAAGAAAAGAAGTGGATTCGCTCCAAGGGCGTCTCCTGCCACACGCTCCCCGCGCTCCAGGCGGCGACGAAGAGCGACTGGTGCGAGGTGCACCTGGTGCGCGTGAACCCCATGGGCGCGTTCATGGATGCCGCCAGCGACGGGTGGGGACGCCGCGGCGTGCCGATCGATCCTGTCCTGGCCGAGATCAAAGCGCAGCATGACAAGGGTCGCGGCATCATCGGCATGAAGATCGCCGGGAACGGCACCTTCACGGAAAAAGCGGATCGGGAAAAATCGGTGCGCTTCGCGATGAACAACCCCAACATCGACTGTGTCGTCATCGGCATGAAGCACAACCACGAGGTGGACGAAAACATCGCGATGATCAACGCTGCCCTGGCGGCGGCCTAAGATCGTCCCATGCGGTTGATCGGCCAATCTGTGCGCGTCGGGGTGATGCTGGTTCTGGTTTCAGTTTCGATGGTCTGCGCGCAGAATCGCTCCACGGGGGGACTTG
>DASVUC010000236.1:0-8074 GCA_036387255.1 Tepidisphaeraceae bacterium | reverse complement strand
ATCTGGATGGAGCGTGTGGGGAGTCTCTCTACCTGCCCGCGCGTCCCGTGATGCCCAGATTACGTGCAGATGCAATCTATCGAGGGTACGGGAGTTACAACAACTGACAATTTGGCGCAATTTTTGATGAGGCCGCTTCCGTGCCGTAGTCGACTGCGCTGAGAACTCTCTAAGGAAGTTCGGACTGCTGCGGATCGCCAGGTTCCTGCTGGTGATCCCGGGCCTTTGGGAGTAGAAAATCCGCCGATGGAGCAGCGTCTAAAGACTTTCTGGGTGGCGGATCTAAACGTGCAGGGCGAGCTCAGCAGTCAGGCTGAGTACACCTATGACGCACTGGACACGGTGGCGGGGCAGACGGAGATGATCCCGCAGTTCTCCGCGGCACTTTGGCGCGACCCGGACGAATTCGAAACCAAAGCGCCTTGGGCGCCTTCCGTCACGCTGCGCTGGGCTGCGACCGCGCCAACCGCCGGCATCGCAACAATTCGTTGCGGTGGGGAGCTCGCCTCGGTCAGTTTGCTCTGCACGGGTAAGGATCCCAATGCGGATCGGGTGACCCTCGAGGCCTATCAGCGCTTTCTGCTTCAGCAACTCCATGGCACGCAGACTGAGCCCGCGTTCGCGCTGCTGGAGCTTACGAAGCGCCCGCTGGTTGCAACGATCAACTTTCTTTCGCCGCCGGAGGAGCGCGAGCGCGTGACGGTTGCGCTGGCGGATCGATGTTTTGCGGCTTCTTATTTCCGCTACCACCAACTCGCGTGATGATTCTCGCGTGCCGAAATGCCGCGAGGAAAGCGCGGTGGGGCGGGGGGAGCAGAAAGTCGGTATGATGGGAAGCAACATGATCTGCCATGCGTGAAGGAGCCGGGCCATATCGGGTCGAGCGGGTGGAGGGGCCAAAGGGACCATCGTGGCGTTTGGTCGGGCCGGGGCTTGAGGATCCGAAAGCCTATCCGTGGGATGAATTTCGCGAAAAGCTTGAGGAACTGGCGAGGCTGATGAACTTCGCCTGGGATCAGCACGAAAAGCAGCAGCACTCCCAGCGGCTTTGAGTGCGCCGCGATCGCACTAGCTTGTGCGGGAACCATCAACGTTCAAGGTATACAGCGGATGGAGGATATGCTCCGGTGTGACATTCACTGAATCCACCGGGGGAATCTCCTGATAAAACGAGTAGGCGCTGATGCTGACGATCTTCTTGTCAGGGAACCGCGCCCGAGCCAAGGCCAGTTGGTGTTTGCAGTAGGCGTCAATGTACTGGAGCTTGCCGGCAACCGTGTGCGCCTGGAGCCGCTGGTGGAAGATTGGCAGCCTGCCATTGTCGGGCGGGATAAGGAAACGCATCCACCCGACCTTTCGTTCGTTCTGCAACTGCGCACTCTGGTCGATCGTCACGACGCTTCCATCAGCAAACGTGGCTTGAATGACGAACCATTGGGCGCCTGTCGGCACCGTTGCCATGACATTCCAAACCTGCTTCGCCGCCGGTAGGCTCGGGAGCGGCCGGCGCAGGATGAGCATGGCGTCGGTCAGCAGGTTCAGGAAGACCACGTACGCCAGCAGCACAGCAACAATCGCACGTCCCGGCGCTCCGAGAGTGACACCCGAGATGGAGCGCGCCGCGGCATATTTTATGGCTCGGGATAAGCCTTCCACCATCTTTGCCAATGCGTCCATCATGCCGCCCCACCCCCGGCGAATGATGTCCCAGGGAAAGATCTTCTCCAGGACATCCCACGCCGGCGCTGGAACGTACGGCAGCCACGCCGCCATTGAAATAAAGGAGAACGCGCTGACATAAACGGTTGTTGCAATCCCTATGTGAAAGCAGAAAAACGCCAGCACCATCAGCGCCCGCAAGCGCGGCTGGCGAATCGTTACCAGGGCCGCCACCGGCCCGAGTATCTCCAGCACCAGCGTCGCCAGCGTCACCAGCTTGGTCGCCACGGGGTATCTGGCCAACATCAATCCCAGCGGGGTCCCCAGGTGGCTCGAGAGAATCACATAGACGGCGCTGAAATCGCTGATCCATAGGGGCGTGTTCTTGCCGAGCCCTGCGCCCCAGTAGACAAACACCACCTGGAGCAGAAGTGCGACCGTCGCGAGGTTGCAGACGGTGGGTGGAGCACGTGTGCGGCTCGTCCTGGAATCGACTGACGCCCGCGCCCCCAGCGGCAGGAAGATCGACCAGGTCAGCAGCCAGAAGAGGAAGCTGTCGCCGCTGTTGGTGAGAATCTGGTTTCGCGCAATCATGGACTGCACCATGATCAGGCAGCCGATGGTCGCCAGGCGCGTCTGGTAACCCACCAGCAGGAGAATCGCCATCAGGGCGTGAAGCGCGAACAGACACTGGACGTACCCGGCGCTGCCCGAGAGGAAGTAGAGCGAGGCATAGCGCGATTCCGGGACAACCGAACGCGGTGTGAATCCGCTGTCGGTGTAATAATCGAGCAACTCTGTCTGGTGCGAGTAAACGTCAAAGAGCATCACCAGCGCCAGTGCGATCCGCATCGCCGCCAGTGCGCGGGTATCAACCGTGAACCAATTCCACACCCAATCCAGCTTCATCCAATGCCCTTGAAAGATGACGTGGGGGATCATGATATAACGCCCCAGCCTGCCCGGAAAGCAGGAGCCATCGCTTTGGCCGTTGTCGAAACAGCAGGATCACCTGCACACTGCCCCGGCTAACAAATCCGGAGTGCAAGCGATCATGGCTCAATCATTTACTGTTCGCGGGGGCAGCAAACCCGCTCAATCGTCCGTTCGCCGCAAGGTGCTCGTCACGGGGGCGGCGGGCAACATCGGCTCTTACTTCGCGGAGCATGGCCGCAAGAAGTACGACCTGCGCTTGATGGTTCGTCCCACCGATGATGAGCAGGCGATCAAGAAGCTGTCGAAGTGGGGCGAGGTGGTGAAAGCGGAGCTTTCGGAACTTGAGCGTCTGAAGGAGCACTGCGTCGGCATCGACACCATTGTCCACATGGCCGCCAACCCCAGCCCCAACACCGATTGGGAGTCGGCGCTGAACGACAACATCATCGGCACCTATAACATCTTCGTTGCCGCCAAGAGCGCGGGGTGCCGGCGGGTGATCTACGCATCGTCCATTCACGCCGTCAGCGGGTATCCCGATGACGTGCAGGTGAAGACGTCCGAGCCGGTGAATCCGGGCGATCTTTATGGCGTGACCAAGTGCTTCGGCGAAGCGCTGGGGCGCTATATGGCCGAAAAAGAAGGCGTCTCCTGCATCGCCCTGCGCATTGGCGCTTTTCAACCTCTCGAGGCAGCCGAACAGGAGAAGGGGATCTGGATGATGGACGCGTTCGTCTCCCGGCGCGACTTGAATCAGCTCATCGAGAAATCCATCGACGTCGAAAACCTGACGTTCGCAATCCTGCACGGCTTGTCGAACAACCGATTCAAGCGACTGGACATCTCCGATGCGCGCGAGCTGGTGGGGTATGACCCGCAGGACGACCTGACGGACATCAATCCGGACATCAAGAAACTGCACCTGCGCAAGCGCGTGCACTCGCACAATGTGAAAGATGAGCAACAGAAGTCCGGCATTCGAAATGAAGTCGCCCCGCCTCGCCGAAGGACGCGGAGATAGTCCCAGCCGACTCCCTCTCCCGCAACCCGCCACTTTCGCTCCATCTCCCTCAACCCTCCCAACCGGCGCAACCGGGCGCAGGACATAAAGTTCTTCTGCGCATTTGGCGCAACACCGCCTCATCAGGTCGGATATCCGTCCGATCCCAACACTGATGCCAAAGTGGACGCTTTATCTGCTCCGAATCGCCCTCGTTATCGGCCCCGGCGCCATTGCCCACGGCGGTGACGTCCACGACATCCGCGCTTGGGTTGATCAGTTCATCTGCGGCCAGCTTCAATCTCATCATGTTCCGGGCGCTGCGTTTGCACTCGTCGATGAAAACGGCGTCACAATCTCTCGCGCCTATGGCTACGGCGATCCGCTTCGGCAGGACCGCATCTCACCCGATCAAACGCTGTGGGCCGTCGGATCATTAAGCAAGCCGGTCACCGCGCTCGCCGTGATGCAGCTCGTCGAGCAGCGCAGGCTTGATTTGCATTCGGACGTGAGTCGCTACCTGGGGCGCGTGTCGCTGACAAAGATCGAGCGGCCAATCACGCTGCACGATCTGCTGACGCACTCCGCCGGCTTCGACCCGGTCTACCGCGGCATCGCCGCGCGCAATGCAGAGGAGATGCTCCCGCTCGAGCAGTACCTCATGACACACATGCCCCCGCGCCTTCCGCCGGGGCAGATCATCAACTACTCCAACTACGGCTACGCGCTGGCGGGACATGCGGTGGAGGTGGCGGCGAATCAAGCGTTTGCGGATTACGTCCAGCAGAACATCTTCGCGCCCGCGGGCATGACCCGCAGCAGCTTTCATCCGCGCGCCGCGACGCCTGGCTATCAGCGCGTCGGCGAAACCTGGCAGCCCGTCAAGCAACTCTACATGCAGGAAACGCCCGCCTGCGGCATGACTGCCACCATCGACGATCTCGCTCGCTTCGTGATGTTGCACCTCCGCGAGGGCCGCGGCGCCAACAGCCGGATCATCTCACCAGAAACCGCCGCGATCATGCAGCGCCGCCAGTTCTCGCATCATCCGAAACTGGAGGGATGGACATACGGGTTCGCCGAGCGCTATGCAGGCAGGCTGCGCTGTCTCGAGCACGGCGGCGTGGGGAGCGGCGTCACGTGCAAGATGCTCCTCGTGCCCGAAAAAAACGTCGGCTTCGTCGTTGCCTACAACGTGTATGACGTGACGCTTCTGGATGAGATCTCGCTGCCGCTGCTCAAGCAGATCTTTGGTGAAGCGGCGACGGCGGGGGAGAAGCCACCTGTGGTGAAACGACCTCCAGACGCCCGACTCGCGGGATACTACCGCTCTGCGTGGTACTCGCATGGGACAGTCGAAAAACTTCGCCTGCTCTGGAAACCGCTGGCGGAAGTGCGCGTTCGCGACGGCGAGGTCGAATGGCGCGAGGGCAAGAAGGTCATGTCCTTGCGCGCGGTTGAAGAGAATGTATTTGAGCCTAAGCAGGGGGGGCCGAAGGTGGCGTTTGCCGCCGATGCAGACCGGCACATCAATCGGATGTACGTTGGCAATACCGCCTACGAACGTGCGGCTTGGTGGGATCACCCGCAGCTTCACATCCTGACGTTCATCCTCTTTGCGATGACATTTGGCAGCGCCTTTCTGTGGTTCATCACCCGCCGGGTGCTCGGCTGGCGGGTGCCACACGCGCGGCCGCTGCGGTGGGTCGGTGCGACGAGTTGCGCGATCAACGCCTTATGCCTGGCGTCATTGGCTTGTGTGGTCGTGCTTACCGATCAGCGCGAGCTGGTGCTGGGGGTGCCGTTGACCTTGGTTGCGGTGCTGATTCTGGCTAAGACGGGGGCGGTTGCCGCGGCCATTCATGCCGCCGTCGCCGCTTTGCAATGGAGCCGGGGAAGGCAACCGGTCGGGGCAGTGCTCCGGCACGGGGCGCTGGCGCTGGTCACAGCCGCGTTTGTTCCTTTCATGCTGTATTGGAATCTACTGTGAGACGCGGACGGCTCGGGTTCATTACCGAGATCAGCAACCCTCTGCCGATACACCCCTTATGCCAGTGTTAACAAGGCAAATATTACTTGACTGAGTGTTTCGGGCCGGTCATACTGACTGTGCATCCTGCGCGCGGGCAACCTGATGAACCGTCCGCGCCCTTAAACGTTTAAGAATAAACCATTGGCGGCGTTCGCCAATGGGAACAGTAGCCCCCGGAATAACTTCTCTGCCAGGCAATCGACAATCCAGCCTTTCCCGAGGCTGATCTAACCGGCAATCATCTCTTTCATCCCGTACGGTCGATTCCCGCAGCAGCAGTTCATTTACGGTGGCGCGTATCCGAAAGGAGCTTCGTATGAAGCGTCTCCATCGGACGAAGGGTTTTACCCTCGTCGAACTGCTGGTCGTGATCGGCATTATCGCGCTGCTGATCTCGATCCTGCTGCCGTCTCTCAACCGTGCCCGTGAGACGGCGAACCGTGTGAAATGCGCGAGTAATCTCCGCCAGATTGGCCAGGCCATCCTGCTCTACTCCAACGAGAACAAGGGCCTGTACCCCAAGACCGTCTGGGATAGCTCCGCGGGCGCGTCCTCGTGCACCTGGGGCTCGCATGGTGGCAATAGCGCCGGGTCTGACCCGTTCCTTGGCATTGCCAACACCGGCCGCGAAGCCAACAACGACGTCTCCGCCGCCCTGTTCCTTCTTCTCCGGACCCAGGACATCACGTCCGAAGTCTTTGTCTGCCCGAGCAGCAACGGTGAAAAGGACAACTACTACGGTGGAACCAACGCGGCGCTGAACCGCGTGAACTTCACCGACGTGACGAAGAACCTGAGCTACTCCTACCAGAACCCCTACGCCACCACCACGGCGATCGGTAACGGCTGGAAGCTCAACAATTCGATCTCGGCTGAATACGCTGTCGCCTCCGACATCAACCCCGGTACCGTCGGCAACAACGACAACGTCGTGGCTGTCAACGTCACCTCGTCCTCTAAGGACATGAAGCAGGCGAACAGCAACAACCACGACGAAGACGGCCAGAACGTCCTGTACGGTGACGGCCACGTCGAATGGCAGCAGAATCCGTTCGTTGGTGCTAACCGCGACAACATCTTCGTTGCCGCTGCGGACACGGCTGGCAAGGCCCAAACCGGCCCTGCCGCCCTCCTGGGCAGCCCGTACGATGCCAACGACAGCATCCTGGTTCCGGCAGATCCGTAAACTGTTACCGATCAGCCGGTACAATGTCTCGGGAATTCCACGAGGCCCGCTTCACCGCGGGCCTCGTGTGTTTTTTGGGCGCTCCTCTATCCCCATCCGCCCAACCGGTCTAAGCTACCGAAATGGAGGAAGTCCTCGGCCCCCAAACCCTCGACGGGTCCGGCTTCGAATCGCCGCACGTCCGGCAGTTCACCGTATTCCTTGAGAACCGGGTGGGACGTCTTCAGACGTTGGTTCGAGCGCTGGAAGTGGGCAGCGGCAGAATCGCTGCGCTGTCTGTTGAAGAAGCCTCCGACTGCGCGCTCGTCCGCTTGATCTGCTCCGACCCGGACCAGTCCCGGAAGGTGCTTCGTGATGCCGGGTTTCCCTTTGGGGAGAATGATCTGCTGGCGGTGGTGCTTCCCAAGCGCAGCCGCCAGCCGCTGATCGAGATTTGCTCGGCGCTGCTGGCGGCGGAGATCAACATCCATTACGCCTACCCGCTGCTGCTGCCGCCGAAGGGTCCCAGTCTCGCGCTGTATGTCGAGGACCCGACGCTGGCGGCGTACCTGCTCATCAAAAAAGGGTTTACGCTGATCGGGGAGAGCGATTTGAAAGAGTGAGTCCGCCGGAGTGATTCAGGTGCGGGAAGAGAGTTGCCCGATAAAGAATCTCTGGGAGCCGTTGCGCCCTTGATGAGGAGATTCGCGTGGCCGGCAACTCGTATCGATTGGCAGTTCATGGTCTGGCAGTGGAACTGGCGTGCGAGGTGGCGGGGCTTCGGCCGGCGCTGGATCACTATCTGGGGGAGTTTGCGGTGCCGGATTGGCCGGACGGGTTCGCGCGGGTGAGGGGAACGATTCGCGATTTTGACCAGCGCGAGGTCATGAAGTGTTTGTCGCCGACGGCGCGGCGGATCGAGGGGCCGGACTTTCTCGAACTGTACGAGGAGAACGAGCGCTTCTGGGCAATCGACGAGCGCTGGGGGATGTGCGAGATCAACCTCATCAAGGGCATGTGGCGGAGCTGGATCCTCCCGGCGACGGCGGTGGATTCGATCCAGTGCACGCACGCGGCGGCGATGTGGCCGATGGCTCAACTGCTGCGCGGGCGCGGGCTGCACCTGCTGCCGGCGGAGGGGGCGGAGGTCAACGTGCGGGCCCACTGCATCGCCCCCGGCGCGGTCGAGACGCAGATGCTGCGAGGGATCGTGTCGAAGGAAGATTACGGCGAAGACAAGACGCTGCCGCCCGAGGCGATTGCGCGGGTGATCGGCCAGTGC
>DASVUC010000235.1:0-18185 GCA_036387255.1 Tepidisphaeraceae bacterium | reverse complement strand
CAACAGCGCTACGTTTGAAGAACCCACAAGTGACGTCGCAGCCTCAACTTCTTTGCCCTTCCGGAGAGACCACGACCTGATGATCCGCAAGAGGCGTCTGACCCACAGCACAACACATCTGAAGCGATGCCCCAGGAAAATCGAGCGGCATTATCGGACGCCCAGCCCCGCCATACAAGGGAAAACTCCCCTTAATATAGCTAATCTGTAGTCCCGGTGCCAGGTTGGCGCATATCAATTTGTGTTCAGCCGACTTTGTCGGAGCCGGGCGACGCAATGGCCGCCGCTCGAACGCAACTTCTTGTCCATTCGACCGTCTATGCCCGCGATGACTACCGCAACGACCTCTCTCAAGCTCTGCGTGCCACTCCTGGGCATCATGCTTCTGATCGATGCCGGTCACTGTTTCGCCGGCGATTCAGCCACCAAGCCCGCCGGCCGCGATGAGCGCAAGTTTTCTGACACCGCCGCCACGACGGCCGCAGAGCGACGCGCGGCTATCGTGAAAGCCGTTGCCCAAGCCGATCCCGATTCCTGGGCGGGGGAATACGACTACGGCGATGGCCTTGGCGTTAACGTCTCACTGGCACTCGCGCCCAATCAAGGCTTCGTCTTCCAATGGACCGGGTGCATGGGCGTCTATGACCGCAACTGGGGCGAAGTCTCGGAGACCGACGGCGTCGTTTCCCTGAAGTGCGAGCTCCCCAACCAGCGACAGGGCTTCCAAGGCATCTCCACCCGCCTGCGACCCGTCAAGTGGGGCGAGCGCCACTACCTCATTGGCGAAGAGGACCTCGTCCGCTTCTGCAACCGGGTTAACTCCGGCACCGAAGCCAAAGCCGGCCGGCGAAGCTCGATGTTCCTCCTCCGCCGGGGCGACGAAGCCAAGGCGGTGCAGGGCAAGCCCGAACTGCCGGCCGAGTATCAGAAGCTCCTGCTCGATGAGCCGGTGAAGGCAACCATCACCGCCGTCGAAGGTGACAAGCTCACGATCGACATCGGCGCCGCGCATGGCGCGTTCCAGGATATGGAACTGTTCAAGGACAGCCCCGGCGAAGTCGAGAGCATCAAGATCACCAAGGTCGGCGACAAGACCAGCGAAGCCGAGGTCGTCAACGTCATCGGCCGCCGGAGCAAGGCGGGCACGGATTGGAAGCTGACGAGCCGCGCGCCTTGGGCGCGGTGATCGCCCTTGGGGAAGTCATCACCCGCAGCGCTCACTTTACCGCTGGCGCAGGTTCGGTGGGATCGACGGCGAGGCGTTTCACGCGGTTGCCGATCTTGGTGAAGATTTCATAGGGGATGGTATGGGCGAGTTCGGCCATGCGGTAGACACTGGCGGGGCTGAGGGGATCGGTGTCCATGATGATCACGTCGTCGCCGATCTTGGCATTGGGGCAACTGCGCAGGTCGATGGTGATGAGGTCCATGGAGATGTTGCCGATGACCGGGGCGGTCTGATTGTTCACGATCATGGTGCCCCAGTTGGAAAGGATGCGCGGGTAGCCGTCGGCGTAGCCGATGGGGACGAGGCCGATGCGGGTGTCGCGCTCGGCTTTCCAGGTGTGGTTGTAACCGACGCCGGTGCCGGCGGGGATGTCGCGGATGCCGGCGAGGGGAGCGATCCATTTGCCGGCGAGGCGGAGCTTGCGGTCGAGGTCGGGTTTGCAAGTGGGGTCGACGCCGTAGACGCTGATGCCGGGGCGAACGAGGTCGAAGTGGGCGTCGGGGACGAAGAAGACGCCGCCGGAATTGGCGGCGTGGCGGGTGATCTTGCCGGCGAAGTCTTTCGTCAGCGCCATGAAATCCGCGAGCTGCTGCTGTGTGACGGGCGAATCGGGGACCTCGGACTCGACGAAGTGCGTGAGGACGCCGACGAGGCGCAGGCTGGGCCAGCTCGTGGCCTTCTCGAGAAGCTCGGAGGCTCGGCCGACACCCACGCCCGCGCGGGCCATGCCGGTATCGATCATGACCTGCACGCTGGCGCGGACGTTCCAGACAGTCGCCACGCGCGCCAGATCGTCGGCGGCGGACTTGCTCGTGAGCGTGAGGATCAGGTTGCGCGACAGGGCTTCCTCGATGAGCTTGCGGCCTTCGCCGATGAGCGCGTTCTCAACGGGCTGGAAGACCATGATGGGCACATCGACGTGCGGCAGGGCGAGGGCCTCGGGAATGGTGGCCACTGCGAGCGCATCGACCGCCGGCGCTTCGGCGCCCGCGCCGGTGAAGTTGCAAAGGGTGTCAGCGACAATCGAGGCGTCGTGGCCATAGGCATTGGCTTTGACAACGGCGCAGAGCTTTGCAGCCGTCGGGATCTGACGGCGCAGCAGCGAGATGTTGTGCAGCAGAGCCGTGCGAGAAACTTCGAGACGGGATTCGCCCAAGAGGTACTCCGGTTGCGAGTATAGCGGGGGAAGGTGAGAGGCAGGAGGCAACAGGCAAGAGCGGGGGAGGCGGGGCAACAGGAAAAGATGTTTGTTGGCCGCCGCTGGGTCGTGGTGGGTGGTAAGTTTTGGCGCGCGTTGAGCTTGCGCGGCGGGGGTGGGCTTGATGGGGGGTGGAAGAAGGGGTCCATAGCGGGTCCCGATGAGGTCCAAACCGGTCCCAAAGCGTTCCCGAAGCGGCCCCCAAACGTCCCCGACAGCACCCTAAGGAGGTCCGGAATAGACGGCGGGTGTGGCGAGGGGCGATGGGCGAGGAATTGATGGCGGAGAGCGCCGCTGAAGACTATTGCTGCGGGTGGGAGCGGCGCGAAGGCCGCCCGCTGGGACGAAGTTGTTGGCCCGTAATTGATCATGCTCCCACTTCTCCCGCCGCGCTGCTCGAAAAAGAGCATTTTCGCGCAGCGCGCGTGGCTGGCGGGGGTGGCAAGGGGAATTGGGTGCGGTTTTTGTTGTTTCGGGTGATGCGCCCTAGGGTGCACTTTCAGCGCAATCAGCGATTTGCGCGCCGTGGTGAACGGCGGTCGGTTGTTCGCTGCCGGGGTGGCCCTTGTGGAGGATCAGATGCGGGCGAGACGCGCCGCGCTGAGGACGGCGGCGGCGGCCTCTGGCCAACTGAGGCAGACGCGCGCCTTGGTGCCGGCGAGGTCGCTGCTTATTTCCGAGTGAATTGGTCGGCCAGGGCGGTCTTTATCGACGAAATCCTCGGTATTGACGGTGAGCAGGATGAGCGCCTTTGGGTCGGGGGCGGCATGGGCGACGTGGCGAAACTCTTCAAACATGAGGCAGTCGTTGACGCCACCGCCACCTTTGGCGGGGCGACGACGTATACCTGCACGTTTGAACGCAGCGACTTGGATTGTGGTATCGGTGACGGCGTGGACACAAGTGTTCAAGAGTTGGTCGTGCAAAGAAATGAGGGAGGGAACAATGCTCTCGTGGGTGAAGCCAGGCGCATGCGGGTAAGTGACACCTAATGCGGTTGCGGTGGTCCGGTGAACGTTGATAGCTTCGTCGATTCGGACAGCCTCTCGGCGCGCGAGACCCTCGACGACGGTGCGGTTGCGAGCGGCCTCCTCGAGCAATACGGAGGAGCCATAGAGGAGCAATTCGCTGTGCGCCGTTGCCTCGACTACTTGCTGGACGATCGGCACGACCTGCGGCTGGTTGCGAGCTGCGCATCGGATGACATCCAACGCGGCGCAGGTGTCGATAAACAAGGCGGGCAAAGCGCGATGTGAAACTTCATGAGCAATGTCCGGCAGCGTTCGACTCGTCGGCATCAGGAGGCCTGCTTGCGTCGCTCGAGCAACTCGCGGCCGAACTCATATTCTTCTGCGAGTTGCGAAGCTTCATCGTTGTTCCATTTGCCTTCTTCGACAAGCCATCGTGTCAAGGTCTCAGGAGAGAGGGCGACGCCGGAGTCAACGATTTCGACCAGGAAATCGAGCCAGCGCTCGCGGTCCAATGGATGGGAGCTCCCGGTGTTTTTGTTGGCGGCGTTGGAGAAGGTGACGAGGCTTTTGTAGACACGCTCGGGGAGTTGGCTGGCGAGATTGATCGACGTATTGGAGAGACGAACGTCGATTATGTCGGGGGGTTGAATACGGGACAAGACGCTATCGCGGAAGGATCTGAGGATGCTGTTGTATTCGTCGTACTCCAAGCGATCGCGTGCGGGTGAGATGACATTGGGGACGAAGAGAAGGTTCGGCATCTTCTCGGTGATGAAGAGGAACGTCGGCGGTAAGCTGTGATGGCCGGTGAGTGTGAAGGTGAACCACGGTTTATTGGTAACGCCTATCCGCCCGATTTCGTCGTCCTTGGATCGATCGCGCTTCCACCCGTCCGTGGCGGCGGCTTCAGCGCGATCGCCAAATTCCTCCGGCGACAGGCCCTTTAACTCGACATACAGATCGCCGTAGCTCTTCATGGCAGTATTGTAGGAATGCGCATGCGGTAGAGCCAAGGCTGCTACTTCGTGGCGGGTTGGGCGCGGTATTCCTTTTCCCACTGATCTATGGATTTGGACTCGCTGGTGTTGGTGACGCCCAAAGATTTCGCATCCGCGACGAACTTCTTCAGGCGGTCGCCGGGGTCGTGCTTGTGGTAGAGGTGGAGATACTGGATTTGCAGGCTGGCTTTCTTCACGTACTGCTTTTGCAGCTCGGTTTGCGCCAGCTTCTGCGCCTGGGCGAAAAGTTCGTCGCCTTTGGCCAGGACTGCGGGGGTGGAGAGGCGGTTGATGGCGTCGGTGTCGTAGCAATGGAGCTCGGCGTCGGCGGGGGAGAGGGTTTCGTGGACGTGGTCGAACCAGGCGCGCATGGGTTGCCAGGCGGGGCCGTAGACGCCTTTCATCCAGTCGGTGACTAAGGCGTCGGTGTCGACGTTGACGTTCCAGAGGAGCTTGGACATGACGTAGGCACGGAGCTGGGCGTCGCTGCCGCCGGGGCCGCAGTAGGAGCCTTGGAAGAAGACGCCGACGACGCCGCTACGTTTGTAGAGGCGGGCGCTGGTGGGGAACTGTTTGAAGTCCGGGAAGGGCATCATGTAGTGATTGAAGTTCGTGCTGTAATGCCAGATGTAGAGGGTCTGGGCGACGTCGTTCCATGCGGCGAGCCGTTTGACGAACTTGGGGTTCGCTTCGTAGGTGCACTTCTCATAGTCGTGCGCTTCGCAGCAATAGATGGGGCAGAGACGGATGCGCACGTTGTGGCGGGGCTTGATGTTCCGGGGCGGCTCTTCGGTGAACTGGTAGGCGAGGGTGTCTATCAGCTTGTCGGGATAGTCTTTCTCGATCGCCTGGGCGACCTTGTTGACGAACGAGAGGTAGACGCCGGATTGAGTGCCGTACTGTGCTTCAAGCCTGGAGCAGTCGGGGCACTTGCAGTACTTCTCGACGTCATTTTGCGAGACGGTGGTGATGACGGCGTTGGAGTTTGCTTTGAAGGCGGCTTTGACGCCGTCGACGACCAGCTTGAGGACGTCGGGATTGCTGAGGCAGCGCTGGACGTAGCCATTGATTCGCTTGCCTTCGATCATGGGGAAGTATTCAGGGTGCTTGTCGTAGAGCGCCGGGGGGACGAGGCGGTCGAAGCTGTGGACGAAATCGGCGTAGCGGAATTGGCCGCCGACGGTGACCGGCGTGTGACCGACGACGCGGTTGTGGGTGGCCCAGGCGGAATCCCAGGCTTCGGTCATGTACGGTTCGCGGTACTCGAAGGCGGGCGTTTGGGTGATGTCAATTTCTTCGACCGTGATGTCGGCGCGCTTGGGCGCGACGGTGACCTCTGATGTGTACCAGCGGACGCCGAGACGTTCGAGGAGTTCGAAGCAGCCGTACATGCTGCCGCGCACGGGGCTGCCGACGATGAAGATCTTGTTGCCAGTGGTTTTGAGGGTGAAGCCGTCGGTGCCGAGGGATTTGAGGTCGGGCTTGAGGCCAAGTTCATTGGAGCGGCGATTTGAGCCGATGACGATTTCGTGCGGTTGGGCGGGTTGATCGTCGGTGACGATCTTCAGCTCGGCGCCGGTCATCTCCTTGATGTGCTTTTTAAGCTCATCGGCGCCGTACTTTTGTGAATCAGATGCGTCCTTGGGGAGGACCAGGTGAAACGGGGTCTTGCCGTCTTTGACCAGTTCCAGCGGGCCCGCGGAAACACCATGGGCCAGCAGGCTAAGCGCCAGAAGGATTGTGAGTGGTCGCATTGTTCCTCCGTAAGAGGTGGATGCTCGCTTGGAGAAAGATGATGGGCAAGATGCCGGTGCTACGGGGTCTTTCGCTTCAGGCAATAGACATGCACATCAAAGGGGGCAAACCAGTCGGTGAGCGTGGCGTTTTTAATTGTTACGCGACGCGGCGACTCGAACATGACTTCGGCGGTTTCTTCGGTGGAGGGGAGGCCTTGAAGGGAGATGTTTTCGGTGCCGCCTTCGCGTTTGCAGGCGAGGATGAAGATCTGGTTGCCTACTTCCCGGACGCAGGTTTCGAGGTTGGTGGAGCTGGTGGGCTTGACTTGGATCGTGGAGGCCGGCGCGACGAGGGCGGGGTAGAGGGGTGAGTTGGCGCCTATTTCTTCGATGACGGGGCGGAGGACTTTTTGCCAGAACGTCCAGTTCCAGCCGTACTGTCGATCGCGTTCGTTGAGGGAGGCGGGGAGCTGGCCGCCAAAGTAGATGAGGCCGCGAGCGCCGTTGATGATGGCTTGATAGGTCATAAAGCGTTGCTGCGGGAAGGTGGGGAAGCGGAGGGTTTTGCCCGGTTTGATCACGCCGCTCCAGGCGATCTGGAGGCACATCCAGACGGGCTTTTCGCCGTCGGCGACGCGCATGATGCGGTCGGTGAAATCGCCGACCATGCTGATCTCGCGGTTGGTGTCGATGGAGTGGACGCCGGGCGGGTAGCTGATGGGGTAGACGTCCATGCCGGTGGCGTCGCAGGTGATGTTGTAGGGCTGAAGCTCCTCGACGGCGCCGCGCGGGGCGTGGTTGACCCAGACGGGATGATTGGGGTCCATCTCCTTGATGATCTGGTACGCCTTGCGCATCGGCTCTACCGGATGTTTCACCCACTGCGGTTCATCGAAGCCGTAGTAGGCGCCCATGGCGGGGTGGTCTTTGAAGCGCGAGATGATCTTGCGGAGCAGCGCCTCGCGGTCGGCATCCTGGATGCTGCCGGCTTCGCGGAGGTAGGGCATGCAGTACATGCCAGCCTTGGCGGCTTCGTCGAGCCATTGTTGTTCGCGGTCCCAGGTGGCCTGGTTGTCCCAGGTGAATTCTTTTCCCATAACGCCGGTGCGGAGGAAGGTGGCGCCGGCGTCGCGGAGTTCCTGGATGCCGGTTTTTCCCCAGGGGGTGGTGGCGCCGGGGGCGGGGGGCATGATGAAGCCGATGAGGAAGGTTTTCCTGCCGTCGATTTCGAGAACTTGATCGGGGTTGATGAGCGCTCTGCCGGCGAAGGTGGGGGCGGAGAAAGCGAGGAGGAGGATGGCTGTTGACAGGCGCATGGTGTGGTTTGACGAACGATCTGAAACAGTGTGCGGCGAAAGCACGGGATGGAAACCCGTAAACGATATTCGCGGTTGATCTCCTGGTGCGGCTTCGCGTGGTGTAATGCTTTTTTACCGGGAATGGCGGCGGGGTGCGAACCCATCGCCGGGGGTTGACGGGGCTGCTAAGATAGGCTGTCCATGGATTCGGCGATCGAGATTCCCGTTCAGATCCGCAGCTTTGAGCCAACCGATGCCGAAGCGTGCGCGATTCTTTATCGCGCGGGGCTCGTGGAGGGTCAGCAGATCGCGGAGAACGATACGGGGCTGGATATCGACGATATTCACTCGGCGTACATGGCGTGCGAGGGTTCGCATTTCTGGGTGGCTGAGACGCAGGATGATAACCCGTCGATCGTGGGGATGATCGGCGTGCAGCATCATGAGGACAGCGTGGGGGAGATTCGGCGGCTGCGGGTGCGGGAGGGGTTTCGACGGCGCGGCATCGGGTCGCGCCTGGTTGAAACGGCGGTGCGGTTCTGCAAAGAGCGGAACTATTTGAAGATCGCGCTGGATACGTTCATGGAGCGCGAGCCGGCGATTCGACTGTTTGAGAAGTTTCACTTCCGGCATAGCCGGACGCGATCGGTGGCGGGAAAAGAGATCATGCATTTTTATCTGGATCTGTATCAGCGTGATCGGCCGGATAAGCAGGATTAGCGATGGATCCGGATCTGGAGAAAAAGCTCTACTTCGACGGCATCCAACTCTTCAACGAGCATGAATTTTTTGATGCGCACGAGGTGTGGGAAGACGCTTGGCACATGGCGTTTGGGGTGAAGCATGATTTTTACCAGGGGATGATTCAGTGCGCGGTGGCGCTGGAGCACTATCGCCGATCGAACCCGCGCGGGGTGCTGAGTTTGTACAAGAGTTATCCGCCAAAGTTTAAGGATGTGCCGGATCCGTTTATGGGATTGGCGGTGGTGGATTTTCTGGGGCGGATGCGGGAGGCGCTGGAGCCGGTGGTTTTGCAGGAGCCGCTGGCGGAGAAGGGGACAATCGAATTGGATGAAGCAATTTGTCCGAAGATCGAGCTGATTTATGATCCTTTCGAGACGGGGGAAGCGCAGAGGTACAATCGATATCAGGGGTGACGTCTGGAGCGGTGGCTCAAATCAGGCTTCCTTCACCGCGGCGAGCGCGTAGAAGGGGCGTCCTTCGCGGCGGTATTTTCGTTCGAAATTGGTGCCGACGAACTCGCCTTCGCCTGCGCTGCCGGGGCGGTTGTAGTCGACGATCTTAAGGTTGGAACCCTTCAGGGTGGGCTCGATGTTTTCTTCGAAGTAGCCTTGGTGATCGGTGACGATTTGCAAGCGTCCCGCGGGCGTGAGGATGCGGTGGACGAGGGGCATGAAGTGGGGCTGGATCAGGCGGCGCTTGTGGTGGCGCGCCTTGGGCCAAGGGTCGGGGAAGTAGATGTGCAGGACAGAGATTGATTCGCCTTTGACGAATTCGGTGAGGAAGAAGTTGGCTTCGGCGCGGACGGTGCGCGCGTTCATGCAATTGTGGCGGCGCAGTCGGTCGGAGGCGTAGCGCCAGAACCAGCGGGCCCACTCGATGCCGAAGAAGTTGATGTCTGGGCGCGCGATCGCCTGTTCGGTGAGGAAGGTGCCTTTGCCGGTGCCGATCTCGAGCTCGATGGGGTTGGTGTTGCCGTAGAGTGTGGGGAAGTCGATGGGCTTGGGGAGGGTCTCGACGTCCAACCCGATCGGCTCGACAACCAGCGGCTTCTGCGACTGCATCGGGTGTTTTTAGATGCTGGGGGCGCCAGTCGCAAGACGCCTGCTGAGCCAGCGGATAGGATGCGCGCTGATGAAGACCTTCTCTGTCTATGCCGGGATCGCGCTGGGGGGCGCGGTGGGCGCGATGGCGCGTCACCTGGTTGGCATGATGTGCCTGCACCTGCTGGGGGCGCGCTTTCCAGTGGGGACGTTTGTCATCAACATCACGGGCAGCTTCTTTCTCGGGTGGTTTATCACGATGACCGGGGAGAAGATGCAGGTGAGCGAGGTGGCGCGGATTGCTGTGGCGACGGGGTTCGTGGGGGCGTACACAACGTTCTCGACCTACATGTTCGAATCGAACGCGCTGCTGACGAGCGGGAACACGATGAAAGGTATAGTCAACATGGTCGGGAGCGTGGTCGTCGGGTTACTCGCGGTGAAGCTTGGGATTTGGGTTGCGCAGCGCGCCTAGAGTGGATCGCAAATCAAGGTAAACTCGAAGCTCTTTCATGAAGCACCTGACCGCGATCTTCGCTCTGATCTTTCTCTTGCTCCCTCTCGCCGCACTTGGGCAGACAGGCTCGGCTTCGCAACCCAGCGCAATCAAGGTCGCCGCGGCGATTAGTTTAAAGGAATGCCTCACCCAGGCCGCCGCGACGCACCGACAACAAACGGGCGGTGACGTTGAGCTGACGTTTGGCTCGTCGGGGCAGCTTCTGGCTCAGATCAAATCCGGAGCGCCGGTTGATTTGTTTATCTCTGCGGCCGATGCGCAGGTGGATGAGCTGATTGAGCAGAAGCTGGCGGATGGGTCGACGCGGAAGGTGATCGCCGGGAATCAGCTTGTGCTGATTTTGCCGAAGGATTCGAAGGACACGATTGACTCGCTCGAATCGCTCGCAGACTCGCGGATAAGGAAGCTGGCGATTGGCGAGCCGAAGACCGTTCCGGCGGGTCAGTATGCGATGCAGGTGATCAAGAAGCTGAAGCTCCAAGAGGCTCTGCGGGATCGGCTGGTCTACGGCGCGAGCGTGCGGCAGGTGCTGGATTACGTGATCCGCGGGGAAGTTTCAGCGGGGATCGTTTATTCCACAGACGCGAAACAGGCGGGTGAAAAGGTGAAGCTTGCGGCCACGGCGAAGGCGTCGCTTCATGATCCGATTCGCTACACCGCGGTGATCATCGGCGCGAGCAAGCATGGCGAGGAAGCGAAGCGGTTTCGCGATGTTCTTGTCACTCCGGCCGCGCAACAAATGTTCCAGAAGCTGGGGTTTACGCCGGCAGAGGCGAAATGAGTGGACTGTGGTCGCCGCTGCTGCTGTCGCTGCGGATTGCCATTGTTGCCACCGTCGTCGCGGCGCTGGTGGCGATTCCGCTGGCGTGGGTGATGGCACGGAAGCGGTTCGTGGGGAAGAGCGTTGTTGAAGCGCTGATCACGCTGCCGCTGGTTCTCCCGCCGACGGTGATTGGCTTTCTGATCATCATGACGTTCGGCGCGCGGGGGTGGGTGGGTCATTTCCTGAACGAATGGTTTGGGTACTCGATTGTTTTTCGTTTTGAGGGGGCGGTGCTTGCGGCGGCAGTGGTGGCGCTGCCGCTGCTTTATATGCCGGCGAAGAGCGCGTTCGGGAGCATTGATCGGGAGTTTGAAGAGATCGCGCGGCTCTTTGGGGCAACGACGCCGCAGGTGTTCTGGCACGTGAGCCTGCCGTTTGCGCGGCGTGGGATTGCCAGCGGGTTGCTGCTGGCGTTCGCCCGGGCGCTGGGGGAGTTCGGGGCGACGCTGATGGTTTTCGGCTGGCAGCCTCGCCGGGTGACGCTGCCGGTTCTTGTTTATGCGCAGTACGAGCAAGGGGAGCTTCTTGCGGCGTCGGGGGCGGTGGTGGCGCTGAGCGTCGTGTCGCTGGTGTTGATGTTCGCGTACAACCGGTCGAGCCTGGGGCGATTAGATGGATCGGGGTGAATGAATGGTATACGCCTTGCCGGTCTGCGCCAGGCGGAGTTGTTCCGCTGTCAGCTCGATATACCTAGGAGATGGCCATGCGCAACGCCAAAATCAGTCTGCCACTCGCTTTAGTCGCTCTTGCCGCCGCCATGCTCGTCAGCGCGTCGACCGCGACGGCTGCCGACGAAAAGGTCGCCAACAAGGACAAAAAGTTCATCACCGAGGCTGCCTCCGGCGGGATGCTCGAGGTGAGGCTCGGCGAATACGCTTCGAAGAACGCGACCAATCAGGCGGTCAAAGACTTTGGTCAGCAGATGGTCACCGATCACTCCAGGGCGAACGAGCAGTTGATGACCCTCGCCCAAAGCAAGGGGGTGGATGTGCCCAAGGAGCTGGATAAGAAAGAGCAGAAGACCTACGACCGCCTGACGAAGATGAGCGGCGCGGACTTCGACAAGGCGTACATGAAGGAGATGGTCAAGGACCACGAGAAGGATGTGAAGGAGTTCGAGAAGGAAGCTAAGGACGGGAAAGACGAAGAGATCAAGAAGTTTGCCAGCGACAATGTCGAGACGCTGCGGCATCACCTGGAGATGGCGCGGACGACAGCGGAGAGCGTCGGCGCCGGCGGCGGAAAGACTGAAGGTCACGGCGACAATGGCAATGCCGGCCATGGTGATCACGGCAAGAAAGATAAGTAAAATCCGCGCTTTCCTGTGGACAAACCAGCGGCTGCGAGCGATCCTCGCAGCCGCTTTATTGTCCGCCGCGTCACATCGTTTATCGCAGCCAAGGAGGTGTTCATGCGAAAACTTATCACGCCCATCATGCTGCTGCTCGCCGCTGGCTGCACGCACACCACGAATCGGCCGGCTACGCAAACGGCATCGGATGCCGTCGCCGCTGCTGACAGCGATCCGGTGATCGTCCGTGTGGTGAGCCGGCACAACGTCGTCACGATCCGATCGAGTCCGCGCGGGCCGCTTTATTCGGTGGCTGATGAGCAGGGGAGCACGCTCGTGGCGAAGGTGACGCTGGAAGAGCTTCGCACAGAGCACCCGGACATTTACAGACAAGTCGCACCGGCTCTTGCGTCTCACCAACAGGTTGTGGGCGATGCGCGCGTGGCGCGGTTTTAGCAAGCCGCTGCGTCTCTCTGAGCATTTTTGTGAGGGGCTTGCAAGTCCGCGGCTGTGCGCCGCGTGAACAGGCATCTTGTGCGCGCGTTGTGTTTGTGAAGTTACGGAACACCGTAAGCGTTCTAATCCGTCACGCACACCTCACGGGCAAGATGCCCGTGCTACGCGGATTTAATGCGCGGGCGTTACCGCGGACGATGATGTTGTGGCGGCGCGGGGGGTGGGGGGCCAGCGGTAGAGGTAGATGGTGCCGCCGAGGACTTCGAGGGGCTCGCGGTTTTTGAGTTTACTGTAGGCTTCGCGGGCTTCGTTGCTGAGGTAGATGCCCTGGAGGTTGGTGGCGCTGATGGCGAGCACGCCGGGCTCGGTGCGGAACTGGAAGTTTCGATTGAACTGCCAGCCGCCGGGGAAGTTGATGTATTCGATGCCGTAGGCGGAGGGGTCGGCGACGCCGAAGTAGACGAGGTAGAGCGGGATTCCCTTGGGCTTAAGGTTCACTTCCTGCCACTGCGCGAGGAGCTTGAGGTCCTGTCCCCAATCGAGGTTGGAGTCGCCGAGCAGGTAGAGTCCCTTGCGCGGTCCGCCGACGGCGGCGTTGAAGAAGGCGATGTAGTTGGGGAATGCCGCAAGCGCTTCGGCCGCGAGCGCCACTGCAAGCAGGGCGGCGGCGAGGCGTGTCAGCGCGGGCTTGAACTTCCACAGGTACGATGCCGCGAGTCCGATGCCGATGTAGAGAAACGGATAGACCGGCAGCACGTGGCGGAGGCCGATGTTCAGGTTGGAGCGCATGGCGGCGAGCAGGTAAATCGCGGGCGGGATCGCGAGGCACGCCGCCGCCCAGCGGAAGGATTCGTGGATAGAGCCATCGCGTGCTCGCTCGGCGCGATGACGGAACGCGACGACGCCGACGGCGAGGCTTCCGAGCGACGCGGCGATGAGCGAGAGCGGCGACTTCACCAGCATCGCGAAGGGGAAGTAGTACCACCATCCTGTGCGAGAATACTGGCCCGCGAGATAGGTGCTGCGGGTCATCGCGCTCTGGTAGGTGTAGAGCAGACCGGTGAGAAACGCCTGCGGCAGGAGACGGTGCTCGTTCATCGTGACGACCGCGCGGGTGAAGAGGGTCGGCTGGACGGTCTTCAACTGCTGTGTGGTGGGCGTGACAATACTGGCGTCTTTAGCGCGGAGCATGTTCTCGGCGGTGTGTTCGATCTGGGCCTGGATGTTGAGCGAGCTGTCGAGCGGCGGCGCGGGGCGGAAGCGGAACTGATAACACGCCCAGATGCCGAAGTAGCTGACGATTGCGGCGACGATGCAAACCCCTGCGGCGGAAGCGACGCGACCGCCGACGCTGGTGATCTCCCATCGCAGCACGCGCCAGGAGAACGGCAGGAGCGCGCGAATCAGCAGCAGGAGGGCGATGATTGGGCCCAGAAGCATGGCGGAGAACTTGATGTTGATGGCGCTGGCGCAAAGCAGCGCCAGCGCCAGGAGATTGAGCAGGTTGATCCGGCGCCCGAGCTTCCAGGTGGCGTACATCAGCGCCAGCATGACCAGGGCGAGGGGGACATCGTTTTTGACGAGCGTCGCGTGGCCGAGGAAGTTGGGATCAAAGGCCAAGAGTGCGCAACTGACGACGGCTGCGAGGGTTCCGCCGATCTTCCAGCCCCAGTAGGCGATCATCGCCCCCAGGGCGACTCCGACGATCAGCATCATCATGCGCTGGCGGTTGATGAAGCTTTCGGAGTTCTCGACATTGCCCGGCGTCTGATAGAGCACCCGCACGACGAAGGGCCATTCCAGGAAGATGTCGTGCGATGACCACTTGAGGAACGGCTCGATGTCCGGAAATTGCAGGTCATTGGCGCGGGTGCCGAGGCCGGCCCAGTACTTCCAGAGAGCGGGATCTTCGGGATCGATGCGGAACTCGCTGTAGTGGGTTTGCAGCCACGCGGAGACGGAATGCAGGGGCTCGTCGTAGGCGGGACTTTTCGACTGCACGGCGAGGTGCGACAGGGTCGCGAAAGCGACAAGCAGGAAAGAGCAGATGATCAGGGTGAGGAGCGGGGCGCGGTGGGCGCGATGCGGCTGATGTTTTGCAACTGTCGGGCGTGGAGCTTCTGGCATGGCCGGGGGTTACAGTGACTGGGGCGGATGAGTTTTTCAAGCAGACCCCTTGCACGAAGACAAACCGACACGATGATGCGAAAGCGAGCAGCAAGGAGGCTGACGTGGACGGACGCGATGCGGAGAATCAGCGCCAGATCTGGGACGGGGCGCAGCAGGAAGTGAACGCGCTGCTGAATGAACTGGGTGAAATGGCCAAGCAGATTTCGGCGCAGCTGGATGCGCGTGTGCTGCGGCTTGAGACGCTGATCAAGCAGGCGGACGAGCGGATCGAGCGGCTGGGGGCGGTGCAGAACCAGGCGGCGGGACTGGCAACACAAACTGCCGCGGCAGCGGAGGCTTCGCGGAACAGCGACGTTTATTCATTGGCGGATCAGGGGTGGGGGGCGGCGGAAATTGCGCAGGCGCTGGATCGGCCTAAGGGCGAGATTGAGTTGATCCTGGCGCTGAGGGGATAGAGGGGCGCGCCGAGGGAGATCGAAATCACAGAACGTTTTGGTGTTTGGGCACAATCGGAGCTGGCTGGCGCGCGATGGATGGTCTGGCAGGCTTGAGCCACGCTTTGCAGCCACGAACATACTGCACGGGCAGGATGCCCGTGTCACGTGATGAGCTTGGTGGAGAATGTTGATGGCTACAGGGCTGCGGGCGGTGTCTTGCAACGCGAGGAAGGGAACGGTGCGTTTTAAAAAAAAGATCGAGGCCAGGACGGAGGGCGTGTCCTGGCCTCGGGAGGGGAGAGTGAGAGCTTGTTAAAGGGCCGTCGGATTAGGCCCGGTCGTGTTCCGCGTATTGGATTGCAAATCGTATGCCCGAAGATCAGGTTGGGGCTGTGATGGGGAGTTGGTGAGGTTGGCTGAGCCCATCGAGCCGGTCAAATTCGCGTTTTCTGAGGCTGGGGCGCTAGAACCCGTTGCTTGAGAAGATTGACCGGGCATGAGGTTGGAGGCCTCGTGGTAATAACCGCGCGACTTGTTGGCGAGGTGGCGACCGGTTGACCGTGCCAAGTCGCCGGTGTCGCGGACGAACTTGCCTGCCTTCTGCATGACATAGGCGCGGCGGCTGCGCCCGAGGCGGGCGTCAAAGAAGTACATCGCCGCGCAACCCAAGGCAAGTGCGCTAAAGGCGGATGCGGCGAGGGAGGTGCCCGAGAAACCTTCGTCTTCTTCTTCTTCGCGGGTGATGCGGACGCGGGGCATGCTGGGCAGATTCTTTGCGAGCTTGCGGGTGCTCTTGGCGGCGGATTTGTAGCCGCTGTGGGCGCTGTCAGACCAATCGTCCAAGTAACCGCCGACAGCTTTGCGCAGGCCCTTGTAGGTTGAACCGAGGCGGCCGGAGTATTCTTCGCGGGCGTCGCGGGAGCGATCGTTCAAGTCGCTGACGTACTCGCCGACGCCGGAAGCGGCGGAGCCGACGCCGCTTGCGAGGGAGGAGAGGGTGCTGGCCGTGGTGTCCCAGGCGCTACCGGCGATTTCGCCGAGATAGCTGCGACGCTCGTCACCCTTGTTGGGATCGAAGACGTACATAAGGGCGGCGCCGAGGGCGAGGCCGCCGATGCCGGTGACGATCATGTCCATCGTGTCGCGCGAGCAGTTTGCTCCGTAGTCCGCCTGGGTGGGGTAGTTCTCATATCGCGTCATAACATCACCTGTTTTAGGGTTCAGGGTCGGGGGTTCAGGGTTCAGAGAAGATGCCTTCGGTGCGGATGGGGCTCTGCGGGCGCGTTTGCAGGTCGTAGCCGCCGAAGCTGCGCAGGATCTCGGCGGCAGCGGTTGCGCGATCGCCGGTCCGCACGGCGACGATGGCGTGGCCCGCGTTGAAAGCCTGTTCGTAATACTTTGCTTCCTGTTCGGAAACGCCTAATCCGGTGAGTGCGCCGAAAATTCCGCCCACGGCAGCGCCGGCGATGGCTCCGCCGAAGGCCATGGAAAAGATCCCGGCTGCGACGATGGGACCGACGCCGGGGACGAGGAAGGCGGCGGCTGCGCCGAGAATGGCGCCCAGGGAAGCGCCGGTGATGGCGCCGGTTGCGGCGCCCGGGCCGTCCTTGGTGGCGGAGGCGTCGGAGATCATTCCGCCGCGGACGGCGTCGGAGCCTCGAATGGCGAGGCCGACGTCGGCGGCGGAGAAGCCGTTTTGTTCCAGCGCGTCGACGGCGCGTTCGGCCTGTTGCCGATCTTCAAAGGCGGCGACGAGGGCGGATTGTTGGTTCAACTCGGGCCTCCTGTAAGGGCGCGAAAAGATGGGGTTGCAAAATGGGTGCCGGGAGAGGCCGGTGGGAACAGGGGATGATAGCAGGAATGATGATATTGCGGACAGAAGGCGAACATGGCGTCGGTTTGAATCGCAGGGACCGTGAGAGGGGAGACACGAAGGAGCGAAGGCGCGGAATGGACGCGAAGGGACAGAAGGTCGAGAATTCCTTTTTAGGTGCTTTTTGAGACCAGGAGGGTTCTGCGACAATCCTCTGTTCAGGGTTTGCTTCCCCGCCTCCTGTCTTGGGCGTTTCGAAAGGCGATTTTGACTTGTACCGTTCGAATGGCCGCAAACAGGCGTTGCACGTTATTATCAAATGTGTTGCGGTACAGGGGCGCGGATTGCTATTGTGCGCCGCAGTTACGTCAATCATCGTTGAGCGCCTATCCCGAAAGAATTCGACTTCGATCTGGTAGCTTCTGCCTGACGGGGCATCGGCAACAAAGTTATCTTGGCTGCCGATTCGATCGCGATACTCGCTGTAGCTGCGCGCACGACACTTGTGCAGTTCAGACGCGAGCAACGCTTTGGCCTCAGACGACGGCGGTTGGCGCGGCATGCTTCCGGTTATGAACTCTTTCATCCTCAGTCCGAGCGGCAGGTTCGTCGGCGAACATGCCGGAAAGCCCGCCGCTGGAGCGGACCGCGGCTGAACCCTGATTTGTGGTTTAACGTTGCGCCTGCGCCGCCTTGGCCGTTTAACGGTTCCCACGTGAAGTACACCTCGAACTGTCTTCCCATTGACGCTTCGGATGCGACGATTCTTGCCGCGGTGGATCGATGGGCGGCGTTGCTGGAGGCGGAGCGGTACGATGAGGCGTTCAGTGTCATGGGTAACGACCCAGTGAGGGGCTGGACGCCGGCGCTGATGCGGGAGGTGATCACGCAGTATGACGAAGCGGCACCCGGCCAGAAGGTGACGCTTGAAGGGAAGCCGACAGACGTGACGCAGCGGAAGCGTGTTCGCCGGTTCGCGAAGAATAAGCACGGCGTTGTTGGAGAGGTCTGGTACGACTTGAACATCAACGGGCTGGCGTCGGACCTGACAGCGACGTTCAGCCTTCGCGCCGAGGCAGGAGGCCTCGTGCTGGTCCTTGATGACATTCATGTGATGTGAGTGAGGCGCTTGCGGCAGATGAGGCGCTGGGTGTTACGGGGCGTGCCACAGAAGCTGCGGCTGGAGGGGTAAATGGGGCGTGGTTGGAAGAGAAGTAGACCCTCACCCCTGCCAGAGAGGGGGTTAAATCTTCGAGCCATCCCGTTCAGCGGCGGCGGTGGATGAAGCCTGCGTAGGCGAGTGCGGCCTGCGTTAGCAGCGCGAGGCCGATGAAGATGCCGATGAGGCCCAGGGCGGCGATGACGAGGGGCCAGTCGCCTTTGGTGGTGGCGCCGTAGACGAGGGCGGCGATGGATGTGAAGGCGACGAGCAGGGCGACGATGGCTCTTCGACCGGCGCGGATGGGGGCGTCGACCGTTGTGGGCTTGCCGGTGGAGCGGTCGAT
>DASVUC010000234.1:0-22721 GCA_036387255.1 Tepidisphaeraceae bacterium | reverse complement strand
GGTAAAGACGCGCTTCCAGTGAATTTCACTCGCGGAACTGCGTGGATGATGGCAAATGGGTGGCCCAGTCGAAACGAAGCCATTCCTGCATCCTTGGAGACTTGGCGCCGGAGTTACCTGGGGAAGTTGCGTGACCTTAGTGAACTCATTGGCGCGAGCACCTCACCAAAACCGGTGAAGGTGGTGGTACTTAACAACAAATCGCTTTCGGTACAGATGCTGCAGCGCGTGGTTGAAGCAATTGATGAGAAGCTCGGGGACAACGCAGAATTTATCCTGGTCGGAGATGCGATTGACGCTGATATCGCGTCTCTATTTACCCACATACTACCGGTCTCCATCGAAACATTTGCGAAACGTCTACGGGAGATATTCGGATCGGCAGAGGAGACTGCATCTGCTCGGATTCCGGGTATATCGGGCGCCGTCGAAGTATCTGCTGAGGTGTTGCGCAATTGGGAAGAGGATATCGAAACTCTGCATTCCAATGTTTTGGCGAAATCGTCGAGTGAACCGGATTCACCCAGCCAAGGCACCGAAGATGAGAAGGGGAGCGCATTCCTGCGTGGAATGCCGCCGACATGGAACGAGTTAGACGCGGAATTGGATGTCGTTCGCGACGTGAACGAGGAGCTCCAAAGAAAACTGTTGGATCTGCTCGTGAAGGGTCGCACTGCAACCATCGAATTACATCACTCACCCGGCGCCGGGGGAACGACTGCGGCGTTACGCGCTATATGGGGCATGCGTGGTGAGCATCCAGTTGTAGTGCTCCGGCATTATTCACGATTGACCGCAGATCGAATCGACGCCGTCTTTCAAAAGAGCCAAATGCCGGTCCTATTGGTCGCCGAAGCCTCGGACTTGCCGGCGACGGCTAGAGATGATCTTTTTCGCGAGTTTGGCCGACGCAATACTCGCGTTGTCATGCTGTATGTCGTTCGAACTGCGCGCAAAGCTGGTCACACTGATGTCGCGCTATTTGATCCGATGAGCGACAACGAGCTCGGCAAATTCCTAGGGATTTATGCGCCGCGATGCAAACACGAGCGTAACCGCAGGCGACTCGAACGCATTGCGAATCCGCATGACGCCGGCCTAATGGCGTATCGTTCGCCGTTTTTCTTTGGTCTCACCACATATGATGATGAATTCCTTAGTATTGAGCGCTACGTCAGTGCTCATCTTCAAGGGATTCAACCGATAGCGCGACAAACTCTTCTCTATCTGGCATTGGTGTCGCGATACTCGCAAAAGGGGCTCTCGGAACCTCTATTCAGAAGATTAATGCAGCTAAGTGCGGGCGGAACCATAGTTGTCGAACAAACAATGGGAGAACATGCCGCACGCCTGATCGTCCGAGGAAATGCGCGGCTGAAGATAATTCATCCGCTCATCGCCGAGGAGATACTCCGCGAACTACTTGGAGGTACCAAAAGCGAACCGGACAATTGGAAGTTTGCGCTAAAGGACCTATGTATTCAGTTGATTCGTGAAGTTGTGGCGGTCGCCGGCGCGTATAGCGATGAGGCAAAGGAGCTCTTCATCCAGTTGTTCATCTCGCGGGATCAATGGGCCGACAACAGCCGGGTCGGGAGGCTTCAATTCTCCCCGCTAATTGAGGCGATCAACAGCGTCGATGGCCAGCATCAGGTCTTAACTGTGTTAACCGATCTTTGTGGTGATGAGCCCCATTACTGGAATCACCGCGGCCGCCATCTTATCTATAATACAAACGAGGATTTTGGTAAAGCAGAAGAGTATTTGTTGAAGGCGGTGGCGCTATCGGAGGAAAAGGACGCGCTGCACTTCCATGGCCTAGGAATGGTGCGACGATTCTGGGTTCGAGATCTGCTTGACAGAATCGTGAAGGAGGCTCATGCAGAGCAGAGAACGCTGACGCCAGAAGGGATTCTTAGCGCAACACGCGAACTCACTGAGCGCGCACTTGAAGCATTCACAAAGGCGCGAGAGCTAAACCCAGACGATGATCATGGATATATAACGCCAATTCAGACGATCCTCTTGATTGTTGAGCGAATCTGTCAAGCTGCTGGGTACGATTCCGTGGCACCCTTATGCGCAAAGAACAATGATGTCGGACGCTGGTTGCAGGAGAAACTGGCCGACGCAGAGGATCTTCTTGAGCGTGTGCAGCACTTTAGGGGAACTAAACGTCCAACATATCACGAGAAAAGGTGCGATTACGATCTAACAGCGGTCTACGGGGACTTTGATGAGCTAATCAAAACTTGGGAGGCCGTATTGGACGGGACGGCCGAACAAGCTTGGCTCCGAAAGGCGATGGCCCACGCCTACGTGGCGAGGCGCAATCGATTGTGGAGTAACCTCGAAGGCGACGAACTTCGGCAAATCGTCCAACTTTCCGAACGCAACCTTAGATTCAACCCTACGAGTGAGAGCGACCTCCGTATGTGGTTTCAGGCGTTTCGATGGCTGCCGGAATTCAGCTTCTCTGAAGCCATTGATCGCCTCCTGACTTGGGCTACTCGTGCGGAATCTGTCGATGCGCATTATTATTTGTATATTCTACATTTCCTTCGCTGGCGTGCCGGTGGGGAAAGAGACGAAGAGCTTATACAGAAGCACCTGCAACGGAGCGCGCAACTCGCGGTCGGTCGGCGTGCTAACTCATACGAGTGGCTGTCTACTGTGCCAGAGTGGTGCCCCGTTATCAATTCGCGCGAATTGGGAGGGTGGGATGATCAGAAGAATTTCTTCCGTGACACCACCAAATTGGCGTATGCGGAGGGAACAATTTCTTCACTCAAGCGAACTGCTGGGTCAATTCGGATCGGGAATACAATTCGCGCTTTTTTTGTTCCTCCGCCTCACCTTCGGGAGTCCGAGCACATCAACGCACGCGTGCATTTCTTCCTCGGCTTCGGTTATGAGCGAATGCATGCATGGGCTACAGACTTAGGACCAGCACCAAAGCAATCCAAGGACGCTACGGATCAGCGCATCGTTGAGGTGCCGCCGGCGCGGCAACATGCACCGAGATCAACCGCACATATCTCTAACGACCGCACACCGGCACGTCAGTCGTCGCGCGCACGGGAATCCGACATACTTCGGCAAATCCACGAGAGCGTATCGAAACACCTAGACCATCACCGTGGCACACGAAAGCCTCTTATCTTGGCGACGCTAGGGTGGCAGCTCTCAAAGGAGTTTCCTGGCCAGCCACCCGTCCATGAGCGTGTAGGGTTTAAGAGTCTGCGAGATTTGGTCTTGAGCCTAGGCGACTTCGTTATAAGTGGCGAGCATCCAAGGTGGGTTGTCGAGTATCGCTCGCCGAAGCCCAGTGCGGATGGACAGCGATAGGCTGTCCTACATTGCATCGGTCGTCCGGCCCATAACTGCGCCCCCATGGCCAGACGCTGGCAGTCTTAACGTGGTCAAGCCGAAAAAATATTTTTTTTCGTGGACGGATCAGCGCGAGTTCATCTCCAGAGTTGGTGGTTTCTGCATTTAAAAACTTTTTGATGACGACTTTCTGCTTTCGGCTAGGCCGGCCACACGGCCAGCGCATTCGGCCCAAAAACACCCCCATATATTCCTTCATCCCGGTGCGCGCGATTGGTAAATCGCGCTTTGTTTTGCCCGGCGGAAAGGAATTGGAATGCCTCGTCTTGTCGATTCAGCGCACTTCGCCCGCACTACGCCGTTCACGTTCTCAGTCGTATCAGCCCAGGAATCTCGGGGGGAACGCAAGCCAAAGAAGGCGAAACGGCATTTCCCTGGCCTCAAACTCACCAAAGAGGAGTTGCGGAACCTTCGTCTGGCCCTCGGGCCCACGCTCTCGCTGGAACAGGCCGCGCTCCATGCTCAGACCGCACCGAGCACGCTCAAGCGGCGGGTCTGCGAAGGCGAGTTCCGCAATTGCGTCAAGCGCGAGAAGCCCTTGGTCTTCCTCACCGAACGTTTCTTCCAGGAATTGTTTCGGGGGACCGGCGAGTGAAACTGCACGATCGGCATTTCGTCGAGGCCACCGAGCCGGCGATTTACATCGGTCATCGCATCTTTCGCGCGCCGGACGGAACGGAGCGGATCAGCAATCCCTGGTACGCGGAATACTGCCTACACAATCGCCAGCGCTTTGAGGCGCTCGGCACCAGTAACAAGAACATCGCCATTCAGAAGGCGCATGAAATCTGCGCCCGCATCCGGGGCGGTCAGCCGGATGCGCCGAAGTTGAATACGACCATCAACGAGGTAGTCGAGTCGTACATCAAGCTGGTGAAGGCGCAGGGGCGCGCGCCAAAGACGATCGTCAAGTACGAGTTGGTTCAGAAGAACGTGCTGACATGGTGCGGCGCCGATGGCCGCCGGCGCGCGGCCACGCTGACTGAGGCTGACTTCTGGTCGCTGCGCCAGTTCCTAATGGAAACAGAAGGGGTCGGCGAGAAAACCGCGTACGACCGGTTGATCGTGATCAAGCAGATGTTCAAGTCGGCGGCGCGTCAGCATCTTATCCCCATCAGCCCCTTCGCCGGTCTGTCGATGAACAAGCCGGAGTCGGCGCAGCAGCCGTGCTTCACGCCTGACCAGACAGCAACGCTGCTGGCGAAGGCAGAAGGCATGTTTAGGCTGCTGATCGCCGTTCTGGCGTACGCCGGCCTGCGTTTTGGCGAAGCGCGCGATCTGCTCTGGTCCGACCTTGTGCTGGAGATCGACACGCCTGGCTTCATCGTTGTCCGGCGCGGCGGGTCGGGTGGCAAGACCAAGGGCAAGCGGCTGCGGCGCATCCCGATCCATCCCGACCTGCGGCGCATCCTCGACTCGACAGCGCACGATTTCGATCGCGTCGTCACCGCGATGCCTAGCTCGAAGCACCCCGACGGAGGCGCGCCGCTCGACGAGCGGCGCTGCCTGGTCGCGTTGAAACGCCTCTGCAAGCGGTGCGGCTTCGCCAACCCGAACCAGTACAAGCTGCATACCCTACGGCACACCTTTGCCAGCATGTGCGCGCGGAACAACATCTCCTGCAAGTACGCGCTGGAATGGATGGGTCATAGATCGAGCGACATTCTCGATCTGTATTACACGATGTTCGATCCCGACGCCCATGCGGCGATGAAGACGCTCGTTTATCCGCAGCCCTCAAAACCCGAAGAGAACACCGCAATTCCCAAGCCCATGAAGAAATCCAAGAAGGGAAAGAAGGATTCCCCATGAACCAGCAGAACAAGGAAGGAAACGGCGAAGACTCGCGCCTGCATCTGGTCCTGAAGCTCGATAGCGGAAGGCGACGCGAAATGACGGCGACAGTCCGTACGACGGCGCTCAATGACGAACAGCAGACGCGGTTCGATGCCGAAGTTGAAACGCTTCTTGCAGACCTCGTCCGAGGGGCGTTGCAGAATAAGAGGTCGGCAAATGTCCAGTCTTAGTGTTTCAGATAAGCATCGCGGGAAGCGATGCATCTTCATCGTTCGCTGCTCGACTAAGGGTCAGGCGGACACCAGCATCGAAGATCAGCTCGCGGTGCTGCACGCGTTCAGAGAATCCAACGGATTGGTCTACGTTGACGAACTGCGTCTTGAGGGGCTGTCAGTCTCAATGCCCCGGCAGTTCATCGACCAGCTCATCGAGCGGAAGAGAACGCGCAACGACTTTGACTGCATTGTGTTGCAGGACACCAGCCGGCTGACGCGTAGCGGAAGCAAACATGGCGGCAAGTTGGAATGGGAGTTGGAGGCCGCCGGGATCGAGATCATCTTCGCGCTTGAGAATGTCCCTGAGGGTGATTTCGGCGATGTCTACAAGAGCATGCAGTATTACGCTGCGCGCCAGACGGCCAAAGCGATTTCAATGGCCTGCACCCGAGGTGGGCAATCGGCGCTGGAGCAGAAGCGCTCCGCTTATACCCGCCGACCGCCTTACGGAATCGACCGCCTCTACTCCGCCGCCGACGGCACGCCGCGCTACGTTCTGCGGAACTTGCCCGACGGGGCGCAGCTCAAGCTCGATCCGAAAACCGGGGCCGTCATTGATCGCTTTCCGCGCAACAACCGCAATTACAACCACAACCGCAAGCAACGGGATGAGCGCATCACCGTGATCATGGGTGATCCGGAATGCGTTGAAATCGTTCGCCGCATTTATCGCCGCTACTACATCGACGGCAAGGGTCAGAACATCATCGCCAGGGAACTCAACGATCTGGGCATTCCCGGCCTCACCGGCGGGCGCTGGCAGATGGGCGCGGTAATGCGCATCATTCAGCGCCCGATTTACACCGGCAGATCGGTTGCCAACTTCCGCTCCACCGGCATCTATCACATCCGCAGCGCGAGTGCGCCCAAACCCGTGGAACACGCCGCGAGCCAATTGGTCGGTCGGGTCAAACCTGCCCAGAAGATTCGTCCGCGCGAGGACTGGGTGCAGGAAGAGGAGCCGCAGTTGCGCGATTTCCTCGACCCTGATCTGCGGTCGCTTGCGGTGGCGAAGCAGAATGAATGGCTCGATGCGCAGGCGGGCGGATATGAGCCAAAGTCCAACAAGGATCGGCATCGGGATTACGTCTACCTGCTGAAGAAGATTCTGACCTCGAAACAGGGCGGCCATCTCATGTCGGGTCAGCTTCGCGGGCGTAAGCCCAACTACCGACGCCATTACGCCATCAGCAAGGCCTTCCATTATCCGCGAAAGGAAGACCGGGTACTGCGAAAGGCGGTGCTGGCTGCGCCGCTTGAGAAGCTGATTCTCAATGCGCTGCGGCTGACGTTGTTGGCCGCGCCGAACCTGAAGGCGAGGTTGAAACGCGAGGCCGAGCAGGAACTGAAGGCCGGCAAAGGCGGCGTGGTCGAGGCGGGGAAGCTGAAGACGCAGCTTGACGACGTGATGACGCAGATCGGGTTCGTCATCCGCAACGTCAAGTTGGTGGGCGAAGATGCATCTGCGGAGCGGCTGGCGGAATTGGCGCGCCAGCGCGACGAACTTCAGCAGCAGATACGGGAGGCGGAGATCTCAGGTCAGATGCCGGTGGAGAATGTCGATTCCGTCGTCGAACGGGTCGTCGAGGAACTCCGTAAGACCGGCGAGCATATGAGGGTCTGCTGCCGCGCTTCCCTTCGGCGCCTGCTGGAGTTGTTTGTCGCCAAAGCCGAGGTTGACCTTGAGACCGGGCATCTCGACCTCGAACTGCGGCTGCCCAAATCGGCCTTGGCTGCGCCAGAACGCTTGTGCCTCGACAACGCTTCTTCTCGAAAGATGGTTGACGAGGCACACCAGGGATTGCTGCTCATGCAGTTCCGCGTGCTGCGGTTGGGGAAGAAGCAGTACCTCGCGTACAGCAAGGCAGCATGAAGCCCGATATCGGGCGCCCGCGCGGCAACATTCCCCACGCGCGGGCGCCAGTCTCTCGGATTTTCTCATCTCCAGAATCCCGCATTCGCGCGGTCTGGAGATGGCCGCGAGAATCATGCGATTCAAGCTGATTTTCCAGCGATTTTCAGCTTGACTCTTCGGCAGCGTAGCTGTCTCCTCCCCGCCCTTTCACGGAGGACAGCATGAACGCGTTGAAGATTTTGCCGCGAGAACTGGTGACGAAATGGTACGGCGGCGACAGGCCGCTCGACGAGGACGCCGTTCACGACGCCATCGTCGAGATGATGCGACGCGGCTGGTTGCCCAGTTTTGTTCCGCGTCCGTCGGAATGGGACCGGACGATGGTGTTCTTGCCGCAGCGCAGCAACCTTGCCGCCATCGTCCGCTATCTCGACGGCGGCGGTATCGGCGTTGTCCCGCGCGGCCTCATCGAATCGCGCACCCAATTCCCCATCTCCTGCATCGGCACCGGGCTGGTCCTGTCGAGCATCGGCATCGCCATCCTGCGCGTCGATGGCAACAACGTCTTCATCCGCTCGACGACGCCCGCGCTGGCGCTGATGGTCCACTCGGCTCGCATTCACACCCTGGATGGACTCCCGACGAACCACCTCATCCGGGTCGCAACCGGCAAGCGCGTCCCGTCGCGCTGCCGCACGGATGATTTGCGCCTTCGCGTCGCGCTGCGCTTCGACGAGCTTGCCGTCGATGTCCCCGGCGTCCTCGATGGCAAGTCCGAATCGGATGTCCGCTCGCGCTGGCAGTTTCCGCCCACGGCTGCCAAGCCCGCCGATCCGGAAATTCCGTTTTGAGCAAGGAGGCCGCGATGTATCCGAAATGGATCGCAAAAGTTACTCGTCTTGCCTGCAAGGATTGCCGCTACTGTACAAGCTTCCACGACATTGTCGGCATCGGCATGACGCGCCCGAGCAGACAAGAGGCGTACGCCGGCCCGCTGGCCCTGATCACCCTCGCGTGCCCCGGCTGCGGTGTCAGGATTCACGTCACAGTCCGCGAGCCGGTCGAGTCTCATCCTCGCGATGGGCGAGATGACCCGCCTCGCCGAAGAAGCCCGCCGCAATGCGTCGCCGCTGATTAATTTCACAACGCCCGACCCTAGTGCTGCCATGCCCGCGGTGAGTGAGACCACCCACGGCAACAGTCCGCTCAGACCAAGCCGCCGCAAGAACCAGCCTGACTCGCCGCCAACGCAAGCGGAAATCCGTGCGTTCCTGAATCGCCTTCGGAAGACGTCGTTCAAGCGCAGCAGCAAAGGCTTCAAACACTGGATGCAGGGGTTTGGCGTCAACTCTGATGCGCCGGACCCCCATTCCTCGGAGCAATAGTCGAGCAGGCGTCTCTTTAACCCCGGCGTAAACGTTCCTGAATCTCGAAGGCCAAAGGAACTTGCAAACCGACGAGCATCCCAAGCAATTGCGAAAATGCGTCGAAGCATTCCGTATTGCCTGTGATCGCAGCGTGTTGGTGCTGCCAGCAGAAGTCCAGAAATCTCGCCGCCGCGGTCTGTTCATCATCGTCGCGGAGTAGGTTGGGTTGTTCCTTGGCAACGGTTGCGATGATGGGCAGTAGTTGGAGGCGGATTTCTTCAGCCGCCGGCGTCTTCAGCAAACCGAGGAGCTCGCCCAGTCTGAACCGCCATTGCAACTTGGTGCGCACGAACATCTCCAGGAAGGGTCGGGCGAGCATCAGCAGTGGCGAATGTCGTTTCTCCCATAGGTCATGGAGCAGATGATCAAACCCCAACAAGTGCGCCCAGGTTCCGTCGTCGGCCTTCGCCCACTGCGGCGCGCCCGATGCATACTGCAACATAGCCATCCATATTGAACCAAATGCCGGAGGAGTTGGATCGGCCCGGAGAACAGCGATGAAGAGCGAGGTGAGAAACTCCTCCGTCCATGCGTGAAGCGCTGGGACCAGGTCGAGGACTGGCTGCCAAAACTGACGATGATCTTCCGTCGGCCGAAGTTGAAGAAGGAGATCGGCGACACGATTCAGCAGCCAACGATCCGATGGATACGGAAGTTTATTGCGCGGCCACCGCTCGTCGTCATCGGCGCGATCGTGATCCTGATTCTCTTGTTCGATCTTCGCGTCGGGAGTGGGCGCCAACCGCCAAGCAAACAAATCGCGCCAGAATAACAGCCAACGCGCACGCTCCTCGTCGTCATGCGCATCTTTAGGGCGCATGATGCTATGGAGCGCCGCGGCAATTACCGGAAGGTCCAGCCCACGTCGGAAACACTCTGGCAGGATCGGCTTATCCGGCTGCTCCACTGGGGTGGCCGCCAAATCAGCAAAGGCTGGAAGAGGACCAGTTAGCCGACCCGACAAGAAGTCATCCATCGCGCGGTGCCATTCGGCCTGCACATCGACGTTGATCTTCCAACCGTTTCGTTGGTGCTCCGCGTGCCACCGCGTCGCAGACCAACGAAACAGAAGATGGAGCAGTTCTTCAAAGGTCCCTTGAAGGTCAGCCCGGTGGCGGAATGCGGCTGCAAATAAGTGCCGCACCGGGGAATGATGAAAGCCAGTCGTCAGGCTCGCGGCGTAGTAGCGCCACGTTGACGAACCCGGTTTACGGCGGAGAAAATCGATCACAACCGCAGCGAAGAAACACTCCCACCGATCATCATTGTGCTCGTCCGGATGCCAACCGTCGATGCCGCCTCGACGAACGCGCAGTTGGGGTATTCGGCGCAGTTGTCGTAGCACCCAAGCCTTGCGCGCGCGATCTCGATTCAGCCAATCGCCATAACGCAAAAGTAGTACGGCGATGCCGCCCATCGCCCCATCGAGCAACCCTCTACTCCGCGCTGCTTCTCGCTCCACAGCCATCACATCGGGCCGATCCGTTTGCCCGCATTCAGCCGATGAACGTTCTAGCTGCTGCTCATTGTTGAGGTGAACGGCGACAAGCTGAAGGTCCTTCCAGAACTGTTCCAACTCGTCGAGCGTCATTTGTTGCTCGCGATTGAGCAGTTCGCGGCAACGATGCGGGAAACTGATGATCTTCAACTGATCATGAGCCTCTTGTATTGCTTGCGATGTTTCTTGCCGTTCTTCCTGGGAGAGGCGTGGTTGCCAAGCTTTCTGCCCGTTGGGCAGATCAATGACCTCCCACTGGTCGATGTCAAATGCCCGGACGCAATCGCGGATTGCGTTGGCATCATCCGCATGAAGATCGCCTTTCAATTGCTCGCGCCAAGCGTCCACTCGGGCCGATTGCATTTTCCGGAAATCCAGATCGTTCAAGAAATGAAATTTCGCAATCGTGAACAGATCATTCCTCCGATGTGGCATCGCATACCACTTTTGCGCGGGTTCGATCACATGCGTCCCTCGAACGGGAAACATTTGCCAAGAAAGCAGTGCTGTGCCGGTGATCTCCTGTTCTGGATGCGACTCCCAATACATAAATTCGGGCGTGCTGGTCAGAAAGGCGAGCGGTCCCTTGAATAGCTCGGGGCGATAGCGGCCCACTGCGCTCAGTAGCCCAGCAAATGCGACAGACTGGGAGCCGTGCTTGATCTGATCAATCGCCGCGCTGATATCGTTGCCACCTTCTAGCTGATCGTAGAACCATTTCTCCAGAGCCATCAAGGCAGACGTGACCGGATCGGGCGCACGGGGATCGCCCAGATACCAGGAATACACATCAATGTCGCCGTGCCACTCTGCCGACGATTCATTGTCATCAAGGTAGACTTTCACCGTCCGGGGCGGTCCGGCGTTCCCACGCAGATGATGGATGTCGCGAGTTTCTCGGTCTGACCAGCGCGCCGTTGCGAAATTGACCAATCGAACTATCGCATCGATCGCTGTGGTCGGCGCCGCGCGCAAGAATTCCAGAAATGGTCCACGTACATAGAACGGTGGCGACCAACCGAACACATGCTCGATTGAGAATTCCCGATCGTCGTCATAACCGATGCCCAACATTCCGGGATGAGCGATGAGGTCCGGAGGGTTAATGAGCACAGCAAGCAAAACCTCTTTTGCGGCATCCGGAGCCGTTGTTGCCAGCGGGATGAAGTTCTCAACGTTCAGAACTGACTTTCGAAACTCATCGCTCACTCGATCCGATGGGCCGTCAGCCCACGGAGCGGCATAGACAACGCCAGGTTCTTCTTCCACCTGACCCGAAGGTGGACGAGTCGAACGACCTGCGGCGTGTCGTGCAAATTCTGCGACCTCACTCGGAAGCACCGCCGCCGCAATCAGCACTGCCGCGTATACGTGCGCTTCCGCCTCGTTGCACAAAGACCAGTGGTCCAGCCCTTCAGACCAATGACGACGACGCTTCCGGTCGTCCATCACCTGATGGACATGCTCGGCGGCGGCGAGCGCTATCTCAGCAGCTTGGGTGCGGAACGGCACATCGGAAGCCGTAGAGGTCAACCAGAGGCGTGCCACGCGCGCGGCTTCACCCGGCGCGAGCCGGGCTACATCATTGCGGTGGCGATGCAAGAAAACCAACATTGCCGGCCAATGCGGCCACTCGGGAACGCGGTATTCCGATGCCGCCCAAGTGACCAAGTCTTTGCCTGCGTCGTTTGGAAGCTTGGCAAGCGCCTGTATTGCCAGGCGGTTCGGCGATGTTGCTGCTCGAAGGAACCTTTCGAGCAAGCGGCGAAGAAGTTCCCCATCGCCGGAAAGCTCGACCCACGCCTTTTCCAAATGTTCAAAGGCGCGCGTAGATAAAGCGACGGCTTCGAGTACGCGATCGGCCGCCGCCACTTCGCCCGCGGAGGTTAATTCACGGACCGTACTGATCCATTTGGCGTAGTCACCTTGGCGTTCCAGCACATCGAGCGCCCAAAGTCGGAGCCCGCGCAGCCACAGGGGCGATGCGCCCCGGCTTTCCACGGTCATGAAGCCAACGATGTCGGCTTGCCCGAGCAGGACCCGCTGCCGGCCCCAGTCGCCGAGGAGATCATGATCGAAAACCAAACGCTCGCCGACCTTCCGGCAAACTCCCTCCGTCAGCAATTCATCGATCGCCGGCAGATGCGCGGCGACCAGCTCATCATCGGAAACGCTATCGCGCACCGCGTCGGCTTGCTTCGAAGCCATCTGCTTTGCCGCCGCCGCCCGCGCCGTGCGCGGCGATATACCTTCGACTGCCTGTCGCCAGCACCACTCCGCTAGATGCGCCTCGCCAATCCATCGTTCAGAATCAGGGATGGGATTTACGTCGTTGGGACTGACGCTTCGAAGCACCACATCCAGGTACTTTGGCCGCGCCAAAACTCGCTTCAGTTCGTCTTTTGCCAGAAATGGCCGAAGCCGCATTTCCGCGCTGCCAACTTCACGCAGTTCTTCATCTGTCAGAGGCCCAACCTGCACCGCGGAGAGATTCAGCTGCGCTGACTTGAACACCCGCGCCACGCGTTCTAAGTCGTCATCTTGGCACGTTGCGACGACTTCCCAGCCAGCTGCTGCCGCGTCACGGGAGAGCATCGCCAGCGCGTTGAGAGCCAGTTCGTCAAACAACCGGCTGACGCCATCGAGCACGAGGCGTGGCCGCTTTCCCGCTGCCGAACGAATCAATTCGCGCAGCGAGGTTTTCAGATTGAGCCGCTGCTCCGCCGCGGTCATGGGGTCTTGCCCATGCGCGGCCTCGAACAGCCGAGCGTCAAGCCACAGCTTCGGCAAGCCCAGCGCAATCCATTGTCGAGCAAGTACCGACTTGCCGTCACCAGAGCGGCCGATCAACATCGGGATTGCGGGAGCGGCGCCCGCCCGAGCCATGTCGGCGACCGCTTCGTCAATCTGCTGGCGCAACGCGAAACGGGTCAGACTCAGTCGCGCGCCCAACGTCCACCGGCTGGCCGCGTCCAATTGAGCAGACGTGTATTGGTTAAGCCGTTCCCAATCAGCGCGATGATTGGGGTACACGGCAAGATCGTGGCGCGAGCGCAAGCGACCCACAAGGCGAGGGATATCCAGCATCCCAGCCTTCGGTCGGACCTCTCGCGCCAGCGCGCACAAATCCTGCCAGAGCCTAGCCGCGTCTTCAGGCGATGAATGCCGAAGCGCCTGACCGCACATCTGAATCGCCTCGCGCCGGCTGCGCGACGTGGCCGACGGGAAGTCAAAATCAAGGACATGAATCTTCGCGATGACCGACGCGGCGTCTTGGACCACGGGGCCGGGATGAGCTGCGGCCAGGTCGCTCGGGCAAGCAAAACTCGCCGCCATCTTGCGTTTCCCCTCGTCCACAAACCCCTTTACGCGAAGCCGGTCTTCAAGCGATCCGGGCTCCGCTGCTTCGGCGAGGTCGCGCAACGTGTGAAAGTCGTCCATCACCGCGGCCGGAACGCCGGAAACCGCCAGCGCCAGGCGATCGCGGAGCGGGTCCATCGGCGCGCCGCCAAGAAGTTGCTCCCACGAGTCGCGCACGAAATCAGCGGGCGCAGCGTGATCCGCGTTGAACTGAGCATTGCTCTTGACGCTCATGGCGCAACGCCAGGGGCCGTCGGCGTTAATCATGGTGAGCAGGAGATCATCAAGCAGCCAACCATCAACCCGGTTCTGAAACTTGACTTGCGTCATGGCTCCGCCCGACGGGCCGAACGGCGACGACCCCGTCAGCATCTCGGCAAGACGGTAAGCGCCGACTTCGTCTTCATGATTGAACCCGCCGCCGCCTGTGGATTTAGCAGACGCGGCGTACGGAACCGTCTCGGCGGCTGGTGTACTCGGGTTGTCGGTGCTCTCGCTCATAAGAAATCGCGGCCTGCAACCGCTGCGTGCGACATAAGTTCAGTAAACGCAGTGCGTTAACACATCAAGCCAAACGCCGATATTTGGCTCGATGTTGCAAAGTAAACGCAAAATTGACTTTTGTCTAGGTGAAAGTAAAGTAAAAAACGCATTTACCGAGGAGGCAATCTGGTCTTGCGAGCCAACCGGGAGCGGCCCGAAAAAATTCTCGTTGCGATGCACAAGCTTGCAGACGGCGAGACCCGTTTTCTCAAGTACGAAGACATCGTGGTGCGCGCATTCGAGATGTTTCCCGGTGAATTCGCGCTTCGCGGATATCCACAATACCCTGACTCATCAGATATTCATAAGCCCCTCTACGGCGTTCTGAAGCGACAAGGTTTAATTCGCTCGGCAAACAAGACGTTCGCGCTCACAGCCTTGGGAGTTGAGCGCGCGAAGCGGTTGATGCTCTCCGCGGGCAAGGCGATTGAAGAACCGCGCTCCGCCGACCGCCTGACGCGCGCCGAGGACGCGGAAGTCGATCGCGCACTGAAGTCCGCGGCGTTCGGTTTGTTCATCGACGACAAGCGAGATCGCATTCTCGACACCGACTTCTATGCCTTCTTCGGATGCACTGTCCGTACGCCGAAGAATGATTTCATCGGTCGATTGAACGCGACGCGCAACGCCATTAAGCACGCGAAAAAGTTGGGTAAACCCGACTCGAAGACGGCCAAGGCGTTGTCGGAGTTGATTGCATACCTCAATGAACGATTCGAAGCCGACATCGACGGAAAGGTTGGTTCCCATGCCCATTAGAGTCGCCACGGCACCCGCCTCCCTCAGCATTAAGCCCGAGCCGAACAAGTTTGACGACCATTTTCTGGATGTCGTTGGAAACACCTTCAAGTTTGACCATCCGAAAGGATTGGCGGAATGGCTCAAGAATTCCGCCGACGCGTATGCGACGACCTCCGTGCCAGACGCCGAGCAATACGTCCTGCTTCGGTTCAAGGTCGGCCAACCGAAGAATAAGAGCGTCTTTGAATGCATCGACTTCGTTGGCTGCACAAAAAAAGACATTGACGATGCCATGAAGATTTGGGGATCGCCGACTGCAGCAAAGAAGGGCACTGAGGTCGCAACGTACGGCGGGCATGGTAACGGCGGCAAATTCTACATGCGGCAGATGTTCAGCACTGCGCGCATGATCACGTATAAAGGCGGCCTGCTAAACATCTTCGGCTTCGATGAAAAGCACCGCTACGGTTTCGCCAAGGGCCACACCAACGAAGAAATGGAGCTGGACGCGGCGCTCAAATTTGCCGGGATTAATGATTTGGACATCCCGCAAAATGTGAAAGCTCGATGGAAAAAGAGTCTTAAGAAAGCTGGCTTCAGCGTCGTCAGGGGAATCTATCCGCACCGTTTTAGCGGTCGCGCCACGATCGAAACCATTTTGGAGGGGCTCCGGTTTCACCCGCAAGCTCGGCGGCTGCTGCGCCACAAGCAAATCATCGTCGTAAAGCACGGCAATACGTGGGGCGATCGCCTTGAAGCGCCGAGCGTTGATCCGAAAAAGGGGTTTGAAAAACCACGGGAAATTCTGCTACCAAAGACGCTGGAGTGGGACGATGAGTCGTATCCGACCAAGAGCTCATCTGGAAAGCCGGCGAAGTTGGTGTTGCGTACGTCCGAAATGCCTCTCACGCGATCCCGCGAACTCGCATCGCTAAACACCATCGATGTTTTGGGACAGGTTGGCTGCATTGGCTCTTACAAAATGAATGAGTTGGGCTTTCTGACGAACTCCGCGGAAAGCGAATTCATTTATGGGGAATGCGAATGTGCGTTTCTCGAAAACAAGGGCCTTGATTGCGTGACAAATGACCGCGAGAAGTTGGTTGCGAACGGGCTGACCAACGCTCTGCTGGCCTGGGTTCGCGATCAAGTGGACGACCTTGCGGCAGAGATAAGCGAAAGACGCAAGAGCGAGAAGAAAACTCGCGATCTGGCGCAGTCGTCACTCTTCAACCAGATGCTCGACAAATGGAAAAACCGCTTCATGGCCCGGCTGTCGCTGGAATTGTTCGGCGGTAGCAACATCGGAGATACGTTCGGCGGATCGGGTGGAGGCGGTAGCGGCGGCGGCAGCGGAACGAACAACGGCGAGAATGGCGCCGGTGGCGGGGGCGGCGCAAATGAAGGCACCACGGGAAATGGTGAGCATCCCGGCACGGGAACGGGAACCCAAGGCGGCACCGGTGAACAAAAGAAATCGGGTTCAAAATTCCCGAAAGTGCTCCTGTCAAGCCAGGACATCGATCCACTAAACCCGGACTCCTCGTCGCCCTTCGAATGCGATCCTCGGCACCCGCCGGTGTATCAGCGCGCGATTGATATCGAGCACGGCATCTACTGGATCAATACGTCTCGTCCACTCGCCAACAAGATCCTCGACTTCTACGGCTCGGACCACCCGCGATGGCGGGAATACCTATTCCAGCGATACGTTGAAATCATCATCAAGCAACAGGTGTACTCGCTGGCGAAGCACGACCCCGACTTCACGCCGGAAAAAGTTGACGGCTTGATTGATACCGTTACCGCGATGGTTCATGACGCTGCCGCCGAAGACTTGGAGCAGTTTTTGTTCGATGACAGGCTTACCGGCGGCGCGGCCGCGTCTAGCGAACATGATGATGTCGAAGCGGGGTTGGAGGCGGTGTGATGTTAGAAAGTGACCAAAAGGTTGCGCAGCCGGCACGCCGCTTGAATTTCGTAGATCTCTTCGCCGGCGTGGGCGGTTTTACGTTGGGATTCTTGGATTCAGCTTCGGAGCGCCGATGCGAATTTGTTCCGCGGCTGCTGGTGGATATTGACCGTAGCGCTCGCAACGTATTTGTCCGCAACATGCCGCGTGTCCCGTACCTGAACGTCGACATGCATCAGATTTCGGGGGCCGAAATCAAACGCCGCTCAGGCATAAGCAACGATGAGCGGCTGGACGTACTCATCGGTGGTCCGCCGTGCCAGGGCTTCTCGTTCCTGGGCAAGCGCGCGCTCGACGACGACCGCAACGTCCACATCGTTGACTATCTGCGATTGGTGAAGGAACTTCGGCCGCTAGTCGCGGTTATGGAGAACGTCCCATTGGTGATCACCAACTACGACGGTGCGGTGATCAAAGAGGTCTGCGCGGCACTGAGCGAGTTTGGATATAGCAGCTGCGCCGACGTGTTGACCGCCAGCGAATACGGCGTCCCGCAGATTCGGAAGCGAGCATTCGTGCTGGCATATCACAAAGACTTAGGCGTGGCGCCAGAACTGCCGAAGCGTACGCACGAGCGCGTCCCTACCGCGAGCGAGTTAGTTGAAGCTCGAAAACGCACGCGTTTCGAAGCAGATAAGCTTCCGTACGTCAGCGTTGAAGACGCCATCGGTGATCTTCCTCAGATCAAAGCTGGCGAAGGCGAAGAGATGATGACGTACCCCAAGCGTGAGGTGCCCCTGACGGGCTTCCAGGCTTGGGCGAGAGAGGGTTCACCTGTTGCGTTCAATCATCGCTCTCGCACTCACTCCGCCGCCTACCTTAAGAAGATTTCGATCATTGAGGAGGGCGGCCGAAACATGGAACTGCCAGAAGACCAACGCTTCTCCGACAATTACTACAGCCAAGCTTATGCAAGATTGCACCGTAATGGTCTAGCAAATACGATCACGACTTCATTTGGCAATCCTGGTTCCGGCCGGTTTCTGCACTACCGCGAACTTCGATCAATCACGGTGCGCGAAGCGGCGCGCTTGCAGTCATTTCCAGATCGCTTCGTCTTCGACGGTGATCATGTCGCACAGATGCGTCACGTTGGAAACGCCGTCCCGCCGCTGCTCGCACGCGCAGTGCGCGACCAGATTGCGCGCGACATTCTGGAGAGCTCCAACGCAACGAAGACGACCCTTCGAGTGCCGCCCCCTGCTGGTGCGAACGCTCGACGCCCAGAAGACCCGGAGCAACGATCTCGGACGATGCGCGCGGTTCCGAGCAAGGATACATCGGCCGAGAAGGCACTTCGGCGAATTCTTTCTGATGCCGGGATCAAAGGCTATCGCCTTCATTGCAGCGATTTGCCGGGAAACCCAGACGTTGTCTTCCGAAAGCAAAAGTTGACTATTTTCGTTGACGGTTGCTTCTGGCATGGATGTCAAAAATGTCGCCGCCGGCCAAGCTCGAATCAGCCGTACTGGAACATGAAGGTTCAGCGGAATCGTGATCGCGATGCGCTCGTCAACAAAGAATGTAAGAAACGCGGCTGGCGCGTCCTGCGCGTTTGGGAACATGAAGTGCTGCGGCACGCGTCGCGTGTTGAAGCGCGCGTAAAGCGCGAGTTAGAACGATCACGCCAACCATCGTCGCGGGCGAGGAAACACGCCTAACGAATATGCCGAAGCGTAACCGCAAATCGCATCAAGCTTCAACGCCACCCGGTTTCAGCGGCGAGGTCAGGTTCTCTTGGTGTTTCCAACCCTCGGAATCGCTACCACTCAACAATGTCTCGTCGATTGAGCATCCCTTAGTGGATGAGTTCTTCGGTCACGTATACGCGCCAGCATATGACGCCAAGAATGATGAGGTCGAGGATCAGAACATCGGCACAGCCAAGGGTTAGATCGCTCGATTTGATGAAGCGCCGGACATGGACGAGTTGCTTAGCGACTGCGATTCCTGTTGCGTCGAAATGTACAATTTAGTTTCCGAATTATTTGTGGATGAGTTTCCGACGCCAGAGTTGGCGCGGGTGCTAAACTTCGGGAGGCGATGCGACGAAGCCGAGCTCGATTTCAGCGATCCCGTGGGGAGGTTGCATTATCTGGATCACATCAGCATTAAACCGGAATTCCGAGGCCACGGGATAGGACTCGCCGCCATTGCGAGCTACTTGCGCTGCTTTGTGCGGGAAAACGATGCGGTGGCAATGTACCCCGGTCCAGAGGACAAATATCGAGAGCACACCGGCGAGAGCGAGTCGGAAATTGAGTCTGGACGCCGCAGACTACAGGAATATTGGAAGCGGCTCGGGTTTCGGCGCGTCGGCAAGTCAATCATTTTCGCGAGGCCGCAGAATCTGCGAGTTCCGACGGCGGAACAAATCGCTGAGCTGTACCACAAAGGCCGCGGGCGGAGGGCACGCAACCAGCACCGAGCGACGTGAATCTGGTCCTAGATTTGTCCTAGAACGCGAATTCCGAAGCGGACTTTTTCGTGTCGAAGAGTAACGAATCATTTGATCGTAAAGCTTGGCCGGTTCAAGCTGTTGCAGCGAAAATCGTGGCGGGCGCGAAATGTCGACTGAACCCCCATTTCGCTTCCCGCCCTCTCCGTATCCACCGCAATCCCCTCTCACAACCAATGATCTAATCATCAGTTGTGAGAGGGGCTTTGCGATTGGCACGCGCGTGTGCCAATCCGTGTGCCAATCACGGCTCCCTACGCAGTCTTTCGAGCCTTCGTTTTCGCCTCGGCAGTCTCCGTTTTGGGTTTGGTGACAGCGGCATCCGCCAACGCAGCGGACGGCACCGTCACGAACTCGATCGCTTGCATCTGGGCGGTAGCCCGTTCTTCAAAAATGTGGAAGTAGTGCCGGACCATCCGGCTGTCCCGGTGGCCGAGCCAGCTGATGATCGTGTCGGCGTCGACCTTTCCGCTGCTGGCGGCGGCGCTGACGAAGTAGTGGCGGAAGCTGTGCAACCGGCCGTCGATCAGCCCCTGCTTCGTCGCCTGCGCCTGGAACTGCTTCGACAGCGGGGTGAGCACGTCACGGATCAGGATGATGCGCAGCGTGTCCGGCTTCAGCACGCCGCCGTTGGGGCCGTGGAAGACGCGGTTGTCCTTCAGGCGCGGTAGCTTCTCCAGCACCTCGCGCAGGCGGGGGTGGATCGGCAGCGAGCGGTCGCGGTGCGTCTTGGTGGTACGGGCAACCGCGCGGTGGACGCTGGTGCCCGTGCGGCTTTCGTCCACCAGCGAGATCCGCGTCAAGCCTTCATCGAGGTCGGACCAACGCAGGTTCGCCAACTCGGAGATGCGCAGCCCCGTATGGGTCAGCGCAAGGACGACGTCCCCGAGCCAGTTGAGTTCGAGCGTCTTCCGGCAGCGCTCCACCATCGCCGCGACCTCTCCGGGCGTGTAGCGGTAGGTCGTTGTGCCGACCGGCTTTTTCAGGGGAAGCGACAACTTGCAGGAAGCAGGGATGAGCTTCTCCTCGATCATCCAGTTGATCGCCTGCTTGATCGTCGTCAGCTCGAGGTATTCAGTCGCGTACTCGTACCCTTCGTCATCAAGCCAGCACCCATAGCCCTGAAGGACGGGTTTGCCCGCGGCTCGCCAGTCATCCACGCCTTGCGAGCTGGCGTAGCGGATAAATTTGTCGAACACCGCACGGTACCGCTTGACGGTAGACTTGCCGGCTCCGCCCATCACGGCCGGCCCTCCGACGTGAGTCATGTATGCCTGCGCGCCTTCCTTCAGCGGCAGGGCGAGACTTTGATCCTCCGTCAGGGTGCTTCTGGAGGTACGTTTCGATTCGACCGCCTTGAGAGCGTCGAGTTGCGTGAGCGCGTTCAGCGCCTCATCTTCCGTTGTAGCTTCAAGTGAATACCGTCCGAGGGGTACGGCGCCGTTATTCGATCGGCCATCGGCGTAGTAGATGCCGTTCCGCTGGCTCAATTTCCAGCGGAAGAATCGGCAGCGAATCTCCTGGTACTTCCTCTGCTTGGGCATCAGTTGGTTTCCTGAGCCATGAGCGCGGCGGCGCTGCGCCGCCACCGAGCGTGCGAACGCCGACGCGGGGGTTGCGCGGCGTCCGCGAGGGCGTCGCGAGCGGAGTTGGTACACAATGCCGAAGTGGTAGCCGCGCTGGGCGCGGCCGACGTGCGTCCGACCTCGAGCGCGTCGACGGGAAACAGGATGCGCGTCTTCGGGCCACCGGGTTGGAAACCGGGGATCTTCCCGGCTTCCCACCAACGGCGGATCGTGATTTGCGCGATCCCGCTGACCGCTGCGAGTTCTTCGAGGGTGTAGTACTTTCGCCCGCCGGTGCTGGCGGTAGATGTGCTCGAAGGCGTCTTCGTCGCCTTCGGTGCCGGCTGCTTGGGGCCGGATGTGGTATTCACGGCGTAAACCTCCAACGGAAGTAGCGCCGCCCCCGCTGCGACCATGGCAGGAAGGACGTGCAGGTTACATCCGTCAGCGGCTCCGCCAGAAGCGGATCCTTGACGCCTCTCCGGGCTACCATGAGCCCGTGGGAGATCGAATTTCGCTTCTGTTAGTACGTCGCTGAAAATCGTGCTCAAGGAAAAATCTCCAGAAAAATCGAACTATTTTCGGGCGCGCTTGGGTTTCGCCGCGCCCGATAAAACGACCTCCCGCGCCGGCTGTGAGAGATGTCGCCGAGCGATCAGTTCTGCGAGGACGCAGAGGAAGTCATCCAACGGTGAATCGTCCGGACTTCGCTTCGTTGACGCGGGAGCCGGAAGCGCGCGTGGAGCTAGGTACTGACGATCTTGCATAGCCAGTGTCCTTTCTTCTGCACTCTGAATGAGGTAGCGGTTGGCTTCTTTGGCGGGGCCTTCGAGCGGCCAGCGTGGCGCGTATGGACAGCGCCACGCCGGCGCGCACGGAGAGCGTCCCGCTCTCGACGTAACGGCTTCATGTGAACCTCAGGATGGTGGCTGCGGTGTAGCTGGTGGGTCGCGGTCGCGGGAGTGTTGCCGTCTTACAGCAAGTCCAATCCCCACAGCCGCTGGCTCAACTCCTGCAGACCCGGATCGATCGGATCGACCAAGAGCTGATGCGGAAATGCCACCTGCGGCGTGTCGCCAATCATCAGGAAGGCGGACAGCAACAGCCAGCTCTCTGCGTGCCAGAACACGTGGATGCCCTGAATCGGCGGCAGCTCCGCCATCAACTCGTCGGGGCTGCGGAACGGCGCCGAGCGGAACGTGCCAGCGAGACGCAAGCGCGGCCCCGGCACCTGGCAGCGCGGGTACGAAAGATTTGCGCGGATGTCCGTGCCGCAGCAGAACTGCGGCGGGAGAAACGCGTGCCACTCGTGCGGTGGCGTGGTGTCGATGTAAAGGGCCCACACGCCGGCGCGGCCGTGGGTCCAAAGCTTTCGAAGTAGCCGTGCCTTCTCTTCGATCAGCGGCGCCGGGATCGGCGGCAGATGAAAAGGCGCGGGTGCGGGATCATCGGCATCGGGATGTCGTCGCGGAATCGCGTGGAGCATCTGGTTGTCCATGACCATCTCGATGCCAACGTTGGCTTCAATCCCCAGCGCTGAGGCGTCGTGGGGGATAAATCGGTCGGGGCTCACTTTGAAACTCCTCATCATCATCGAGCGCGCCGGTCCGCGATCCGTGAAAGATCGTCTGCGTCAGCGTGCTCTTAAATTCGGCGGATTGCAGGTAACGCTGCTCGACTTGGCGAGCCGTGATAATGAGGTGGGCGATGTCCACTTGCTGGAGGAACTGCATAGCGTGCCGCTGGTAGCTGACGCCAAGGTGATCGCGCTGGTAGCTGATCACCGCTGCGGCAGCCCAGAGGCCGTCGTGGTAATGCCTGAAGATCGTGAGCGGCGCAA
>DASVUC010000233.1:0-4192 GCA_036387255.1 Tepidisphaeraceae bacterium | reverse complement strand
ATCGACCGCGGCGAGTACGTCTCCATCGTCGGCGCATCGGGATCCGGTAAATCGACCTTGCTCTATCTCTTGGGAGGTCTCGACCGTCCCAGCCGCGTTGACATGAACGGTCAACTTTTCAATCCCGACAGCGCAATCCTGATCGACGGCGTCGACACCGCGCCGCTGAACGACATCGAACTCGCCCTGCTGCGAAACCAGAAGCTCGGCTTCATCTTCCAGTTTCACTACCTCCTCAAGGAATTCACCGCTCAGGAAAACGTCGCCCTGCCCATGTTTAAGCTCGGACGTCTCAATAAACGGCAAGCGATGGATCGGGCCGGCGCACTGCTGGATCGCCTGGGTTTAGGCTCGAAACTCCGCCGCCGCGCCAACCGCTTATCTGGCGGCGAGCAGCAGCGCGTCGCCATCGCGCGAGCACTCGCCAACGAACCAGACGCATTATTAGCGGACGAACCGACCGGGAATCTCGATCGGAAAAACTCCGACGCCGTCGCCGAAATCTTTGCTGAACTGGCGGCAGGGGGGCAGACCATCGTCATGGTCACGCACGAGCTTTCGCTCGCCCATCGCGCCGCTCGCATGATCACAATGGAGGACGGTGCAATTGTTGCCGATACACGCAAAGGTGCCTGACCTTTCGCTTGAGCGCGATGTGGGGCATCTAAGGTTATCGGAGCCAGATTGACCACTTTTATGAGATTCACTAACGTGGCCGCTTCTCGTATGCGTATTCTCATCTCAGGCGGAGCCGGATTTCTCGCGTCGCACCTGACGGACCTGCTGCTTGCGCAGGGCCATGAGGTGGTGGGCGTGGACAATTTCATTACCGGCAAGGCCGCGAATATCGCGCACCTGCGCGGTGAGAAGCGCTACAGCTTCATCGAGCACGATGTGATCAAGCCGCTCGAGATCGACGGCCCGATCGATCGCATCTACCACATGGCCTCGCCCGCGAGCCCCATCGGCTACGTCAAGCACCAGGTGGCGACGCTGAAGGTCAATAGCGAAGGCACCTGGAACCTGCTCGAACTCTCGCTGGCGAAGAAGGCGCGCTTCCTGATGGCCTCCACCAGCGAGTGCTACGGCGATCCCGAATGCAATCCGCAGCCCGAGACCTACTGGGGCAACGTCAACCCGATCGGCCTGCGCTCCATGTACGATGAAGCCAAGCGCTTCAGCGAAGCCTGCACGATGGCGTACTTCCGCGAGAAGAAAGCCGACACGCGCATCATCCGAATCTTCAACACGTATGGCCCGCGCATGGACCCCTACGACGGCCGCGTGGTCATCAGCTTCATCCGCCAGGCGCTGAATAACGAGGACATCACTGTCTTCGGCGAAGGCAGCCAGACGCGCTCGCTTTGCTACGTGACGGATCTGGTTCGTGGCATCAACCTGACGATGGAATCCGACTTCCACGAGCCGATCAACCTCGGCAATCCCGATGAAGTCACCATCCTTCAGATCGCCAAGCAGGTGATGGAACTCATTCCCGGCACAACGAGCAAGATCGTCCACAAGCCGATGCCGCCGGACGATCCGCGCGTGCGTTGCCCGGACATCACACGCGCCAAGCAGATCCTCGGCTGGCAGCCACAGGTCTCGCGCCGCGAGGGCCTCGCCAAGATGATTGAGTTTTATCGCGATCAACTGCTGAAAAAATCGGCGTAAGTTGACAGTCCAGAAGCACGTAGGGCCGCGCTCACGCCGGCCTTACGTGCTCTCTCATTCCCGCGGCACCTGAGCGCAACAGGCACCGGGCCCTTTTTCACCGCTTTCAATTCGATTGAAACATTGCTGCGTTCGCGCTGGCTGCTATAGTTCTTTCAGTTACTACTGAAAGTTGGAGCAGCCATGACGACGGCGACTTTGGAAAAACCCGCAGCAGCCAGCAATGACGTTCACCAGCAGCTTCGCACCGCCCAGGACTTGTTCATTCGCCGCTGGGGCGAGATGGGCGCCACGTGGGGCATCAACCGCACGATGGCCGAGATCCACGCACTCTGCTACATCACCGCCACGCCGCAGTCGACGGATGATGTGATGGAACGCCTGCACATCTCCCGCGGCAACGCGAGCATGTCGCTCCGGGCGCTCTGCGACTGGGGCATCATCCGCCGCCTCCACAAACGCGGCGAGCGCCGCGAATACTTCGAAAGCCTTGGCGATGTCTGGGAAATGTTTTCCATTATCGCCGCCGAGCGCAAGCGGCGCGAGATGGACCCCGTCCTCGAGACCATCAAGCAGTGCCAGCATATGCTGAACGAAGCGGCACTGGGCAAAGCCGCCGCCAAGCAGGAATCCGTCCAGCTCACCCGCCAGCGTCTGGCGGGAATGGAAGAGTTCATGACAGTAACCAACAAGATCTTTCAGCAGTTCATCGGCAACGCACGCAGCGGATTGACCCGCGTGGTGAAAGTCCTCCTCAAAGCGTTTTAGCACTTAAATGTTTAGCGGCCTCGCTTGCGGGTCGCGTGCGCCAATAGTCTGCACAAACCTTTACGTCGACCGCAGCATCCGCCGGTCTCCATCGCGCCGCGTGATTCCATCCCGATCCAGCTTCTCCAGCAGCGGCACCATGATCCGCCGGCTCGAGTTGAGCAGCGTCTTCAACTCGCTCACCGTCGCGGCCTGATGCTGCTTCAGGTGGTCCTGGACCTTCTGAACTGCCGTGTTGAACGCGTCGCTGCCGAGCACCACCTCAGGACTAATCTCCACGACTTCGCCGGACGAAACCAAAAATTTAAGCGCCTGAAAGCTGGTGTCATCGGGCGCAATCTCTCTTCTCGAAGGAGGATCGAAGGGCTTGGCCGACAGGGTGCCGCGAATGCGCGCGCCAGGACCCGCCAGCCGCGGCGGGAGCGTCGGCCGATGCGAGCTCCGGCGGATCGCGGCAGCCGTCTTCACAAAACCGTCTCGACATAATTCACCGATGACCGCATCAGCGATTGCCGCTTCGTCGAGGAGCTGGCGCAAGTCCGCCAAGGGCAGGCCGTTGTGCTCGGGATGCTTCGCATGATGCTCATCGATCGCCTGCACCGCCCGCACGCGAACCGCCTGCCACCACCGCGCATCGGCAACCGCGTCGCCTGCCAGGACAATTGTCTGAGTGGCATGAAGCTGCGACAGCGCGGCATCGATTTCGTGCCGAGTGAAGCGCGACTTCGCCAGGAGCATCGATCGGCTGCTGATTCCGTCGTGTTTGATCCGACTCGCAACGTAGCTGTTGATGTCGTTGATGTTCCCGGCGCGTGCCGTAAGCAGGTCACGGCGTTTTTGTTTACGAAATCCACCCCCAGGCGCATCGGCGTCGAGAACCACGCCGCCCGCGAGCGTGTGCTGCTCGGGCCAGTCGCGAATGACAAAGCGGTCGCCGGAAAAGGCAAAGACAGGGTGATCGGGAACCAGGCGCGCGATGACGCGACCTCCCGCCGGAACCTGCTCGCCTTCCAGCAGCGATACTCGCGCCGCGAACGCGCCGCTGCCGTGATGAACGCGAACGATCGTCCCATCCTTCAGCGGCCGCGCAGGCTCATCGTGCTGCTGATGGCGCTGCGTCCGTTCAATCAGCACATCAAGCACGCTGCTGGCGCCGCCAACTTCTGGAATCGTCACAACATCGCCGCGCCCAACGCTCGCGGATCCGCGCGTCCGGCGCCCGCTGGCCGGCTTCAGATCCGGAAGATTCAGCGCGACCCGCGAGCCGGCCAGACCTTGCTCAACTTCGCGATTGTGCGTCTGCACGCTGCGGATATGAGTCCGCAATCCCCAAGGCTCAATGACGACGCCCTGGCCACGCCGCAGCGCGCCACCCGTCAGCGTTCCCGTGACAACCGTGCCAATACCCTTCAAGCTGAACACCCGATCCACCGCCAATCGCGGCTTGCCAATGTCACACGGCGGCGGCGTCTGCGACAGCACTTGCGCCATCGCGCCCTTCAGCGCTTCAATTCCCGTCGACGCCGTGACCGAGGTGGGAATGATGGGAGCATGGGCCAGAGGACTCTCTTGAAGCCGCGCTCGGATCATGGCGATCGCAGAATCAAGATCCGTGGCAAGATCGGACTTCGTCAGCGCCACCACCGCGTGCTCCACGCCCAGATACGTCAGAATTTGCAGGTGCTCTTCCGTCTGCGGCATCCACCCATCGTCCGCGGCAACGACCAGAAGCGCCAGGTCGATCGAGCCC
>DASVUC010000232.1:0-1882 GCA_036387255.1 Tepidisphaeraceae bacterium | reverse complement strand
GCCCTCTCCCGGAGTACCGGGAGAGGGGACAGAGGGGCATCCAAGATTTTGACGGTTATGGAACTGATTCGGCTGAACAATATCACCAAGACTTATCACGTCGGCGAGCTGGATGTGCCGGTGCTGAAGGGGATATCGCTGTCGATTGGCCGTGGGGAGATGGTGGCGCTGACGGGGGCTAGCGGGTCGGGGAAGAGCACGCTCATGAACATCCTGGGGTGTTTGGATCGGCCGACGAGCGGCGAGTATTGGCTGGATGATGAGGAGGTTTCACGGCTGTCGACGGATGAGCGGGCGCGGGTGCGGAATCAGAAGATCGGATTCGTGTTTCAGAATTTTAACTTGCTGCCGCGGACGAGCGCGCTGGATCAGGTGACGATGCCGCTGACGTATACGGCGACGAATCTTTCGGAGAAGGAGGGTCGGGAGCGGGCGAAGGCGCTGCTGGATCGTGTGGGGCTTGGGGATCGGATGGATCATCATCCCTCGCAGCTGTCCGGCGGCCAGCAGCAGCGCGTGGCGATCGCGCGGGCGCTGGTGAACAATCCGCCGCTGCTGTTTGCGGATGAGCCGACGGGGAATCTGGATTCGGTGACGAGCAAGGAAGTTCTTCAGATGTTTCGGCGGCTGAACGAGGAGGAGGGAATTACCATCATCCTGGTGACGCACGATGCAAACGTGGCGGCGGTGGCGAAGCGGAACATCCGCATGAGCGATGGATTGATCGAAGCGGGGGCGTATGGCGAAGCGACGGTTGCGCCGGCTCCGGCGGAGGTGGTGCACAAGTGAGAACGGCCGTGCGCACATTCCAGACATCGCTGCGGGCGCTGCGGCGGAACATCATGCGCTCGGCGCTGACGTGCGTGGGGATCGTGATCGGGATCGCGGCGGTGATCGCAATGATGGAGATTGGCAACGGTGTTTCGACGCTGAATCAGCGTTCGATCGCGAGCCTGGGGGCGAACAACCTGACGGTGCGGCCGGGGCAGGCGGCGAGCGGTGGGGTGAGCTGGGGCGCGGGAAGCGTCATGACGCTGACGCCGGAGGATTGCGATGCGATCGCGCGGGAATGCCCCGCGGTGAAGGCGGCTGCGCCGGAAGTGCGGGCAAATGGGCAGCTTGTTTACGGGAATCGCAACTGGGTCCCTATGCAAATCACCGGGACAACGCCGTCGTATCTGGACGTGAGGCAGTGGCCGATCGGCGAAGGGGCGTGTTTCACCGATCAGGACGTGCGCAACAGCAGCAAGGTGTGCATCATCGGGACGACGATCAAGCGCGAGCTGTTTGGCAGTGAGGAACCGATCGGAAAGGATCTTCGGCTGGCGAATGTTTCGCTTCGCGTGGTGGGGGTGCTGTCGCGGAAGGGGGCGACGATGTTCGGGAGCGACCAGGACGACATCATCATGGCGCCCTGGACGACGATCAAATATCGCATTTCCGGGCGGACGAGCGGGATGAGCTCAGCTACGGGGAGCGGATCGAGTTCGAGCGGTTCTGCAAACGGAGGGATCAACACGCTGAGCAATTTGTATCCGAGCGAGGGGGTGCAGCTTTACCCGGTGCCGAGCGCGGTGCAGCAGGCGAACACGCCGCAGCCGATCCGGTTTACGAACATCAACTCGATCTCTCTGGCGGCCAAAAGTACGCCGGAGATTCCGGCGGCGATGAAGCAGATCACGCAGTTGCTTCGCGATCGACATCACCTGCGGGAGGATGAGCCGGACGACTTCCAGGTGCAGGACATGGCGGAGTTCTTGAACACGCTGGCGCGCACGCAGGGGTTGATCGCGACGCTGCTGTTGATCGTGGCGGGGATCTCTCTGGTGGTGGGTGGCGTGGGGATTATGAACATCATGCTGGTGAGCGTCACCGAGCGCAC
>DASVUC010000231.1:0-6744 GCA_036387255.1 Tepidisphaeraceae bacterium | reverse complement strand
GCCAGCCGTGATCGATGGAGGCGTGTGAGGTGAGACGAAACTGCCATGCGCCTTCCCAGGGGTACATCTGCATGGCGTCCGCGAGGTGCTTGACGATCGTCTTCACCTGCGGGGCTTGATCGCCGAAGGATTTGATCTGCTGGTCGATGAGTGTCTCAGTGTTTTCCGTTGCGCCTTTGAGGCGGGCGGAGAAGATTTTGAAGTTGAGGTCGCGCGGCGCGAGGGGGATTCCGAAGTATTCCTTGATGCCGACGATGCCGGGGACGTTTGTCATCGCGAGGAACTGCTCGTCGGCGAGGCGGGGGCAGGGGATGGACCAGTCCTGGGTTTCCTCGGTCATGTCGCAGAAGGCCGCTTCGCCGACAACCGGGATGTTTCGCTCAGCGCAGAGACGAACCGCTTGGCGGTACCAGAGATCGACTGGCTTGGCGATCTGCGCTTCGGCGATGTTGCAGTGGATGATCAGGCCGAAGTTTTCCGTCGGAAGCTGGGGGATGATCTTGTAGATCTGGCCTGCGCTGAGCTCCCACGGTTCCCACCACATGCGGTGACCGTCTCTGTTCTTGGTGAAAGTTTCGTGGAGCTTCTTGAGGTACGCGGGGAGACGTTCGTGGAGGGGGATGCCTCGGGAGAACTTGGCATCGGAGAATTGGTTGGCCTGCCAGGCGTCCTGGTCGTAGGTGTAGACGAGGATGTCGTCGATGTCGGGGAACTGGTTGACGAGCTGCTCGAGCAGAGCGGTTTCGTAGGCGACGAGCTTCGGGTTGCCCGTGTCGAAGAAGGGCATTTTGAAGGCGTCAGGTTTGCCGCGGAGGATTTCCCCGGTATCCGGATTTCGCCACATGAAGGGGGAGCCGAAGTGGAAGAGGGTGCGGAGGCCGACTTTTTTGGCCAGGGCAATGCGCTGCTTCAATTCCGTATTGCGACGCTGGACTTCGGGGTGCATTTCCTCGCCGGCGGGGGCGACGACGTCATTGAGGTTTAAGGCTTCTTTGAAGGGGCGGGAGCCCCAGGCGATGTTGAGCTGGATTTGGTTGAAGCCGGCGTCTTTGAGCGTCTGGAGGTTGGCTTCGGACCACTCGGCGCGTGTGACGGGGTTGCCGAGGAGGGCGATTTTGAATTGAAGTGACGAGCGTTGGGTGGTGGAGGCGAAGGATGCAGTCGAGAGAATGAGGAGGGGGACAAGCGGGACAAGGTGGTTCATGACGGCATGGTAATGGCGCGCGGCATGGGCGTCTCGCCCATGCGTGAGGGGGCGCATGGGCGAGACGCCCATGCCACGAAAAAAGAAGAACCCGCATCCAAGGGGCGCGGGTTCCGGGGGATCAAGATGATCTTGCTGCTTACTCGGCGAGATTGATGGACGCCATTCGGGTCTGGGCGTCGTGCATCTGGGGGTCGAGCTTGAGGGCCATTTCATACTCGGCTTTCGCGAGCTTTCGGCGGCCTTGCTGCTCGAAGACGCTGGCAAGGTTGTAGTGGATTTCCGCAGGGGTGAGGACGGCCTGGAACTGCTGGACGGATTCGGGGATGCGGCCGCGGCGGGCGAGCATCAGCCCATAGTTCACCCGGCAGGGCTGGCAGGTGCCGTCCTTGTCGAGGCCCTTCTTGTAGGCTTCTTCGGCGCGAGACCAATCGCCCATCAGCTCATAGGTGAAGCCGAGGTTGGAGTAGGCGCTGGCGACGCCATTGGTGGATTCGATGTAGGCGTTCCACGCTTCCACGGCCTTGGGCCAGTTCTTCATGTGCGAGTAGACCACGCCAAGGCGGTACTCGGCCCAGAGGTAGTCCGGCTGCACCTGGCACGCCTGCTCGTACTGCTGGGCGGCGACCTGGTAGTTGCCTTCGGCTTCGGCGTACTGGCCGGCGGCAAAGTGCGTCATGGCGGCGACCGGAGGATCCTTCTCACTGAGGAAGGGATCGGATTTGGCCAAAGTGGGCTCGACGGCGCCCTTGGGCATGTAGCCTTGCGAGACCGGTTGGTTCGCTTCTTTCTGCTGGTTGCTGGCGCAACCGACGAAGAGCGACGCAGAGAGGCAGGCGGAAAACAAAATTAGGGACCGTTTCATTCTCGAACTCCTTATGAGCAAGATCCTCGCAATGGTTTTATCGACCAGAGGGGCTGGGGAGTTTGGTTTATCTATTCGCGGCCCATAACCCGGCGCCTGGTTCAGGGCGCGCGGCTGGCGCCAGCAGGGTGTTTTTGCTTGTGAGCGTATGGAGCTTGGGGTATAGAAGCAGAGCGTTTCTGCGGACGTATTGCGACAGAAGCCTCGCTTTTATCGGGCGTTAGGCTTTTTACACATCGGGTGAACGAGCGATGCCGATCCCCACCGATACGTTTTGGAATATTTCACGTCTGAACAAAGTTTTTGCAGCGTCGGCGGTATTGCTGCTGGCCATCACGGGGTGGTCGATCATCCAGGACTACAACCAGCAGTGGCGCGAGCCTCAGCAGCGCGGGAAGGTTTGGGAGGCGGCGCTGGTTGAGGACAAGCTGACCAGCGAGAACACCGCCGAGCGCAAGGCGCGGCTGGCGGAGCTGAACGAGCAAATCAAAGTCAAGAACGAGCAGCTTGCGAGCAAACAGGGGGAGATCGATCAGCTTTCGTCGCAGATCAAGAAGCTGGCGAACCAGCAGGCCAACGAAGAGTTCACATACAACAACCGCAAGGCGCTGGTGCAGGTGGATGAGTCGGCGCTACAGGATGCGCTGGCGGCGGGACAGAAGGACAAGGCGGACGAGCTCACGAAGGGTCTGGAGCGGCCGCGGAAAGACCTGTCCGAGCAGGCGCTGAAGATCGAGCAGATCAAGGACCAGACGAAAGAAGCGAAGGATCGGCTGGCGTCGGCGACGGCGGATCGCGATGCGCTCATCAAGCAGCGCACGAAGATGACGGAAGATTCGGACGCGCTGGAGAAGAAGCTGGCGGTGCTGGAGCCGAAGGGGTTGCTGGCCAACTTGAGCGATCAGGTCCGGGCGACTCCGCTGATGCAATTCATCAATCCGCGGGAGCGCGTGGCGCAGGTGGTGCTGCCCGATGTCTTAACGGACGTGGCGTTCCGGAAGATCGAGACGGTGGAGCGCTGCACGACGTGTCACATCAACATCGCTCGGAAGGAGTTTTCGGAAGAGCGCGTGATCGCGTATCTGGAAGAGCAGCTCGCAACGGCGCGGAAGGCAAATCTGCCGGAGAAGGCGACCGGAAAGGCGGCGGATCCGGCGGCGACCGTGGCGCGCCCGGGGCCGGTGGCGATGCCGGAGTTCTGGCAGGGGTATGCGGCGAAGCTGGCGCCGAGTCTTTTAAATTCGAAGAAATCGGTGCACGCGACGCGGATCGGAGCGCTGTCGAAGACGGTGGGCAAGGGGCAGCTCGTCCGCGTGACGGTGAACGGGCAGGAGCTGGAGAGTTTTGCGTACGACGATGCGAAGCTGCCGCCTGCGGTGCGGGATCAGGTTGTAGGGCTGGTGGCGCGGGCGTGGATTGCGTATGGGGCTGGAGATGGGGGCAAGGCTCGTGCAGTGAAGGTGACGAGCGAGAAAAATGGGGATACCAACCGCGCTGCGGTGACAGCGGAGATCAAGGAGGGGCTGGAGGAGAGCAAGATCAAGCCGCCGCGCACGGTGGCGATGAAGTATGTGGAGGATTTGAGCGCGGGCGTGCGGGCGGCGATGGCGGCGGAGAAGCTGAAGCTGCTCAACGACACCTATCGCCGGTCGCTGATTGCGGAGGTGAACGCGTTCCGAAAGGAAGAACGTTTAAGCGCGCTCGGTGATTCGCCGGTGCTGCTGGCGCATCCGAAGCTGGCGCTGTACGTGGATCCGGACAGCAAGCATCCCTTCGAGCAGGTGGGGTGCACGAGCTGTCATGACGGCTCCGGGCAGGAGACGAACTTCGTCGTCGCGGCGCACACGCCTCGCCCGATCTGGGTGGATCAAAAGACCGGCGCGCCGGTGCTGGAAGAGCAGTTGGACGCGGAGAAAGCGCCGCCCGCGCATCATGAGCCGGATATGAGCAACATGCTGGCGACGGTGTATCCGCACGATGCGCTCGCGCCGACGGAGGCTGGGGACATTCATCTGGCGCTGGAACATGGGCCAGACGCGCATGCTACGAAGGGGGCGGAAGCAACCACCCGGCCGGCGCATGCGATGAAGCGTGTGGCGGAAGCGCCGACCAATCCGGAGGCGGCGGCGGAGACGACGCCGGTGCCTTATGTGGATCCGGCGACAGGGCGTGTTGGGCGGGCGGTGCCGCAGATGCGGTACTGGATTGCGACGTATGAACCGGCGGCGCCGCGCGGATTTGCGCTGGTGTATCACGAGTGGGACTGGCCGATGCGGCCGTTCAAGTATTTGCAGTCCAACTGCGTGCGGTGTCACTTGAATGTGGATGACATCAAAGATGAAGCGCCGCAGGTGTATGAAGGGCGGAGCTTGTTCACCAACATGGGGTGCGCAAACTGCCATCAGCTTGATCCGGCAAATACGTTCAGGGATACGATTGGCGCCGCGGCAGATCGGCTTCTGCCAGCGGATGACTTTCAGAACCCCAGCGACTTGAAGCTGATCTCCTCCAATGGGCAGCGCAAGGTGGGGACGGATTTGCGGAACATCACCGCGAAGCTTTCGCCGGCGTACATCAACACGTGGATCTGGGCGCCCAAGGCGTTTCGTCCCAGCACGAAGATGCCGCACTTTTTCATGCTGGAGAACAATTCCAGCAGCGAAGAAATTCGCCGGACGCGGCAGGAGGCGCGGGCGCTGACGGAATACCTGGTGCGCACCGCGACGAAGTATCCGCAGGCGGGAGCGGTCGCGACGACGCAGCCCGCGCTGGGGCCGCTGCCGATGAAGTACGCGATCGCCGCAAACATGAAGGGAAGCGCGGACGGGGGACGCGTGCTGTTCAACAATTTGGGGTGCCTGGGATGTCATACGAATTTGAATGAGATCCAGGCGGAGAAGCGGCCGGATGGGAAGCCGCAGACGCTGGCGCAGAAGTGGATCACGACGGACCTCATCAAGAGCGGCAGGCTTCCTCGGCAGATCGAGGAAGAGACGGGGAAGACGCCGGACGCAAAGGCGCTGGCGACGGCGGCGATGAAGCTTTATGACGAGATGAGCTACAACGCGCGGCAGCTTTACATCACGGAGAACCTCGCGCCGAACTATTCCGGCGAGCAGCTGAAGTATCCGGACGGAACGGTGAAGCCGGCGTTCCAGCATCATGGGCCGGAGCTGAGCGGTGTAGGGACGAAGCTGACGGCGGGGAAGAAGCCGGAAGAAGCTCGGCTTTGGCTTTACAACTGGCTGCTGGAGCCCCGCCATTACAGCGAATACACCGTGATGCCGCGGCTGCGCCTGACGCCACAACAGGCGCTGGACCTGACGGAATATCTGCTGGCGCAGAAGCGGACGAACGACAAGAAGGATGATCCGTGGAAGGCGGAGTTGACGGAAGTCGACACGCCGAAGCTGATCGAGATGACCGCGCTCTTCTTGAGGAGCAAGTACACACCGCAGACGGCGATTCAGCGGGCGGATGACGATAAGGAGCTGACGTCGCTGGCGACGGCGGCGCTGACGACCGCGGTGAACGATGTCCAGCATGCGCGGGCGGAAGCCGCCAGCATGAGCAAGGACGAGAAACGTCTTGTCTTCCTGGGCAATAGATTGATCAGCCATTACGGCTGCATGAATTGCCACGCGATCAACGGGACCGAGGCGCTTTCGAGCCCCTGCGCGAACCTGTCGGATTGGGGGCAGAAGGGTCTGGATAAGCTGGACTTCGGCTATCTCGAGCATGAGAAGGTCGAGAAGCTGAAGGAAGAGCGGCCTCGGATGCCCATCAATATGGTCAACGGGCTGTCGGATCGTGCGCCGGAACTGCTGAAGGGGACGACGCCGGCGTCGCATACGGCGACGCAGCCGGTGGCGAGCGCTTCGACCGTTACGCCGGAGCATGGGGCGATGGAAGTGGCGCCCCGGACGGTGGAGGCGGCGTGGCCTCATGTGGAGCACTCGCGCACAGGATGGGTGACGCAGAAGCTGAAGAACACGCGCGTGTACGATCGCGGGCGGGCGCTGCTGGAGCCGGATCCGGCGAAACAGGATACCGGGCGGCCCTACGACAAGCTGAAGATGCCGACCTTTTATCTGAGCGATCGCGAGGTGGATGCGATCGTGACGTTTGTCATCTCCAATCGCGATCCGCTGGTGACGCAGAAGATGCTGGGGAAGAGCAATTCCGAGCAGTCGCAGCGCGAGGCGCTGGGTCGGCGGCTGGTGCAGAAATACAACTGCGTGGGTTGTCACACGATCGAGAAGAACTGGCCGGCGGTGCAGCAGTGGTACAAGCCGGATGAGATCAATCCGCCGACGAAGATTCCGCCGAGCCTGCGAGGCGAGGGGAACAAGATCCAGCACGCGTGGCTGTTCAACTTCCTCAAGAACGTGGAGCTTTTGCGGCCGCTGCTTTACATGCCTGACCCAGCGCACGCGGGGCCTGCGGGCGGGATTCGGATGCCGAGCTTTCCCGTAACGGATACCGAGGCGACGGCGATCGCCGCATACTTCTCCGCGGCGAGCAAGAAGGAATCGCAGGATTTCCAACGGGCGCTGGCGACGGTTGACAAATATCGCAGCGACCAGCAGGCGGCGGCGATCAAGCCGGTGAAAATACCGCCAGATGTCCAGACGCTGCCGGCGTCGCAGGCGCAGCCGGTGGTGGATGCGCTGGT
>DASVUC010000230.1:0-19366 GCA_036387255.1 Tepidisphaeraceae bacterium | reverse complement strand
TCCCCGGCAAGAGCGACGGCACGTTCGACGCCAGCCAAACCATCAACACCGCCAACAACCAGCCCCTCAAGGCCGGCATGGCCGCCGCGCCGTTCGCGTTCGACTGGGACAACGACGGCAAACTGGACCTGATCATCGGCGACATCGAAGGCAACGTCTTCTTCGTCCGCAACGAAGGCACCGCTGAGAAGCCGGTCTACAAGCAGCCCACCGCCGGCAGCTTCCTCTTCGGACGCGCCAAGCCCAACACCGGCGCCCGCATCACCGCCGCCGGAAAAGAGGTCAAAGTCGAATCCGACGCCGGCCCCACCGTCGCCGACTGGAACAGCGACGGCACCCCCGACCTCATCGTCGGCTCCGGTGACGGCTCCGTCACCCTCTTCCTCGCTCAAGGCCGTGAAAAAAGCGGCGCCCCTGTGCTCACTGCCGCCGTCACCCTGCTCCCCGCGTCCAACCAGGACGGCGACAACAAAACTCCCTGGGGCATTCGCACCAAACCTTTCGTCACGGATTGGAACCACGACGGCCACCCCGACCTCCTCGTCGGCGATTTCCAAAACAACAACACCGGCTACCACGGCTACGTCTGGCTCTTCCTCGGAAAACCCCCGGCCTCCGCTTCGCGCTGATCACCGGACTGCGATGAAGAGGGCGACGCCTGCGTCGCCCCTACATCGCCGCATTGGCACAGAGACCGCTGGTGGGCCGCCCCTGCCACACCTCCCACGATGCCCAACCATCTGCGACGTTTGTGACGGTTGCACCGTCTGCTGGCCAGCACCGCTTCATCTTCCCGGATCATCAATCAAGTAGCCGCCTTCATCAGACGACATATCTACTGGTGCGGCTGCACGCGCTCACCCAGCGTTGCCCGCCACGGGGGCCGCCCAGTCACACCAACGACTGGAGCTGTTATGTCCCGCTTCTCGACAATCGAGCTGCTCGAAAAACGCACGCTCCTCTCCTCCAACCTCCTCGCCGACGTCGGCGGCATCTATCCCACCGAAACCGTCACGCTTAACGGCATCTCCTACTTCGCCGCCACCGACTCCGCCCACGGCAAAGAACTCTGGCGCTCCGACGGCACGCTCGGCGGAACCTGGCTCGTGAAGGACATCATCCCCGGCACCGCCAGCTCTTCCCCCCAGCTGATCGGCACCATGGGCGACAAGCTGATTTTCCTCGTTGGCTCGTCGATCTACGCATCCGATGGCACCGCAGCGGGAACGACCTGGGTGTCTGGAATTTCTAATACTTATGAACCCGGCCTGGTGCAGATCGTCGGCGACAAGATCTTCTCCACATCCACCGAAAGCAGCCAATCAGACGCGGCTTCATCGAGCGTGAAGATCTGGGCGGGCCCGGGCAAAGTCCTGCTGGCGGATTTCAAGAACACTGATGGCTACCGCTCTGGTTTCTTCTCCTCCGGACACGCCGTCGGCAACAGCGCCGTCTTCGTCTACGGCATGGGCAAGGCCTACGCCACCGACGGCACCTACGCCGGCACGTTCGAGCTCAACACCGGCTCCCCCCACACCATCAGCGACATGGTCAACGCCGGCGGCAAGCTCTATTACCTCATGTTCGAAGGCGACCGCACCGTCCTTCCCACCGTCGGCACCTACGCCCTCTGGTCCACCGACGGCCCTGCCGCCGGCACACAGCGCATCGGAACGCTTGGCAACGGGGCCACCAGCACCTTCTCCGACCTTGTCGCAGCCGGCGATCGACTCTACTTCCGCCAATCCACCCGCGTCGCCAGGAACGTCTACGACAACTACCTCTGGACCAGCGACGGCACCGCCGACGGCACGCATGTCGTGGCCAAAGCCCCCGCCGCCTTCGGCACGTCCAACGCCACCGCATTCGCCGACGGTCACATCCTCCTCATGATGAACACCGGCGATGGCTACGCGACCTCCATCTTCACCAGCGACGGCACACCCGCTTCCCAACTGCAACTCGTCGCGAAGCTGAAGTACAACCGCCACTCCGTCGTTCAGGTGAATGGCAAGATCTACATGCTCCTCGCCCCGTACGACGCAACGAAAAACTGGGAGCTGTGGCGCACCGACGGCACCTCCGCCGGCACGTTTAAAGTGCAAGACTGCGGCAGGTTCAACTTCGATTTTGCTGAAACCTCCCTGGCCGTCGCGGCTGAAAAACTCATCGTCACCACCGCCACCGAAACCTTTGCCCTCGATCCCGAAACCGGCAAACCGCCCGCCGTCCTCCACCAGAACCAGATGATCGTCGAAGGCACGGACCTGCGCATCTTTGGCTCGCGCTACGACGACATCATCCGCCTGTACGACGTCACCGATAACCCCACGCGCTTCATCGTGAACCTGAATGGGGTGAAGAAGTCCTTCGCCTTCGCCAGCATCACCACGATCACCATCTACGCCTACGGCGGCAACGACGCCATCACGGTCAACGAAAAGCTTGGCGTCTTCCCCGCGCGCTCGCGCATCTTCGCGGGCAACGGCAACGACTCGATCGTCACTGGCTCCGGACGCGACACCCTCTACGGCGAAGAAGGCTCCGACTACCTCCTCGGCGCCAACTCATCCGACCTCATCTCCGGCGGCACCGGGAACGATCAGCTCTTCGGCTGCGCCGGAAACGACACCCTCTCCGGCGAAGCCGGCTCCGACACCCTCCAGGGCAACAAAGGCAACGACCTCCTCGCCGCCGGCAATGATTCCGCCAAAGACAACCTTGACGGCGGCGCCGGAACCGACGTCCTCTTCGGCCAATCCGTCTACGACACCTTCTTCAAACCGACCACCAAAGACGCCTCCGACTCAGACGAAATCCTGCAAAGCTGACACAAACGCTCCGGCCGCTGCTCGACTGTGGTTCAGTCACTGCTCGTTCACCTTCATCGATCCTGCCCGCTTCTTGAACCATTCCGGCCCGACCGTCTTCCCCGTCCAGAGCTGCAATCGCGACTTCTGGTACGTCACCGACCGCCCCTCCTCGAGCTCGGTCCTGGTCGTCCACTCTTCGGGATACCAGCGGCCGTTCTCCGTCCTCGCAAGCTTTTCAAACTTCGTGTGAAAGTGAAGAGCCTTCTTATTCGACCAGCCCGACCAGCGGCGCGTGGGAAACAGATGATCGCGACGACCTTCGACTTCCCTTTCCGGATCAGCTTCGTCTGCGCTCCGCCCAAATCACAACCTCCGTCGGCAGATCCGCCCGGTCGTTCTCCGCCTGCTTTTTCGCATCACTCTTCGGAAACGATACATCGAAACGAACCAGCGCACCTTCGGACGTCGCGCCTTCCAGTTCGTTGCAAACTGCTCCCAAACCCCGCCAATGCGCACGGTGCGATCCCGGCTGCTGTACTTCACCTCCGTCTTGTCCTCCGGCACGTACATCTGAATCTCAACCGGCGCCGCGTGACAGAGACCCCGCGCCTGATGTGCCGTCTTTCCGATCACCTCGCCCACTCGCTCATACGAATCGCCCTGCACAAATCGGAGCACAAACGCCTGCCGCGATAGATCGCTCAATTGCTCCGCGGCATCCAGGACGCGCTCAACCTGCTCCGCATCTTCGATGCGTTGCTCGCCGCTGCGCCCAACGTGCGGAACCTCCTTCAGCGCCTCGTGCACCCGTCGGCGTCGCCGCCAGTCCATCGCGAGGTTGATCCCCAACCCCCTGACAGCGCAAAGGGAAAATTTGATAAACCCCCAGCACATCCGCGCTCGCGCCTTCGTGCCTTGCTCCTCCTAAACTACCTGCTGATGCCGGACATCGTCCTCTCCACCCTCAACGCGAAATACATCCACGCCGCCTTCGGCCTGCGCTACCTCTACGCCAACCTCCCGCCACACCTCCAGCAGCGCGCCCAGATCCTCGAGTTTGACATCAACCAGAAACCCCTCGACATCGTCGAAACCCTTCTCGATCAAAAACCCAAGATCATCGGCCTCGGCGTCTACATCTGGAACGCAAGCCAATCTCTCGACGTCGTCTCCCAGATCAAGCGACTCCGCCCCGACATCACCCTCATCCTCGGCGGTCCCGAAGTCTCCTATGAAGTCGACCAGCAACCCATCACACAACTCGCCGACTTCACCATCACCGGCGAAGCGGATCTGGCCTTCGCAGAGCTGTGCGACAAGCTGCTGAGCGGAAAACGGCCGCTCCAGAAGATCGTCGCCGCAGATCTCCCGGATTTTCCCAATCTGAAATCTCAAATATCCGATCTCCGATCTCTAACCCTCCCCTACCACCTCTACACCGACCAGGACCTCGCCCACCGCGTCGTCTACGTTGAAGCCTCGCGCGGCTGCCCCTTCAAGTGCGAGTTTTGTCTTTCGTCGCTCGACGTCCCCGTGCGCAACGCGCCGCTCGATGGTTTTCTCGCCGCCATGCAATCGCTCCTCGACCGCGGCCTTCATCGCTTCAAGTTCGTCGACCGCACCTTCAACCTGAACCTGAACATCAGCAAGGCGATCCTCCAGTTCTTCCTCGAGCGTTACCGCGATGGCCTGTTCCTGCACTTCGAAATGATCCCCGACCGTCTCCCCGACGCGCTCCGCACGCTCATCAAGCAATTCCCTCCCGGCGCACTCCAGTTCGAAGTGGGCATCCAGACCTTCAATGAAGAAGTTTCCGAGCGCATCAGCCGCCGCCAGGACAACGCCAAGCTCGCCGACAACCTCACCTTCCTGCGCAACGACACCGGCGTCCACCTCCACACCGACCTCATCGTCGGCCTCCCCGGTGAAGACCTCACCTCCTTCGCCCAAGGTTTCGACCGCCTCGTCGCGCTAAGGCCTCACGAGATCCAGGTCGGCATTCTCAAGCGCCTCCGCGGCACCCCCATCTGCCGCCACGACGCCGAGTTCGAAATGATCTACTCCCCCACGCCGCCCTATGAAATCCTGCAAACCAAACACATCGACTTCCCCGCGATGCAGCAAATGCGCCGCTTCTCCCGCTTCTGGGATTTGATCGCCAACAGTGGCCAGTTCGTACAGACGACACCGCTCATCTGGTCAGGCCAGGGCGCCGGCTCGCCCTTTGAAGCCTTCTACAATCTGACCCAGCACCTTTTCGACCGGCTCGGCCGTCAGCACTCAATCGCCCTCGACCGCCTCGCCCAGCTCCTCTTCAACTACCTCACCGAACTGCTCCACCATGACGCCTCTGAGGTGGCCCGGCTCATGCATCAAGATCTTACCCGAGGCTCCCGCCGCGATGCCCCTGAGTTCCTCCGCCCGTACCTCCCTGTTGATTGGCGTCGCCCGCGCGCTGCCGGATCGCCTCCCCTTCCCCCTCGCCAATCGCGCCACCTGCAGAAAGAGCGAGGCGGCCTGTAAAGGCCGCCTCGCTTGATTCATTCTTCGACTGTCGGCTGAAGTCTTTAGAACTTCACACCCAGGCCGGCGGTGTAGAACCACGCGCCTTCGCTGATCGATTCCTGAATGTTGAACTCGTACTGCGCCATCGCGAAGACGTACGTCGTCGAGTTCAGGAAGTACTTGACGCCGCCTTCCGGACCTGCTGACCATCCGTCGGCGTTCCCACCGCTACCGTACTGGTAGCCGATGTTGAAACCGATGAACGGCACGAAGCGGTCGAAGTCGAAGTTCCAGTCGACCGCGCCCACGGTGCTGGCAGCCCAGTCTGAGCCGCCGTCACCCCAGGTGTAGGTCTGACGGACGCCGACTTCCAGCTCCTTCGTCAGCAAATACCCGAGCTGGGCATTCACCGACGCGTTGCCGGTTCGGAAATCCCGGTCATTCGAGCCCGAGCCGCCGAGCTGCAAATCCCAATTACCCTGCTCGTATTGGGCCCGAGCAATGGCGGGGAGCAGGAACAGCGCCAAGGCCGGGATCAGATAAAACTTCCGCAACATAGTACCTCCTTCATGGAACCTGTTGATCCCGCGATGCCGCTCGCGGGCGGGCAAATTGCCCCGGGCCGTTGCGGTATTGGCCCGTGCGAGAGAGGCTATGGAGCTGTCAATCTCCCATATCCCTTCGCGTCCACCTACTCAGACTCCTGAGTCAGGTGGTTGCATGATTCGATTTCTCAACGCTGAGCTCGAACCATGCGTCCAGCATAGTATCGGCCGGCATTGCTCCGAAACGAGAAATTTAGAACCCTTATCCGGATTATGCAGTTTTTGCCGGTTAATCTGGGTGAAACGTGCGTTTTTATCGGCACCAGCCACAGCTTCCCTATTTTACAGCAATAACCCGACTTAGAACTTTAAATACCGGCACCGACTGCACTTGCAGCAAAACCAACGGCGTTGCGGAAGATTAAAAGCCCCTCGCCCTCCCCCTCAACCTGCCCGCGCCGAGTCCACGCCGGGTGCTGCAATTGGCTCACATGCCGCTCCGGATGTGGCATCAGACCGAGAATCATTCCGCTCGCATCACAGATTCCCCCGATCGCGTCTGTGCTGCCGTTTGGATTACCCGCAAATGCATCGTCAACGCCCCGCCGAGCTTCAGAATACGTGAGAACCACCTGCCCCTGCCGCCACAGTTCTTCGCGCACGAAATTATCGGCAGGTACAAACTTGCCCTCGCCATGCGCGATGGGGAGCTCGAGCGGCTGGGCCATACCGGCCGTCCAGATGCATTTGCTCTTCACCGGCTCGAGCCGAACCCAGCGATCAATGAACCGCCCGCAATCATTATGAGCCAGCGTGCAGCTCTGCCCCCGCCGCCCCGCGATCGGCCCCGGTAGCAACCCCGTCTTCACGAGCACCTGGAATCCGTTACAGATCCCAATCACCGGCTTGCGCTGCTGCACAAATCGATTCAGCGCATCCGCCAGATGATGAACGAGTTGATTGGCAAAGATTCTCCCCGCCGCGATGTCGTCCCCGTAGCTGAAGCCCCCCGGTATCGCAAGAAGCTGGAACTGATCCAGCGCCCGAGGATTCTCCAGCAGCCGATTCAGATGCAGAAACTCCGCCTTCGCCCCCGCCAGCTCGAAGGCGTAAGCCGTCTCCCCATCACAATTCGTCCCCGCCGTCCGAAGAACCAAAACCCGAGGCTGCATCAACTAAGCTTATGCGCCACCGTCGCTCCGTCCAAGCGGCCAGGTATTCCGTGGTATAATCATCTCCGTACTTCAGGAACAAGGATGACTACACGTCAATCGCTAAACGCGGTCCTCGATAAACTCCCGGAAGAACGTCTGGTGACGGTGCTTGAGTTTGCGGAGTTCATAGCGCATCGAGACACGGATGAGATCTGGGCGGACGCCGCCCGCCAGCGTTTCGCGCAAGCCTACGCCGATGATGAGCCGGAATATTCGGAGGCAGATCTGAAGCCTAAGCGCCTCCCATGAATCCTGGCGAGATCGTTCTAATTCGACTTCAAGTGACCGGGGCGACCGCACCGAAACTGCGACCGGCTCTTTTGCTCGCTCATTTACCTGGCTCGTACCAGAACCTTTTATTCTGCGGGATCAGCACCAGGCTTCAAGAGCTCACGCCGCAGTGGGATGAACTCATGAACGCGGGGGATAGCGACTTTGGTCAGAGTGGGCTGAGACAACCCTCTGCGATCCGGCTGAGTTACCTCTACGCTGCGACGAACAGCGAGGTCGCGGGCTCTATCGGCAGCATCAGCAGCGCTCGATTGCAGCGTCTCCGTGAGCGGCTGATCCATCAACTGCAACTCTGACCGCCAATGCTCATCTCTCCTGAAACCTTGGCCGCTCTCCTCGCCACTACCGCTATGGCTGTGGCTTGTGCCGGCCTTTCTGTCGTCGTCGTCGCGCGCCGCTGGGCGTTCATTGGTGAGGGGATCGCTCACTCCGGCTTCGGCGGCGCGGGCGTCGCCTGGCTGGTCATGCTCCTGGCGCCACGACTGACCAACGCACTCTGGCTCCCCTACTTGGCCATCATCGTCTTCTGCCTGCTCACCGCCCTCGCGATCGGCTACGTCAGCCGATCCAGCCGACTCAGCGCCGACACCGCCATCGGCATCTTCATGGTCGCCTCGCTCGCGTTCGGCTTTCTCGCCCAGCAGATCTTTCGCCAGGCCATGAACGGCGCCGAACCCCCCGGCTTCCCCGAAATCCTCTTCGGACGTTTTAGTGGCATCAGCCTGCGCTACTCGATGGCCACGATCGCCGTCTCCGTTGCCGTCATTGCAACGCTCCTCGGCCTTGGAAAGGAGATCCTCTACTACTGCCTTGATCCCCTCGCCGCACAGGCTTCCGGGGTTCCCGCCACATTCATCCACTACCTCCTCATGGTGCTGATCGCTCTGGTCGTCATCATCGGCATTCCCATCACCGGCAGTGTCTTAATCACCGCCCTGCTCGTCCTCCCCGGCGCCACGGCGAACCTCATCAGCCAGGACCTCCGGCGCGTCATTACGATCTCAGTTATCGTCGCCACACTCTCCGCCGTGGCGGGCGTCGCTGTGAGCTTGTCTATCCATCGCGTTCACGTTCCCGCCGGGCCGATCATCGTCCTCACGCTTTTCGCAATCTTTGTCACCACCTGCTTCGTCCAGCGAGTCTTTCGTCCCGCGCAACAAATAGGTTGATTCTCGCATTCCCATCCGAGCCGGTTCATTGTCAAATAGAACTCACCTACGCGGAGGCCGCCATGACCGTCGCTAACACACCGCCCACCGATCCCATTCGCAACGACGAAGCCGCTCCCATGGGGTGCGTCTGGTGGTGGTGGATCATCGCACTGCTAATCATCATGGCCATGCTCTGGGCCGGCTGGGGCTACTGGGGCAACCGCGCCCCCGCCCCGACAACGCCCGCCGTCCCCAGTCCCGCCGCGCCACCAGGCTCCCCGGCCCCCGCGGCACCGCCACCGGTGCCGCGCAGCTAGTTCCCGCCGCCTGACACTTCATGCATGAACGATACTCCGCTTGCGTGCGACGTAGTCCCTCCGCGCACGCACTTGGCCCGCTATTTTCTTTGACAACTATAGTTCATTTCCGCACCATAGTGTCATTCAACTATGGAACAGATCATCGTCCTGCACGTCTCCGACGTCCACATTGAAAGCAACTTGTTCAACAGGCAGTTTGGTTTGATCGCGGGTTGGCGCGGTCACGACGTCACCCTTTGCCGCGGGCTCCAGGAGGCCTTTGAGCTGTTGCCGTATTGGACTGGCCTCGCCGCCGCCGGTAAGGAGACGGCCGGCGTTCCGCCGTTGTATGTGCTGCTCAGCGGTGACTTGACGTGCTACGGACGCGAGAGCGACTTTGCCACCGCTCACAGTTTCTTCCGCTGCAAGCGGCCCGTTGATCTCGATCACCCGGTGTACGAGCTAGGCTTGGGACTGGGCAAGACGTACCAGTACCTCGCCATTCCCGGCAATCACGACCACTGGAACGGCCTGCGCTTTCCGGCACGTCCATACAATCCCGGCATCTTTCCCAGCGATTTCCGAACCACGCCGTGGAGCGTCACCTGCTCGAGCACCAGCGGGAAGTTCCAACTTCAGCTCTTCGGGGTCGATTCCAATTCCGGGTTGCATCCGTTGGCAGGTCAACCCGACGCCATCCTCGCACGCGGCAAAGTTCTCTGATGATGAGTTCCGCAAACTTGAGGCGAAGCTCAAGGCCGCGGAAAAACCGTCTGACAACCGCAGGATCGCGCGCGCCCTGGTGGTGCATCATTCCTTTGAAATCCCACCCTCCATGCTCGGCGCACAAAAGCTGCACGATGATTCCGCAAAGCGCCTGCTCGATCTGGCGGACAAGTACAACATAACCGCTATTCTCACGGGTCATATCCATACTTCCCGCGTCTGGCCCTATCGTGTGCGCGCGCATCGCCCAGTGATCTGGGAGATGCGCTGCGCAACGACTTTACAGGGACCTGCCGGACGACAGACCGAACAGGGTTTCTTCGTCCACCAGCTCGTGCTCGAAGACGATCGCATCAAATGGCATCTATGGCAGTACCTTTGGCGTGGAGACGCCTTTCTGCGGAGCGGTGCTCCCATCCACAGCATTAACCTGACCTAGCACCTCCTGGATCAGATCATCCACCGCGACACGCTCCACCCGGGCGCGGCTCTGATCGCCGCGGCTCATGTGCTCGCGCACCCGGCTGTCGCCCAACATGGTGAACTGGCTGAGCACCTCCTGCTGGCTGACGCCAAAGTGCTGGCAGATTCGCCGCACCACTTCAGGAAACTCCTTGAGCCCAACCGAGATATCTTCAAGGATCACATCCAGGATCGCCGCGATCACCGGTCTCTGGTTAAACAATACAAAACGCGCGTCTTCCGGGATCGCACCGGGGTTTACCGCCGACGATGTCTCACCCGCCGCCACCGGCGCGTGCCACAGCATCCTCGTTCTGGATGCGTTTCGACCTACCAAATCGAATCCCGGTAGCGGCACCTCCCATTCCCGGACAGACCACAGCAGCAGGCCCGCGATCGCCTCACGCGCTGCCTCATCGTCAATCTCGCCTTGCCATCGCGCCGCATCCTTGGCCGATTCGCGCAAAGCGCACAACGTCCCGGGTTCATCTTCAATCTTGACGTCTCCGACGAGCGTTGAGGGTGAGTCGCCTTTTTCCCACATGATCTTCAGCCTGGCGATTCCGCTCCGCCGCGTCTGCTCCGGCAGGCATTGCCGAACCGATTGCGACAAACCCACCAGCATCCGCTCCAGCCGATGAATCCATTCTGCGGCCGATTCCTTAGGCATCGCCGCCTTCATCGCCGCCGCCGCAGCGCTGTCGTGCTTGCACGCTTCGTAAAGCTTTTCCGCCGCTTCCTCCAGCGACATCTGCGAATTCCTCGCAAGGTTCATCAAGTGCTTGGTGCGCGACAGAATGCGCTCCACGTTGGCCGCAGCCCCGGCGGGAGGTGGCTTGGCTTGCTGTGAATCCTTCTCCACGTTCCGACCGTCCGCCAGGGCTTCCAGCAGTTTCTCCACCTTCTCCGTCAGGTGTGCCGTCTGATCGTTCGACTGATGCTTGGTCTTCATCGTATCTCCTGTTAATGGCGAGGTTGCTTATTCTGAACTTCCCGTTTCCCACTGGTTCGATTTCAACGCCGACCGCAGCCGCTTCAGCAGCCGCGACCGGCGAACGCGCAGCGTTCCCGGCTCCACATTCATCTCCTGCGATAACGTCTCGCTCCACCGGCCGTCGGAAGACCACGTCGGCGCCAGAAGCAGCCGAAGGTCGTCTTCTCCCAGCGTCGCCAGCAGCGCCAGCAGACGATCCCGCATCACCGGATCCGCCGGAACCGCGCTCCCCTCGTCGACTCCACTTTCCGTTTCAGCCAGATCCTCCCATTCCACCTGCTCCGGCGCCGGATCCTTTTCGCGAGCCATATCGCTCGCCGCATTTCGTGCTATGAGGAAGAACCAGCTCCGAAGCGAGCCCCGCTCTGGGCTGTAACGGGCCCTCGCCTGCCACAGATTGAACAATGCAGTGCTCAGTGCCTCTTCCAGGTCTTGCTCGGTCAGCCTTGGGTACCTCAACGAAAGTGCCCGTGCCGTCGCCGGGCCATACTGCTCCAACACTTCCTGAAGCACTGAGTCGTCCCCATGACGCAACCGCTGCCCCAGCTCCACTGCCTCTTCACTTTCGTCGCCTTGCTGGCTCATCTGCTGCCTTTCAACTCTTTACGAGCAGCCAAGTTGGGTGCTTCTGTAATTGAATACTCCATGCTGTTACTCCCCCCACCGTTCTTTTTCGGCAGGTATGGCATAAACCGTTGCCTGAGAGGGGTTTATCACAAGAACGGCGTTGCCGCGGCGTCGCCATCACCATGACAGCAAGTCCTATATCGGGTACCTCTTTGCCATGGTTTTCACTAAGCTCCCGCCTCTCGTAATACTGGTTGCCGTTACCTTTCTCTCCGCCTCCGCCCGCGCCCAGCTTCCCCCCGACCTCAAATCTGACCTTGGCGAAGGTGTCCCCGCCTTCACCGTCCGTCCCGGCTATCGCGTCAGCCGCGCAACCGCTCCCAAGGCGCTCAAGGAAGCCCGCTTCATCGAATTCTCCGACGATCACAAAACTCTCTTCGTCTCCCAAGGCCGCAACGGCACCATTGCCGCGCTTTCCGAACCTGACAAAGACGGCGTGTTTCAGAAACAGGCCGTCTTCGTGAAGAACAAGAACTCCGTCCAAGGCATGGACTTCCACAACGGCTGGCTCTACTTCTCGCAGGCCTCTGAGGGCTCCATCAGCCGCGCGCGCGATACGAACGGCGACGGAGTGGCCGACGATGTCGAAGTGCTCGCGCCAAAAGATTCCCTCCCCAAAGGCGGTGGCCACCCCTTTGAAGGACTCCTTGTCACCGACACCCAAATCTTCGCCACCGCCTCGGATCCCGGGAATATGACCGAGGAGCTCGACTCGCCCCGCAAGACGATCTACGTCTTCGACAAAGAGGGCAAGAACCGCAAGGTTTTCTGCACCGGCATCCGCAACACGGAGAAGCTTCGCCAGCGCCCCGGCACCACTGAAATCTGGGGCTTCGACCACGGCTCCGACAACTTCGGTAAAACCTTCGGCGAACGCACCGCCAAAGAACAACCGATCACCGATCTCAATCCCCCCGAAGAGCTCAACCACTACGCCGAAGGCGCCTTCTACGGTCATCCCTATCTCTCCGGCAACCGCGTCGTCCGCCCAGAGTTTGCCGACCGCAAAGACATCATCGAACTCGCGACCAGGACGACGCCGCCCGAATGGCTCGTCCACGCCCACTGGGCCGTCCTCGGCTTCACCTTCATCACTCAGGACCACTTCCCCGACCACAAAGGCGATCTCTTCTTCGCCGCCCACGGCTCATGGAATTCGGTTCACCCCGTCGGCGCCTGCATCGAGCGCGTCCTCTTCGACAACGTCACCGGCAAGCCCTACGGCTCCCAAACCATCGTGGACGGCCAGCCCAACGAAAAGCGCGTCGCCCGTCCCGTCGACTGCGCCGAAGCCGCCGACGGCACCATCCTCTTCTCCACCGATGAACCGCCCGCGCTGTTCCGTATCTCCAAGTCCCAGGCCAAGTGAAACTTCAGGAGCGTGACAAGATGAGATCAATCTTACTTCCCCTTCTGCTCATGACGCTTCTTCCGTCGCTCGTCCACGGGCAATCAACTCGCCCGACAAACCTCTTCAACGACAACAAGATCCGCCTGGTCATCCGCGCCGACGACTTCGGCTTCTCCCACGCCAGCAACATGGCGCTCCAGAAGCTCCTCGAAGCCCAAGCCATCACTGCCGCGAGCGTCATCGTCAACACCGGCTGGCTCGATGAAACGGTCGAGATCCTGAAGAAGCACCCGGAAGTCTCCGTCGGCGTCCACGTTTGCCTCAATTCGGAGTGGACCCCCTACAAGTGGGGCCCCGTCCTTCCCGCCAAGGAAGTCCCGTCGCTCGTCGACGAATGGGGCCACTTCTTCGGCACCCGCAAAGACCTCCTCGCCCACAACCCCAACATGGATGAAGTGGAAAAGGAGATCCGCGCCCAAGTCGACCTCGCCCTCCGCAAAGGCCTCAAGATCTCCTACATGGACCACCACATGGGCATGGCCGTCACCACGCCCGAGATGCGCGAGCGCTTCGTCAAGGTCGCGAAGGAAAAAGGCCTTGGCATCAGCCGCTGGTTCGGCGAGATGCAAGGGCCGGTCGTTTACAGTGTCCCACCCGAGAAGAAGAGCGAGTTCCTCGTCACAGAACTCAACAGGCTCACCGATCCCGGCCTCTACCTCATCGTCTGCCACACGCTCGTGAAGACACCCGAAGTCGAAGCCCTGCGCGACCTCAACGCCACAGGCCCCAAGAACATGGCCGACCACCGGCAGGCCGAGCTTGACATGCTCCTGAACCCCAAGCTCAAGCAGCTCATTCAGGACAAGCCCATCGAACTAATCGGCTACGACCAGCTCCAGCGCAACTTCCTAAACCAAATGCGCCAGCCCCCTGACTAGAGCCGCGCGCACTGGCCTCGGAAACAGGATTGACGTCATGCTGAGGTACTCCGAAGCAACTGGCACCAAACGGCAAATCGTCCAGATCGTTCGGAGTACCTCAGGATGACAAACCCGCTACACGAAAGCACGCTTCGCTTCCGCACAAGTCCTGGACGGGTCCGGCTCAGCGGAGCGATTCCCTTAACGCCCATTCAACGTCTCCCCTCCAGCGCATCCACCCGCCGCTTCAGATCCACCACGTTCTCCATCGTCGCCAAGAGCAGCCCGGCCATCCCGTCGATCATATGAAACAGCGCATTATCGCTGGGCGTGATCACCCCCTGCGCCTGAAGCTTCGCCACGTTCTCCCGGATTTCCTGGATGTAGTGCTTCGGATCTTTTTCCATGATGCATCTCCTGTAGGTCGCATCATGCCCCGCCCCTTGCGCGATGGCAGCGCTGAATCATCCCTGCTCGACCACCTCAAGCTCCCCCGTCTTCGGCGAGATCAGCAGCCCGTGCACCTTCACATCCTTCGGCAAAAGCGGATGGTTCCGAATCACCGCCACGCTCTGCCTCACCCCATCGGCGACGTTCTCAAACCCCTTGAGCCACTGCTCTAAATCAACGCCCGCGTGGCGAATGGTCGCGATAGTGTCTTCACTGATCCCCCGCCCGCGCGCCTTCTCCAAGATAGTCGCGCAACTTAACCCCGTCATGCCACAATCATGGTGCCCCACCACCGCGATCTCCTCGGCCCCCAGCGAATACACCGCGACGAGGATGCTCCGCATGATCGACCCAAACGGATGCGTCACCACCGCACCGGCTGTCTTCAAAACCTTCGCATCCCCCTGCCGAAGATTCATCGCCGCCGGCAGCAGCTCCACCAGCCGCGTATCCATGCAGGTGACGACAACGAATTTCTTGTTCGGAAACTGATCCGTGGAGTACTGCTGGTACTCGCCCTTGGCCACGAACGCCTTGTTGTGCTCAAGAATATCCGCAAGCGTCGACATCGTCGTCCCCATCTCCCCCTCTTCCGTCTCCCTCTTTCCCCTCTCCCGGTACTCCGGGAGAGGGTAGGGTGAGGGTTCTTCCCAGGTCCACAAGAACCCTCTCCACAGCCAATCAACCCTGACCACTACACCCGAGTCAAGAAAATCGGCAACCCCTTCTTACTCAGATAACTTGGCCGGAACCGCTCCAAATTATACATGCTCTGAATATCCACAGCCCTCGGCCCAAGCTTCGGATCCGGAATTTCCGTATCCGTATAGCACCCATTCCGAATCGCCATCATCCGCCCGTGCGCCCCGCTCGCCACGCACTCAAACGCCATGGTCGCAAACGTCGTCGCGATCATCTTGTCCAAAAAGTCAGGCTCACCTGATCGCAGCGCATACGTCAGATCCGAAACCGTCGTCTCCTGCCCCGTGCGCTTCTTCAGTTCATCGCTGAATGCCTCGCCCACGTTCATCTTCTTCCGGTGCCCGTACGCATCCGGCTCCCCGTACTCCTGCACCGTGTATCCCTTCCACGCCGCCCCTTCGCTCATCAGCAAGAGTGAATAGTGGCTCGGGTTGTTCTTCTTATCATCCACCAGCACCTGGCAAAGGCGTTCCAGATCAAACTTCACTTCCGGAATGACGCAGCGGATGCTCGTCACGTAAGCCGTATACAGCGCCGTAAACCCGGCATCGCGCCCGAAGATCCGGAAGATCCCGATGCGCTCGTGTGAGCCGATCGTCGTGCGCTGCATGTTGATCGCTTCCACCGCGCGCGTCAGCGCCGTCGAGAAGCCGATGCAGTACTCCGTGTTCTGCACGTCATTGTCCATCGTCTTCGGCACCGCCACCACTGGGAACCCCGCCCGATCCAGCACCGCCGAATAGCTCAAGGTGTCGTCGCCGCCGATCGTCACCAGGTAATCCACGCCCAGGCGCTGCAAGTTCTCCGTCACCACCGGCGTCATATCGATCACGCCCGGCTTGATCTCCTTGCACTTCCCCAGCCGAGGCTTCACATGCTCCGCGACTTTTTCCACCTTCATCTTCGCCGGGTTCGTTCGCGACGAATGCAAAAACGTCCCGCCCGTCCGCTCGACCGTGCGCGTGTTCTCCCGATTCAGCGGCATGATGTACTCATGATCCAGCGAGTTATCCGCCGCCAGATCCGTCAATCCCTTCCACCCCCGCCGAAGCCCGATCACCTCATACCCCTGCTGCGCCGTTGCCCCATAGACGACAGACTTGATGACCGAGTTCAGCCCCGGCACATCCCCGCCACCGGTAAGAATCGCAATACGCTTGTTAGCCATGGTGTAAACCTGTTGATTGACTCTTGTTGATCTTTGTCCAAACACTCCCGCACGATCCGCAGCGCGGGAGACGCGGATTCTATCGATTGAAGTTCAGGATGAAAGTTACGCAGCGGCTTGTTGAAGACGTTCTGCAAGAGAAAGCGACACATAGCCCGGTAGCGGGATCTGCACACGCCTTTTCCGTCTCACATTTTCGTTTTCCGCGTGCAGCCCTGATAATCGCTTCGTTACCCCAACGGAGAGCAAGCGCAATGGAAGTCATTGTCCACCAGTCCTACCCAGCCATGTCGCAGGCGGCAGCACGGGAGATCGCCGACGTTCTCAACGCCAAGCCCAACGCCGTCCTCGGCATGGCCACCGGCTCCACGCCCCTCGGCGTTTACCAGGAGCTCGTCAAGATGCATCGCAAGGGCGAGATCGATTTCTCGCAGGTCACTACCTTCAATCTCGACGAATACGTCGGCCTGCCCACCACCCACGAGCAGAGCTACCACTACTTCATGCACGAAAACTTCTTCAAGCACGTCAACATCCCGCCGCAGAACATCCACATTCCCTCCGGTACAACCTCCAACTACCGCGCCTTCTGCGAGTGGTACGAAAAACGCATCATCGAATGCGGCGGCATCGACGTGCAAATCCTCGGCATCGGCTCCGACGGCCACATCGCCTTCAACGAGCCGGCCAGCTCCCTCTCCTCGCGCACGCGCCTTAAAACCCTTGCCAAGCAAACGATCGATGATAACGCGCGCTTCTTCGATTCGCCCGATCAGGTCCCCGTTTACGCCATCACCATGGGCGTCGGCACGATTCTCGAATCGCGAAAGATCCTCCTCCTCGCCAACGGCAAGAAAAAGGCCGACGCCGTCGCCGCGGCCGTGGAAGGTCCGGTCACCTCCATGATCACCGCCAGCGCGCTTCAGATGCACCCCGACTCGACCGTTTACGTGGATGAAGACGCCGCCGGCAAGCTGAAGATGCGCCAGTACTACGACTGGATCCAACAGCACAAGCCCGGAGCGCCCAAGGTTTAGCAAGCGAGAAGGCGGGGGATTTGAATCGAGTTCAAACCCGCCCGAGCCAAGCCGAGGCTTCAGCTCTGGCTCGCTCCGCCCCTCTCCCTCAACTCCTCCATCGCAGTCGCATAAATCACCTTCCCCACCACGTAATACATCACCTCATCCTCAATCCGCAAAAACGCCGCCTCTTGCTCGATGACCCGCTCGAACGCAATCCGATTCCCGTTCACCGTGAACCTCCCAATTGCTCCCCCCACCGCCGCCCAAATCTCCCCGCGAGAATCCTTCGCCACCTCCGCCACGCCCGGCAAAGTCCCCAGCGCCTCCATTCGATCCCCCTCGACCTCCCATGCGTAGTACCGGTTCTCCTCATGCACCAGCACCCGCGCATCGTTCAGCACACACAGCACCCCCGCCGCCGGCGCGCCCTCCCGCACCACCTTCCGCTTCACAACCTCTAATGCATTCATATCAAATGCAACCACCTGCGCCGTGCTCTGCGTCGGCGGCGCGGATTGCATGTCCGCATGGATCTCGCTTGAGAGGTAAACCCGCCGCTTTTTCAGATCCAGCGCCAGCCCATTGATCGTCTGATCCGGCACGATGTTTCGCCACACCTTGATCTCGTTCGTCTCCGGATCAATCCGCGACAGCGCCCCGCCCAGTTCTCCATACTTCGGGCTCGTCGCCATCCAGACGTAGCGCCGATCGAACAGCAGCGCCTTCGGCCGCATCTGGTGATCCTTCCCCGCCGACGCCACCAGCCGCGGATTACTCGGCCACCCGCCTCCCTTTGCCGGATCAAACTCCGTCACCGCCGCCGCCACGTACGCGCTCATCAGCGCCCGATGCCTCCCCGCATCCCACACAATCTGATTCACCTGCCCCGCCCCCGGCATCGCCCGCCCGCGGTCCTTCCCCTCACCCGTCTTCAGATTGATCGTCCAGAACGATGAATTGATGAACGGCGCGCCGATGATCAGATCCCGCTCCGGCACAACGCACATCGCGTGCACATCCATCTGCCCAGGATTTTCGATCTGCATCTCATCGCTCGCGCCGCTCCTGGGATCGTACGTCACCGCCCGCCCCGTCACCGTGATCGCGCATACTCGATCACCGAACTTCCCGAGATACCCATTCTCCTCCCCCAGCCAACGCTCCACCACCCGCTCCCACTTCCGCGAACCGTTCGAGATCCTCCACAACGAGCCGGTCGGCGCCTCGAAGATTCCGTAGTACCACTCCCCCACCCGCGCCCCATGCCCATACGTCACCGTCGCGTCGACGGACGCCGTCGCCAGGAGTTCAAACTCGGGATACGACAGGAACTGCGTCCCATTCTTCGTATCCAGCGTCGACACCATCAACGTCTTCTCATCGAAAAACGTGGCGTGCACCGCCGTCGAGTGCCCCTTCAAACTTTCCGGCAATACCGACCGCACGCTGAGATCTTTCGGATCAAAAATGCACAGGTGCAACTGCGGCGTATCCATGAACAAAATCACCCGCCCGTCCGGCGCTTTGATCACGTTGTGCCCGTAGTGCGCACGCGGCTCCAGCGAATCCACCGGCGCAAACGTCTTAACGTGCTTCCCTTCGCGCCAGTCATACACGCACGCCTCCCCCGGATTCGCCGTCCACACAACATGCCGACCCGTCACGCACCCGCCCCACGTGATCCCATGCAACTGACCGCGCACCAGCGTCTCAAACGCATCCGCCGCCGGATCGTACCGGTGCAGATCGCCGTTGCCGTCGCCGATGTACAACTTCCCATCCGCCGCCGTCTTCAGCATGTACGCCCCCGGCACCCCCGTCGGCAGCATCCGCATGAACTGCTTCTTCTCGATTGGATCCCAGAAATAAATCCGCCCGCCCACGCTCCCGCCCCACACCGCGCTCACCACGTGATCCCGCCCCTTCACCTTCACCTGCGCAATCTCGCCATTCACAAACGGCAACCGCGACTCCGGTACGCGATAGGTCCTCGTCTTCGTCGACTTCTCCGACGCTGCCACCGCCGCCGCCCCAACACCCAGCTCCGCCTTCACTTCCTTCGGCTTCTCCTTCAACACCCGATCCAGCAGCGCATACCCCTTCTCGCGCGCCTCGCTCGGAAAGTT
>DASVUC010000229.1:0-37986 GCA_036387255.1 Tepidisphaeraceae bacterium | reverse complement strand
GGATTTTCGGGGGAGGGAGGGGAATGGCTAGGAGGCGCTGAGGGAGCGTGTTCGAAGAGGTAGACCCTCACCCCTGCCCTCTGTCGGGTATGGGAGAGGGGGTGTGGTTGATGGCGAAGTGGGACTGGTTGATGGTCGAGGAAGAGCCCTCACCCTGCCCTCTCCCGGGGTACCGGGAGAGGGGAAGAAGGGGTGGCAACTATTGTGGCATGGGTTCCAAAAGGACACCTAAGGGGTAGGTGACGACTTTGGGGGCGTAGAAGTCGGGGCCCATGGCTTTGAGCTGGTCGCGTTTGAGTTCGGCGACTTCGAGCATGCCGGTCCAGACGATGGCGCGGCCTTGCTGGTGGACGGTGGTGGCGAGCTCGTAGGCTTTTTCGACGTCGTGGCCGCAGAAGCGGACGAGGCCTTCAATGACGTAGGCGAAGGTGTGGTCCTCGTCGTTAAGGACGACGATCTGGTATGGGGGCTGGCGCTTGGGTTTGTTCTGGGGTTGAGCGGCTGCGGGACGCTGCTGCGGGGCTACGGACGTTTCATTCTGATTGCTCATGAGCGGCTCCGAAGTGGAGGGTCAATATAGCGAAGAGCTGTCGGGTGGGGAGCGGCGAAATCTTAGTTTTTGAAAACAACGGGCTGGGCTTTAAGGTTGTCTAATCTTGTTTGGCTGGACGAACCTGAAGGGGCGGGCGAACGTCTTAATGCGGTTAACGGGGATATAGGAACGGGAATGGTACTAAACGGCGGTGCCGATGTACTTACGTCCTGATTTCTTTGTTGCTTCCCAGAAGTTCAGTTTTTACCGTATCAAAGCCGAAAGCTTGTGGAGGTTTGTTATGCCCCAGGATGTGGGCCAGGATCAACTGCTGATCGTCAGGATCGAAGGCATGCACTGCCACAAGTGCGAGCACCGGATCAAGAAGAGCCTGCTGGCTCTGCCGGGCGTGCATGAGGTTGAGGTCGATTTCCTCTCGGCACAGGCGTCGGTGCTTTATGATCGGAAGCTGGTTTCGGTGAAGCAGCTTTTGGATGGGGTGACGGAGGCGGGGTACCAGACCAATGGTTTTACCCAGCCGCAGCCCCATGCAGACCGGGCGTGAGTTGGCGGGGGCGCGCGGGGAAGGTTCTGGGGCGGAATCGGATCGCGTCAAGCAACTGATCGATCGGCCGGCGGAGGTGCGGCGGCGGGAGTATCAGTACCGCTTTGCACAGACGGTTGTGTTTGGGTTGCCGGTGACGGCGCTGGCGCTGTGGGCGAGGGTGCTGGACCCGGTGCATCATGAGCGCTGGGGGACGGTAATGCAGGCGCTGCTGGCGGGGTGGGTGATGTATGTGAACGCGGGGATGGTGGTGGAGGGGATCCTGGTACGGAGGGTGACGGGGGACCTGGTGGCATCGCTGATTGGGGCGGGGATTTATTTATGGAGTCTTGGCGCGGCGGTTCACATCCTGGTGGATGGGCGGGTTTGGTATCGGCCGATCTTGTTTGGGTGGAGCGTTGCGGTCATGGCCATCTGGACAGGTGCGAGATGGGCGATGACGAAATAGCAGGATCTACTGTTTCGCGCTGCATGTTGCGTGAGTCGCATTTGGCGTAGTCGGATCGGAGAGGGATCGTTAGGCTCACTCGCGCATGCGAGTGGCGGTGATTACGAATCCTCATGCGGGGCCGACGGCGCATCCTACGCCTGCCGAGATTCGCGATGCGCTGGCGAAGCATGGGGTGACGTGTGAGCTGTGTTCGGGAAAGGGGAAGTCACTGTCGGCGGCGATTGAGGAGGCGGTGCGGAATCGTCCGGATGCGGTGATCGCTTCGGGCGGGGATGGGACGGTTTCTTCGGTGGCGGCGGCGCTGGTGAACACGGGGATTCCGCTGGGGGTTTTGGCGACCGGGACGCTCAATCACTTTGCGAAGGACATGGGGTTGCCGCTGGAACTGGAGCCGGCGGCGGCGGTGATCGCGGCGGGGCACGTGCGCGCGGTGGATGTGGGGCAGGTGAACGGGCAGACGTTTATCAACAACGCGTCGATCGGCATTTATCCGCGGATCGTGACGAAGCGTGATGAGATTCGCGAGCGGCTGGGGCGGGGGAAATTCGTGGCAATGCTGATGGCGGTGATGAGCTTATTCCGGCGGTATACGACGGTGCATGTGCGGATCAATTCGCCGGAGGTTGCGTTTGCGCGGAACACGCCTTTCCTGTTCGTGGGGAACAATCGGTATGAGATGTCGCTTAATGCGATGGGGAAGCGGACGGCGCTGGATCGGGGGGAGCTGAGCGTTTACTTCACGACGCGGACGGGGCGGTTCGGACTTTTCATGCTGGCGCTGCGGGGGTTGTTCGGGAAATTGGAACAGGAGCGGGATTTTACGGCGTTAAACGTTGCGGAGCTGCACATCGATACGCCTCGGCGGCATGTGCCGATTGCACTGGACGGTGAGGTGCGGAGGATGTCGCCGCCGCTGGAGTTTCGGACCTTGCCGGGGGCGCTGAAGGTGCTCGCGTTGACGCCTGCTGAGAACGGGGTGGGCGCGTGAGGCGGATGCTGGTGGTGATTAACCCGTCGGCGGGGACGATTGCGCGCGCGAGCGATCCTGCCGCCGTCTTGGAGCAGGTGAAGGCGGCGTTTCGAGAGGCGCCGGTGGAAGCCGAGGTGGTGATCGACAAGCCGCCGGTATTGGTCGAGCGCGCGAAGCGCGCGGGGGATGACGGGTTCGAGGCCGTGATCGCGGGCGGGGGCGACGGGACGCTCAACAGCATTGCCAATGAGATGAAGGACGGCGATGTGGCGTTCGGAGTGTTGCCGCTGGGGACGCACAATCATTTTGCGAAGGACGTGGGTGTGCCGCTGGATCTGGCGGAGGCGGTGCGGGCGCTGGCGAATGGTAAGGTGGTGGATCTGCCGGTGGCGGAGGTCAACGGGAAGCTGTTCTTGAACTTCTCGAGCCTGGGTTTGCACGTGGAGATCGTGGAGGATCGGGACGAGCAGCGCGAGAAGACGGGGCGGAACAAGTGGCTGGCGATGGCGATCGCGACGGTGCGGAACATCAAGGATCCGCCGCTGCTGCGCGTGCGGATCGTGACGCGGGAGCGGTCGATTGTGCGGCTGACGCCTTCGGTGATCATCTGCAACAACCCGTATCAGATGAAGGTGTTTGGGGTGGAGAATGCTTCGGTGGCGGATCGGCGGCTGCTGAATGTTTACGTGGCGAAGGAGCATCGGCCGATAGGGATCGCAAAGCTGCTGCTGCGTGCGGCGACAGGTCGACTGGAGGCGGCGGCGAATTTTGAGGTGCTGGCGATGGATGATTTCGCGATCTTTTCGCGCGAGCATGCGGCGGCTTCGGTGGATGGAGAGGTAACGGATTCGCGTCCCCCCTACCGCTATCGCATCCGGCCTCGGCCGCTGAAGGTCGTCGTGCCGGCGAAGTGAGGACGCGGAAACATGGGCGGGACGCCCATGCTACGGTAGGCTCTGGGGATGAATGAGTTGTGGTTACAAGTTGCAGCGCGCGGGGGCGTTGCGCTGACCGAGGCACAGGGGGCTTTGTTCAACCGCTATCTGGATCTGCTGACGGAGGCGAATCAGCGGATGAACCTGACGCGCATTGTAGATCGCGCGCAGGCGGAAGTGCAGCATGTGGCGGATTCGCTGACGGTGCTGCCGTTCTTGCCGGTGGGAGAGATTCGGGTGGTGGACGTGGGATCGGGAGGAGGGGTGCCGGGATTGGTGCTGGCGATTGCTCGGCCGGATGCGCAGGTGACGCTGGTGGAGTCGACGAAGAAAAAGGCGGCGTTTCTCAAGTCTGCGGCGGAGCAGATGGGGCTGAGCAACGTCGTGGTGCTCGATCAGCGGGTGGAGGATGTCGGAAATGATCCGGCACACCGCGAGCAGTACGACGTGGCGACAGCTCGGGCGGTGGCAACGATGGATTGGCTGATCGAGTGGTGCGTGCCGTTGGTGAAGAAGGGTGGGAAGTTTCTGGCGATGAAGGGGCCGAAGGTGCGGGAGGAATTGCCGGTCACGAAGAAGGCGCTGAACATGACCGGCGGCGGGGAGCCGGCGGTGCATGGGGTGGAGTTGCCGGGAGCGGAGGGTCATGTGATTGTGGAGATTGAGAAGTTGAGGAAGGCGGATCCGGTGGTGCCGAGGAGTGCGACTCGGGCGAAGGGGAGGGCGCTGAGGTCGGATTAAAGCGACCCTCACCCCCGCCCTCTCCCGGGTACGGGAGAGGGAGTGAATTGCTGGTGAAGTCGGATTGATGGGTTGTCGAAGAAGAGCCCTCACCCTGCCCTCTCCCGGAGTACCGGGAGAGGGGAAGAGGGGGGAGTACCGGGAGAGGGGAAGAGGGGGGAGTGCCGGGAGAGGGGAAGGGGGAGGGGTACTGGGAGAGGGGAAGAGGGAGGAGTGCCTGGCAGGGAGGAGGTGCGGGTGGGGAGGCTTTTCGGTAGCATGTTTGACCACATTTGAGGGAGTGAATATGGATCCATTTCTCCGAGCGGCGATTGATGAGGCGAAGAAGGGGCTGGCGGAGGGTGGGTTGCCGATTGGGTCGGTGCTGGTGCGGCGCGGGGAGGTTGTGGCTCGGGGGCATAATCGGCGGGTGCAGCATGGGGATCCGATGGCTCATGCGGAGATCAACTGCCTGACGCAGGCGGGGAGGCAGAAGACGTACAAGGACACGGTGCTGTATTCGACCTTGATGCCTTGCTACCTGTGCACGGGGGCGGTGGTGCAGTTTGGGATTCCGAAGGTCATCGTGGGGGAATCGGTGACGTTTCCGGGGGGTGAAGGGAAGTGGGGGAAGTCGCCGGCGTTCTTGCGTGCCAACGGGATCGAGGTGATCGATCTGCACGATGCGGAGTGCATTGAGATGATGACGACGTTCATCCGGGAGCATCCGGAACTCTGGAATGAGGACATTGGGGTGGATTGAGATCGTGCGGTGGAGTCGCGATGGTTGATGAGCCGGTGCGACTGGAGTATGCGACGCGGGCGGGCGGGGAAGTGCGGTTCGAGTTTCGGGAGGATGGGGTGAGGATCGTGGCGCCGGCGTCGGCGGAGGTGCCGGGGGCATCGCGGAGGGTGGCGATGCGCGCCAGCGCGCTGGGGGCTGTGATGATCACGCTGGTGCTGGCAGTTCTGACGGTGATGCTTATCGCGCCGGCGGTAACGGCCAAATCCGAGACGCGGAACTTGGCGGCGGCGGCTTTCTCGACGTTCATCCTGACGATGTATCTTTTTGTCTGGCGCGTGCTGTACCTCAAGGCGCTCGATGAGTTCGGCAGGTCCTGCGGCACGGCGACGGTGATGGACGTTGATCGAACAAACTGGCGGGTGCGGATCGCGGATCGAGATCGGGAAAGGTCGCTGGAGATCCGCGCGGCCGAGGTGCATCGGGTTGACGTGTTTTGGGCCGGGCTGCTGGGCGCAAAACTGCTGATTCAACTTTCCGAAGCGCGGCAAGTGGAGCTGCTGGAGGGAAGAGACGTGCACGAACTGCGCTCGGTTCGAAGCACGCTCTTGCGGTTCGCTCCAAACGCCTCGAGAACCTAACTGAACCCTCACGCCCCCCTGCCGTATCGGATAGAATCTTTTTCTTCTTATGCCGACGACGCTTGAGGATATTCTGGGGGCGCAGGGGGCGATTGCCCGGCGGCTGGGGGAGAAGTACGAGCATCGGCCGCAGCAGTTGGAGATGGCGTCGGCGGTGGAAGACGCATTCACGCAGGGGCATCACCTGCTGGTGGAGGCGGGGACGGGGGTGGGCAAGTCGTTCGCGTATCTTATCCCGGCGATCGATGCGGCGGTCCGACTGAAGAAGCGCGTGGTGATCTCGACGCACACCATTTCGCTGCAAGAGCAGCTCATCGACAAAGACATTCCGCTGCTGCGCTCCGTGTATCCGGATGAGTTTACCGCGGTGCTGGTGAAGGGGCGGAACAACTACCTCTGTCAGCGGCGGCTTCAGCAGACGCGGGGCCGGCAAGGGTATCTGTTCGATCATCAGAGGCAGCTGGATTCGCTTTGGATGGTGGAGGAGTGGGCGGCGGGGACGACGGAGGGTTCGCTGGCAGATTTGCCGACGCTGCCGGAGCCGGACGTTTGGGACAAGGTGTGCGCGGAGCACGGAAACTGTTTGGGGAAGAAGTGCAACTTCTATGAGAAGTGCTTCTGGCAAGCGGCCAAGCGGCGGATGCAGAGCGGGAACATCCTGGTGGTGAATCACGCGCTGCTCTTTTCGGATCTGGCGCTGCGGATGGCGGGGGTGAATTATCTGCCGAAGTATGACCTGTTGATCCTGGATGAGGCGCACACGGTGGAGGATGTGGCGGGGGAACATTTCGGTTTGAAGATCAGTGAGGGTGGGATCAAGTATGTGCTGCGCCACCTGTACGATGTGAAGCGAGGGAAGGGGATGCTGTCGACCCACGGGTCGATCGCGAACGACGCGATTCGGGATGTGGTAAATTTGCACGATCGATCGGAGCGATTTTTTGAGCGCGCGCTGCGGTATCAGGATGCGCGCGGGAGGGGGAATGGTCGCATCCAGGAAGCGAACTGGATTGAGAATGATCTGTCGCCGCTGATGCGGGATTTGGCCAAGCACCTCAAGGCGATGCTGACGGCGGTGAAGGAAGACGAGGAGGTAGCGGAGATCACGAGCCAGGTGAACAAGGTGGCGACGATGGCGGAGGCGATCGACGCGATTTTGGCGCACAAGGTGGAAAACGCCGTGTACTGGATGGAGTCGGGGCAGAGGACGCCACGGCGGGTGTCGCTGCATGCGGCGCCGATTGATGTGGCTGAAGGTTTGCGGAAGTACTTGTTTGAGAAGATGCACTCGGTGGTGATGACGAGTGCGACGCTGTGCGCGGGGGGAGGGGGGCCGGAAGTATTGGATCGGCGGCACGGGCAGGATTCCCATGTCACAGGCCGCGATCGTCGTGACACGGGCATCCTGCCCGTGCGAGGTGCGGCGGACAAGGAAGGGTTGAAGATTCGACAAGGGGCCTATCTGCCGCATTGGACGCAACGGGGATGTGTCTATGCGATAAACTTTAGACTTGCCGATGCTCTTCCTCAGCACGTGCTTCAGGGTTGGATTTCTGACCGTAATGCGATTGTCGAAAACGCGAAGCAGCAGAACCGGCCGCCGTCGAGCGAGGAGCTGAAGCAGATCGGTCGACTGCACTCAGAGAAGGTGGAAACCTATTTGGACTCCGGGGCCGGCAATTGCATTCTGAAGCAGAGTGACATTGCTGAGATTGTTGCCGAAGCTCTCAAGAAGTTTGATGGCGAACGCTATCGCTTGGCGGCGTGGAGCATCATGCCGAACCATGTTCATGTGGTGGTTCAGCCGCTGGAGGATTGGAAGCTATCGAAGATTCTGCACTCGTGGAAATCCTTTACGGCAACTGCGATCAACAAACGTCTGGGCATGTCCGGAGGTGTGTGGCAGGCGGAGTATTACGATCACCTCATCCGGGATGAAGATGAGTTGGTTCATGCGATGGAGTATGCTTTTGAGAATCCAGAGCATGCAGGATTTGAAGATTGGAAGTGGCGGTATTTGGATGAGGGTTTTGTTTCGTCAGTGGGGGTTGGTTTGACGTCTGGGCGCACAACGCACGGGCAGGATGCCCGTGTCACGGGGGAGGTTCACTGCGACACGGGCATCCTGCCCGTACTGACGGTTCCAGGAAAAGAGGACCCGCGGTTTGCGTACATCAAGTCTCGCCTTGGGGTGATTCGGGAGAGGACGTTGGCGCTGGGGTCGCCTTTTGATTATGAGAAGCAGTCGATCCTGTACCTGGAGACGGGGTTGCCGGATCCTTCGGATACGTTTCGGTTTTTTCCGGCCGCTTGTGAGCGGATTCTTCATTATGTGCGGGAGACAAACGGCGGGGCGTTTGTGCTGTTCACCAGCTACAAGATGCTGAAAGATGCGGCGGCTCGGTTGCGCCCACAGCTGGAGGAGATGGGACATCCAGTGCTCGTGCATGGCGAGGGGGCGCCGCGGAAGATTCTGCTGGAGCGGTTTCGTGCGGCGGAGAATGCGGTGCTGTTTGGGACGGCTTCATTCTGGCAGGGGATCGATGTGCAGGGGGATGCGCTGCGGAATGTGATCATTACGAAGTTGCCGTTTGCGGTGCCGGATGAGCCGGTGACCGAAGCTCGGCTGGAGGCAATCACGCGGCGCGGGGGGAATCCGTTCATGGAGTACTCGGTGCCGGAGGCGGTGATTAAGTTGAAGCAGGGGTTTGGGAGGTTGATCCGGGCTAAGACGGATTCGGGGATCGTGGTGATTTTGGACGGGCGGGTGGTGACGAAGCGGTATGGGAAGATTTTTTTGGATGCGCTTCCGGCGTGCAGAAGAGTCGTTGTCGGAAAGAAGGGGTAGGCGGACGGGCAGGATGCCCGTGTCACGACTGCGCGTTGCGTCTGCGGATGAAAACAGCCGTGAACAAGAGCAACGTCGCGGCGCAGGTGGGTTCGGGGAGGGCGATTACGAGAGAGTTCGCGCGGATCCGGGATTGGGTGGAGGAGTTGTTGCGGACGATGCGGTAGATGGCGCCGTCGGTGGCGGAGAGGACGTAGAGGCCACCAGGGCCGTTGGCTAGATCGGTGATGGTGCCGAAGCCGGAGGCGAGGATGAGGGATTGTTGTTCGGCCAAGCGGGAAGAGGTGGAGTTGTCGGCGACGTAGTCGGCGAGGGGGCCGGGGAGCATGAGGGATTTTCTCGTGCGGCTGAGATCGAAGTCGAGGATCGCGCCGCCGTGGAGGGTAGAGACGAAGAGGTCGTTGGCGTACTGGTCTCCCAGCTTGGACGAGATGAATTCAAGATCGGTGGGGGCGACGGGTGTGGCCCAGCTGAATTGCGGGTCAGAGTAGAACGCGCGGGGGCCGAGGGTGACCAGGTTGCCGGTGGTGTTTCCGTTGCGGCTGGTGGGGCCCATGATGCGTTCCCAGCCGCTGTTGAAGCCGGGGCGGACGCGGTTGATTTCGTCCATGCGTTCGGGACCGTTTTCGGTGTCCCAGAGTTCTTTGGAGACGGGGTCAAAGGCGAGGCCGAAGCCGTTGCGGATGCCGTAGGCATAAATGTCATTGAGCGCGGCGCTGGCGCTGTCGATGTTGGCCACCGCATAGAAGGGATTGGCTTTGACGCTGGAGCCGCTGGGGTTGAGGCGGAGAATGGCGCCGGTGCGACTGACGGTTTTGGAGTTGTTGTAGTTCTGTGTGCGCTCGTTGCGATTGAGATCGCCGATCTGGATGTAGAGTTTGTTGTCCGGGCCGAAGGCGATTTTGCCGCCGTCGTGGTTGGGTCCGGGCGCAGCGGGCAGCTTGATGATGCGTTTGCTGTAGACGAGTTTGGAGCCATTCCAGGTAAAGCGTTCGACGCGGTTGTCGGAGGCTTCGGAGCCGTCGGCGCTGGTGGCCGAGCGGGTGAAGTAGAGGTAGACGGCCTTGCTGGTGGCGAAGTCTGGGGCGACGGCGATGCCGAGCAGGCCGCGCTCGGATTCGTTGGCTACGGGGAGGTCGAGCGCGGTGCCGACGACCTTGCGGTTCTTGACGACCTGCACGCGGCCCGTGTTTTTCTCAAGCACGAGCGTGGTAGCGCCGCCATCAACGAAGGCCAGGGAGGTGGGCGTATCGAGGCCGGTCGTCCAGGATTGGATCTTGAGGTTGGGATCGTTGATGGTGGCGGCAAGCAGGGATGTTGCGGCGGCCAAGGAAGAAACGAGCGCCAGAAGAATCTTCATGAGAGTACTCCCGAGCGACGAGTGCGTGCTGTAATGTGCATGAGCATAAACGAGGCGGCGGGTTTGCGGGATGTCCGATGTGGCCAAGGCGACTGACGCGGATTTCGTTGGTGGTGGCAGCGCTGCTGGCGGTGGCGCTGGGGGTGCTGCTTTATCTGTCGCGGGTGACGACGCCAGTAACCAATTTTGTGAACGCCGTTGCGACGCCGCTGGAGACGCCGGATGTGGGGAAGGTGATGGACTATCCGAATGCCGGGGATGGGACGGCGGTTTATCGCCAGGCGATTGGCTGGGTGATCGCAGAGCGTTCAAAGTATGAGCGATTCGCGGAGACGGGGGCGCTTGCGGATTTTGATTTGAAGAAATTTCCCGCGGTGGGGTTGGTGCTGGAAGGGCGAAGGTTTGCGCAGGCGAAGATCTTTACGTCAGCGCCGGAAGAGGTGTTGAGCTACGCGCAGGAGAAGCCGGCGGTGGAGGCGGCTGCCATTCTAGGACGAATCTGTGCGGATCGGGTGGGTCTGCTTTTGCTGAAGCGAAAGGGTTTGGCGGAGGCGCGGGAACACTTCGAGGCGGCGCTGGCGCTGGGGGATCGGCTGGCGCGCGAGCGGTTGACGTTTGAGGAGTTGGAAGTGGGGCTGGGGATGATGGGATCGGCGCTCCAAGGGCTGGCGCTGGTGGAAGAGGCGGCCGGAAATGAGCCGCGGGCGGCGATGCTGCGGGAGATGAATCAGACTCGGCTGGCGCTGTTGAAGGATCGGGTGATGCCGCGGGTTCGCGTGCTGCGAAGTGTTGATGCCAACGTCGTGGGGCAGCATGCGGGGGATGTGCTGGCGATCTCGGAGGGTTGTGCGGAGAAGGTATGGAGGGATGAGGCAATACTGGGGCTGGGGAGGATGCGGTTTTTCATCGGGACCGGACGTCGCGCAGATCAGCGAGCGGCGGAGGGGATGTTGCGGAAGCTGGCGAAGGACGGGGATGCGGTGGTGCGGGCGGGGGCGAAGGCGGGGTTGGCGCTGACGGTTGACGGTTATCGGGGGCAGTAGCGGCATGCACAGACGGGCGCGAGCAATGTCAGTAGCCCGCGGTGAACGACTGCGCCGAGCCTGCTCGACCAAACGTTTGTGTGCGGACGTTCTGCCCGGTCATTAGCCGCGGGTTATCCAGGTGCTGGCGAAGTTGTCTTATCGCGAGAGATCCTTTGTGAGGTCGATGCCCGTTTGATCCTGGATCACCTTCACCAGCGCGGCGCCGTCGGCGGGCATCTGTTGGCGGATGGCGGCGAGAACTTTGGGGACGGCGCCCTGCTGGTCAACGAGCTTCTGGATCGCGGCGGCGGATTTTCGGCGGGCGGCGTCGATGTAGAAGGGCATCGCCTCGGGGTTCATCGTGTTGACGGCGGGCGGGTGGAGCAGATCGACGCTGGAGAAACGCAGGGGGTTCTGCGGGTTGTCCATCGTCATCGCCTTGAGCAGGTCAGGCTGATCGGTGGGACCGGCGGCGTACTTGCTGGCGAGGACGATCGGCAGGCCGAGGGGCAGCCAGCGCTGATCGTCTTTGAACTGGAGATCTTTGAAGGCGGTTTCGTTGATGATGGTGGCGAGGCCCGCGCCGAAGGTGCTCTTGGCCTGGCCGTCAAGGAAACGGACGAGATCACCTTCGGTGCCGGCGACGGCGTCGGTGAGGCGCTTGGCTTTGTCTTCGTCCTTGGCGGCGGGATCGTACATGGCGCCGATGATGGCGTCGTCCATCGGGCCGTCGGTGCGGACGGCGACGTTGCCGGACATGACAATGGCGTCGGCGGCGCGGTTGTAATAGAAGTTGGGGTCCTGCCAGCCGCTTTTGAGCAGCTCCTTGAGGCGCTCGCGGCCGACGACGAGATAAAGCACCGGCGGGTTCAGGTCGTAGAGTTTTTGGAGGGGCGTGATAATGCGCTGATCGTAAACGGTGGTGACGGCGGCGGGATCGGCGCCGGTCTCCTGTGCGAGTTGGCCGATCAGCTGATCGCGATTCTGCTTTGCGCGGTCGAGCATGGTGCCGACGAGGGAGGGTCGGCTGGTGGGCTTCATCGCAGCGAGCTGCTGTTGGACGATCTGAGCGTCGGCCTGCTCGGCCAGGGCGATGCGGCCGCCGACTTCGATGCGGTTGAAGCCTTGCGGGATGGAAGCTTCATGGCGCGGGCGCGTTGTCGTGGGAAGCGTGGTCGCGGGCGCGGGTACGGGTGTGTCCTGGGCGCGCGAGAATTGGGTGAGGGAGATGATTAGTATCGCGATGATGAGGGGGATCTTGTTCATAGAAATGTCCTGACGCTGATGGTGCGAAAGATTAGCGGATGGTTGGGGAAATTAAAACGCGGGGATGACTCGGTTGCTGGTGAATCGCGGGCGAGCCTCGGCGTTGAGCGCCTCGCAAGCGGGCCGCTAAACGGGGGAGGGTTGCGCGGGTGGTTCAAAGGTTTTTGGCTGTCTCCTGGGAAAGATCATGCGCCAGGGTTGACGCGGTCGCGGGTGTCGTTAGCGTTAGCTCTTTTTGCACCGGCGGTTGAAGTCACGTGACGATAAAGTCTGCCCCCGTTCACAAGAAGAGCTTGACCACGGCCGACCAGGAGCGGGTCGGGGAGAGGGACTGTCCGCAGGAAAAGCCTAAAGCCCCCCCACCGCCGAGCGTGGCGGATCAGCAGACGAATCGGCAGCTCCTGGTGTGGATGTTCGGGTTCATGCGACCGGTGAAGCCGCTGGTGTTTCAGTGTTGCTTGTTCCTGGCGTGCGTGGTGGGGCTGGAAGTGCTGGCGGTGCGGGAGACGGGGAGGGCGATCGATCACATTAAGAGCCTCACCATCGGCGGAGATTCCTCAACGCACGGGTTCTGGTCGTGGGTACGCTTCGGCGAAGGGGTTGCGTTTCGCTGGAGCAACCTGCCGCGCGTGCTGCTGACGCGGGACGCGACGGCGCCGCTGCGGGATATCCTGATCGTGCTGGTGGGAGTGACGGCCCTGATGCTCTTTGCGCGCTACTTGCGCATCGTGTGGGAGAGCAAGCTGTCGATGACGATGGTCTTCTACATCCGCGAGGCGGTGTACGACAAGCTTCAGCGGGTGGGGTTTGGGTTTCATGATGTGCTCTCGACGGGGCAGCTCATCAACCGCGCGCTGACGGACCTTCAGAACGTGCGGGCGTTTATCCAGACGGCCGTGCTGATGACGCTGGAGATCGCGCTCGTGGTGGGCGGATACATCATCCTGATTGCAACCCGCAGTCATTGGCTGGCGATGCTGTCGCTGATCCCGATCCCGATCTGGACATGGTACATCCTGCGGTTCAGCAACAAGGTGCAGCCGGCGAACAAGGCGGTAATGGAGGCGGGGGACCGGGATGTGACGCTGATCGCGGAGAACATCGCGGGCGTGCACGTGGTGAAGGCGTTTGCAACGGAGAAGCAGGAGATCAGCAAGTACCGGTCGCACTCGAATCAGTATTACGAGGTGGTCCTGCGGCGGATTCGGATGTTTGCGAACTTCACGCCGGTGATCCGCGCGATCGCGACGGCGAGCCACCTGTCGCTGTTTTACGTGGCGGCGATTTTGTTCATCCGCGGCCGGCTGGATGCGGGGGATTTCATCATTCTCGGTTCGGCGATGGGATCGATCCTGACGCGGTTGCAGCAGGTTTCGACGATCAACGAGCAGTATCAGAATGCGATTGTGTCGGCGCGGCGGCTGTATGAGGTGCTGATGGCGCCGCCGACGGTGCCGGAGAAAACAGATGCGCGGCCGCTGCCGACGGGGAATGGATCGGTGGTGTTTGAGAATGTGACATTTGGTTACAACGCGGCCAAGCCGGTTCTGCACGATGTGAGCTTCAGCGTGGCGGGGAACAGCATCGTGGCAATTGTCGGGCCGACCGGCGCGGGGAAGACGACGCTGGTGAATCTGATTGCGCGCTTCTACGATCCGCAGTCGGGGCGGATCGTGATCGACGGCATGGACGTGCGGGACGCGACGCTGGCAAGCCTGCGGACGCAGGTGGCGTTTGTGTTTCAGGAGACGTATCTCTTTTCGGACACGGTTTCCGCGAATATCGCCTACGGTCGGCCGAACATTTCTCATGGCGAGATCGAGGCGGCGGCTCGACTGGCGCAGGCGCATGAATTCATTGAGAATTTGCCGAAGGGATACGATTCGATGCTTGGCGAGCGTGGTGCGTCGCTCTCGGGCGGGCAGCGGCAGAGGCTGGCCATTGCTCGCGCCATCCTCACGAACCCGCGACTGCTCGTGCTGGATGATGCGACCGCGTCGATCGATCCGGAGACGGAAGACATGATCCGCCGGGGGATGCGCTTCGTGATGTACGGGCGCACGACGTTTGTGATCGCGCATCGCATCAGCACCGTGAAGCGGGCGAACCTGGTGATCGTGCTGGAAGACGGACGGGTGACGCAGACGGGAACGCACGATGAGCTGATGAGCCGGGAGGGGCATTATCGGGACATCGCTTATGCGCAGCTATATGGCGACGAAGATGAACCGGGGGAGGAGATGCCCTCGCACATGGACCGCATGACCCGCGAGCGTGATGTGGCGGCGGCGTCACTGGGTGCGCGAGGGGATGATCGGCATAAGCCGGAGGAGATTGGCCGCCCATGACGATCCTCTCGCTGCCAGGTCGACTGCGGAAGAAGGCGAAGCCTCCGGTGACGTCGAAGAACATCACCGATGATGACGAGGAAGAGGCCGCGTATAAACCGATCGAGTGGCCGCTGGTGAAGCGGATGGTCAGCTGGCTCTGGCCGAACCGGAGACAGTATGCAGTTGCCATCAGCGTGGGGTTGATCCACGTGCTGCTGGAGATGACTGCGCCACTGTTCGTTCAGAAGATCATCGACTTCGGCACCGCGTTTCACGCGGGCAAGATCCCGGGCAATCCCACAACGGACCAAGCCATCTGGCAGGTAACGAAAATCGTGCTGCTGTGGGCGGCTGTGTTTGCGTGCTCGTTCGTCCTTCAGCGCTGGTGCATCATCGTGATGACGCGCGTTGGGGAACTCGTGCAGTTTTCGATCCGGCGGACGCTGTTCTCGCATTTGCAGGATCTGTCGATGAGCTACTACGACAAGACGAAGCTCGGGCGGATTATCTCACGCTGCACCAGCGATATCGCCGCCATGCGCGAATGCAACGTCTGGGGACTCTGGCAGGTGATCGCGAACCTCACCATGATCCTTATCGCGGCATGCATGCTGCTTTACACCGACTGGCGCTTGTTCTTGGCGGTAGCGTGGCTTGGGCCAGTGATTTACGGGCTGAATCATTACTACCGCATCAAGGCGGGCGGTTATCACCAGATCGCGCGCGAGGGATGGACGCGCGTGTCGACGAATCTGGCGGAGAACATCACCGGCATGCGCGTCGTCACCGCGTTCAACCGGCAGATGCCGAACCTTGGGGTATTCAACGCGCTTCAGCGGGAGAACACGTACAACAACGTGACGGTGGCGCGGGTGAATGGAATCTATCAGCCGCTGCTGGCGCTGATTGGGTTTATCGGGAAGATGATCATCCTGCTGTACGGCGGGTATCTCGTCGTCTCGGGTCACATCGACAATCCGCGCACGGTGGTGGTGGAGGGCGTGGGCGCGGTGGTGGCGGCGTTCCTGTACTGGGACTGGTTCATGAACCCCATCATCAACTTCGGGAATTTTTATGCGACGCAGTTGATGCCGGCGATGGCGGGGGCGGAGCGCGTGTTCAATTTGCTGGATACGAAACCGGATGTGATGGATGTGGAGGGCGCGACGGCGCTGCCGCGGACCGTGGGGAGGGTGACGTTTGAGAACGTGACGTTTGGGTACAACCCGGAGCGGCCGGTGCTGCATGATGTGAGCTTCGAGGCGCAGCCGGGGCAGATGTTCGCGCTGGTCGGACATACGGGGAGCGGGAAGAGCTCGATCATCTCGCTGATCGCGCGGTTTTATCAGCCGCAGAAGGGGCGCGTGCTGGTGGATGGGCACGACATCCGATCCGTAACCGGAGAATCGCTCCACCGGCAGATGGGGCTCGTGCTCCAGGTGAACTATCTGTTTAGCGGCACGGTGATGGAGAACATCCGCTACGCCAAGCCGGAGGCGAGCGACGACGAAGTGATCGCGGCGGCGCAGGCCATTGGTTCGTATGACTCGATCATGTGCTTGAAGGAAGGGTTCCAGAGCGAAGTAGGTGAGCGCGGGGCGAACATGTCGCTGGGTCAGCGGCAGCTCATCTGTTTCACCCGGGCATATCTGTCGGACCCGCGGATCTTCATGCTGGATGAAGCGACGAGCGCCGTGGACACGGCGACGGAACTGCTCGTGCAGCAGTCACTGGAAAAACTGCTGGCAGGCAGAACGACGTTCGTGGTGGCGCACCGATTGAGCACGATCATGTCCGCTGATCAGATCCTGGTAATCGACGCCGGCCACATCATCGAGCGCGGCACCCACCGGCAGCTTCTCAAGCTGAACGGGAAGTATGCGCACCTCTATCACCAGTTCGTCAGCCAGAGCGCGTAGTGACACGGGAATCCTGCCCGTGCATTTTGATTCTGGACGAAAGGCACTGCTCTCTCGCGCATCCGGCACGGGCAGGATGCCCGTGTCACAGTTAAACGTCGTGAAAGTTTATCTGATCAGACAACAGGCTCTTTCCCCGGCATCGCCACCGGCGGCGTGGGCATCGGACCGAACTCCAGCTTCTTGGGGAACGTGTCGAGCTTGGATGCCATCGCCTGGTCCCACTTGATGCGCTTCCCGGTGTAAGCGCTCATGCGCCCCATGATGGCGGTGAGCGTGGTTTCGGCGATGCGCTTGCCTTCGTTGATCGGCTTGCCCTCTTCGATCGACTTGATCAGGTCCACGTGCTCCTGGACGTAGCCAACAGATTTCTTGGTGCTGCCTTCGTACTTCCAGGGGTTTTCGCCGGTGATCAAACCTTCATTGGGGATCGACTTGCCCTTGGTGCCGACGATCCACTCGCCGATGCGGTCTTCGGTGCCGTCGATCTGGCGACAGAGGCTCGTCACGCGGGCGCCGTTTGCATATTCGAACTCGACAGCGAAGTGGTCGTAAATGTGACCAAAGACGGGATCAACGCGCGCCTGTCGACCACCCGTTCCGTACGCGGCCACGGGCGGGCCGCCCAGCGCCCAATTGGCAATGTCGATATTGTGGATGTGCTGCTCCACGATGATGTCCCCGCCGAGCCAGACGAAGTACTGCCAGTTCCGAAGCTGCCACTCCATGTCTGACCAGCTCCGCTCTTTCTTCTTGTACCACATGCCCCCCTGGTTCCAGCCGACCTCGGCGCTGACGACTTCGCCGATGGCGCCGTCGTTGATGCGCTTAAGACATTCCACGTACCACGGCGTGTGGCGGCGCTGCGTACCGACGACCAGGCCCAGCTTCTTCTCATCCGCGATCTTGGCGCATTCGAGGATGGAACGCACACCAGTGGGATCCACCGCGACCGGTTTCTCCGCGAAAATATGCTTACCCGCATCGACCGCGGCGCGCATGTGCTGCGGACGAAAGCCCGGCGGCGTGGCGAGGATCACCATGTCGATGTCGCTGGCGAGCACGCCCTTGTAGTTGTCGAAGCCGGTGAAGCAGTGATCGTCTTTCACCGCGTATTGGTCTTTTAGCGACTGGAGCTCTTTCTTGGAGCCCTCCAGCCGATCGGGAAACAGGTCGCCCATGGCGACGAGCTGGATCTTGTCCGATGCCTTGGCCGCGTTCTTGACGGCGCCGGTGCCCCGACCGCCGCACCCGATGACGCCGAGCTTAATCCGGTCCGAGCCGGCGGCGTGGGCGTAGTTGGTGCCGAGCGATGCGAACATCGCGGCGGCGGAGAGGGCGGCGGAGGTCTTCAGGAAGCTGCGGCGTGATTGGGACATCATGGCTCCGGTACGTGAAGAACGGCGATTATCCGGTGCAACGCGGGTGGTGACAAGCGTGCGGAAAAGTAAGATGCCCCCGTGTCACAACCCACTGTTCAGGAGCGTTTGGGAACGGTGACGCTGGACCCACCGGGGCCGGTCGTCGCGGGATCGATCGGACAGTGGACGATCACGCTCACAGTTGGCGGGATGGGAATCGACGAAGGCGGCACGATCAAGATTGCCCAGCGCTTTGCGAGCGACTGGGAGCCGCCGCAGTTCGACCGCCCCAACGAATCGGGATTCACGACCATCGCCACAACAGGTGACGCCAGGCTCCGCCCGCGCTTCGATCGCAAAGGCCACGAGCGCCCGTGGATGCAGTGCATCGTTCTGGATGTGTACGATGGATCGCTGGCGCCGGGGGATCTGGTCACGGTCATCCTGGGTGATTGCTCGCAAGGCTCGCCCGGCATTCGGGCGCAGACTTTTCAGGAGAGCCGCCATGAGTTCCGCGTGTTCGTCGATCCGACCAACGCGTGCGTTGCCCGCAGAGTGAAGAGCCCGACCTTCCCAATTGTGGCCGGGGAGGCGACGGAACTGGTCTGCATCGCTCCCACGGACGCGACGGTGAATGAAACAGTCCACGTCTTTGTGCGAGCGCAAGACAAATGGGGAAACCCAACCCCCCTTCCGACTCAAACAACCTTCACCTGGGAGGGAAGCGCTCCTGCTCAAATCGCTTCCGACGGCGCGGCGTGCTTCAGCACGCCGTGTGCGGGAACCGTCGTCGCAAGCTGCGGGGAACTGCGCACCCGCTCCAACCCCCTCACCGTCTACCCGAAAATCCCGAAGTACAAAAAGTTCTGGGGCGACCTGCACGCGCAATCCGATGCCACCGTCGGCACCGGGAGCGAAGAAGAATATTTCACCTTCGGCCGGGACGTGGCGCATCTCGATTTCATCTCGCACCAGGGGAACGATTTCCAGGTGCGCGACGAGGACTGGCAGCGCCTCAACGATGTCGTCCGGCGCTTCCACAAGGACGGCGAATTCGTCGCCTTCCCCGGTTGGGAATGGTCTGGAAACTCCCCCGCCGGCGGAGACCGGAATGTGATCTTCCTTGAAGAAGATCAGCCCATCTGGCGCTCCAGCCACTGGCAGGTGCCGCAGGTTCCGGAGACGGATCAGTCGCCGGCGCTGACGGCTCAAGAGCTCTTCGATCGCGTACGCAATCACCGTCCCGACATGACGCTCCTCGGCTCGCACGTCGGCGGGCGCTACGCCGACATCCGCAAATACTTCGACCAGGACCTCGGCCCGCTCGTGGAGCTGGTGAGCTGCTGGGGCGTCTTTGAGTGGCTGCTCTGGGATGCCTTCGACCTGGGCTACATCGTCGGCGTGATGTGCAACAGCGACGGCCACAAGGGCCGACCGGGCGCCGAAGGGCCGGGCGCCGGACAATTCGGCATTGCCAATGGTTTGACGTGTGTGCTGGCCGAAGCCAAGACGCGCGCGGCGATCTTCGCCGCGCTCAAGAGCCGCCGCTGCTACGGCACCACCGGGGCGCGGATGGATCTGGAATTCACCTGCAACGATCAGCCGATGGGATCGGTGCTCCGCGCGTCGGCGAAGAACAATCTCGTCGCGCGGGTGAAATGCACGGCGCCGCTGGAAAAGCTGGAGCTGTTCCGGGGCAAGGAGGTGATCGAGACCGTCCGCCCCAAAGCCTTTGCAGAGAACCTCGCATCATCTAAACGTATCCGCATCCGCTGGCGCGGCTCACGCATCCGCGGGCGCGGACGCCGCGTCAACTGGGATGGCTCAGTCACCGTCCTCGGCCCGACCATCACCAAAGCCACCGGCTTCTTCGACACGCCCGTGGATGGCATTCTGCGACAGACGGACCGCGAAGTCAGCTTCATCAGCCAAACGACAGGCGACGCCGACGGCATCGATCTCACCTTGAGCAAGGCTGATAAAGGGACGATCCGCTTCGAATCCAAGGTTGGTCGCTGCACAGTGGAGCTGGAGGAACTGACGGCCCGGAGCCCCAGAAAATTCTTCGACTTCGGCGGCTTGGACATCGGCGTCACCGTCGAGCGCTATCCCGAAAAACTCACCGAAGTCGTCGGCGTTCTGCAAGCCACCGTCACGCCCCCACCCGCGGCGACCACGCCGTACTTTGTAAAGGTCACCCAATCCGACGGGCATCTCGCCTGGAGCAGCCCGATCTATCTTCAAACGTAGCACCGGCATCTAACCGGTGAGCAACTTCATCACGGGGAAGGTGCGCGTGCTACCGATAAGCAGGAGCAGAACGATCATGTTGAATCGCAGTGCGGTGTTGTTGCTGACCTCTCTTCTCCTGCTGTCCACCTCCGGCTGCGCCACCTCCTCTGCCGACTTCACGATCACCCGGGGGTACGCCGGCCCTCCCCTCGTCGGCTTCGGTGCGCAATTGAATGCATACCTCTACTACGGCCACAACTGGGGCCCCACTGAAGCCAACGAATCGAACATCGCCGACCTCGAACAGAAAGTGACCAATCTGCGCCCCCAGCACGTCCGCATCTTCGTGCAACCCGAATGGTGGACCGGCGGCCCCGACATCCGCGAATCAGTGATTAAGACAATCTCCCTTGCCCAGCGCGCCGGCGCCACCGTGAACCTCACACTATGGCACGGCCCGTATCTCAACCTACCCCGCCAGATGCGCGACTTCGTCGGCATGATCCGCGACCTGCGCGAGCAACATCACCTCACCTGTATCCAGTACCTCACCGTGCAGAACGAGCCCAACTCGTTCAACATGGACAAGGCAAAATACGCCCGCATCTACCACACGCTCGATGAAGAACTCCGCGCCGCGAAGCTGCGCGACAAGATCAAAATCATCGGCGGCGACCTCCTCGCTGACGATCAAGTCGCGTGGCTCCGCATGCTCTCGGAAAACCTCTCCGATGTCCTCGACGGTTACTCGATCCACATGTACCAGGACTACTGGGACACGGCTCGCCAGCTCACGCGCGTGAACGAAGTCCCGGCATTCGTCGGTGCGCTTGCAGAGAAAGGACGCAAGCCGCTCTACCTGATGGAGTTTGGATTGCGAGGCATTCGCACGGGAAAAGAAGAACCGGGAAAGCACAAGGACGGCCGCCCGCTCTATGAGACGAATGAGCTTGCGACGCTCCAGGCGTGGCGCATGCTCGAATGCCTCAACCGCGGCTACGTCGCCCTTGTCTGGTGGGACATGATCGACATCAGGTACGACCGCAGCCGCATGACCTATGGCCTGATCGGTGCACCCGCGCAAGGGTGGCAACTTAAACCGGGCTACCACCTCATGGCCCTGTTCACCCACACCGCCCGCCCAGGCTGGCGCGCCCGCCGCGTCGAAGGATTCAAACGCGACCAAACCGTCACCCTCCTCGAAGGGGAGCACGGCGAGTTGACCGCCTATGAACTGAATCGCTCAACGACCCCGGTCAAGGTTTCGATTTCCGGCCTGCCGCCCAACACCACGTTCCGCCAGGTCATCTGGAACGTCAAAGGCGACGGCCAAGCCCTGGACGTCGGTGAGGTGCGCAGTTCGTGGACGGGAAGAGTCGAGATCACCGCTCCACCGTCGAGCGTGACGGCGCTGACTCACACGTTTTGAAATGCTCCACTTCCGTCTTTGCCTTTCTGGTCGCTCATTTTCGTTGCCGCTGCGAAATGCGCCGGCTACACTCCTCGTGTGACCGCGGCAGGCACGATCCAACTGATTTCCATCGACGATTATCTCCAGGGAGAGCTGCGCTCGCCGGTGAAGCACGAGTATCTCGGCGGGACCGTGTACGCCATGGCCGGGGCTCCCAACGTGCACAATCAAATCGCGACGAACTTCCTCGGCTCCTGCCATGCGCAGCTTCGTGGGCAGCGCTGCCGTCCGTTTAATTCGGACACCAAGGTACGTCTGCGCCTGCCGACGCACACGCGATTTTACTACCCGGACGGGATGATCGTCTGCCAGCCGAATCCGCCGGACGATACGTTTCAGGATCATCCGGTGGTGATCGCGGAGGTGCTAAGCGAGGCAACCCGCCGCATCGATGAAGGGGAGAAGAAGGACGCGTATCTGACGATTCCGTCGCTGATGGCGTACCTGCTCATCGAAAGCGATCAGCCGCGTGTGATCGTGCATCGGCGGACGGAGACGACGTTCGCTGCGGAAGTGTATGAGGGGACCGACGCGGTGATTCCGCTGCCGGTGGAGGGATGCTCATTGGCGCTGGCCGAATTGTATGAAGGCGTGGACTTTCGTGCGGCAGGGGAAGCGTAAGCGCGGAAATTCGAACGTTAGCTTTGGATTTCCGTTCACCGATGCCGCATCGTGCTGCCCGCGTCGGGGTTTCGCTTCCACGGGATTTTGGCTGCATGTCTTGCTGACGTGAAGGTGCCAAAGAGCCTCACGGCTGCGCCGTACAACGCCGGGTTATCTTTGCGGATGGAGCTGTCGGACAAATTCTGGCCGTGGCGGTGGGCTTGCTTGAGGGATTGAAGCACCTCAGGCTTCGTCCAGGATCGTCGTCGCCGCACTGCGTCCGGATCCACTTTCGCCGCGCGCAGGGCGGCGTCGTAGCTGCCGAAGTGTCGTACGGCGGCGGCGTGCAAACCGGAATCCTCGCGCTGGATCGCGCCGGAGTTCAGAGCTTCCTGGTCGCTGGCGCGGGCGCGGAGTTCGTACACGACTGAATTCCGGTCCCACTTGCGATAGCGGCTGACTTCATCGGCATCCAGGCCTGCGGCATGAAGGGCCCGATCCCACTTGCCGAACAGGCGCGGCTGGAGCGACGCGAACGCCGCCCGGCCCAATTCATCGCGGCGGCGCGTGACGGCGGACCAGTGCAGGTCCGCGTTCTTGCGCTTGGCGTCCTTGATGAGGCGGATGATCGCCTGCTTGGTCCAGCGCGGGCGGCGGACGACCGAATCGTATGGGATGCCGGCGGCCTCGACGGCCCGGCGGTAAGAGCCAAAATGGTACGCCGCCGCGGAGACCAGCGACTGCTTCTTCTTGGCCAGCGAGTTGTACGAGAGATCGATGCCGCGACGGTTGAGTCGGCGAAGCTCATCCGAGATGCGCGGCTTGTCCCAGAGCATGTGACTCCCAAACAACAAGAACGACGACGACCAAAAGGCAAGTTACTGTTTCTAGTAAAATCGCTCAACGCGTGAAAAGCCCTCAGAATTCCGAATCATTCATGACACAGCCGCTTCAACAGCCTCAGGGAGTTCTCAACGTCGACAAGCCGGCAGGGCTGACCAGTGCGCGGGTGGTGTCGAAGGTGAAGCGACTTCTGCCGAAGGGCGTGAAGATTGGTCACGCCGGAACCTTGGACCCCTTTGCAACGGGTGTGTTGCTCCTGCTCGTCGGAAAAGCCACCCGCCACTGCGAGCAATTGATGGGGCAACCCAAAGCTTACGACGCGACGATTAAGTTCGGCGCCACCACCGCCACGGATGACCTTGAAGCCGAGGAGGTTCCTTGGCCGGGGGCGCAGCCGGTGACGCTGGAGGCAATCGAGCAGGCTCTGGAGCGCTTCGTGGGCGCGATTCAGCAGCGGCCACCAGTGTTCAGCGCGTTGAAGGTCGGCGGACGGCGGGGGTATGACTTGGCCCGCCAAGGGGATGCGGTGGAACTCGCGGCGCGCACGGTGCAGGTGTATGAGATCGAGGTGATGGAATTTACTTGGCCGCTGTTGCGCCTTCGCATTGCCTGCGGCCGCGGGACGTACATCCGCTCCATCGCCCGAGACTTAGGCGAAGCGCTCAACGTCGGTGGCCATCTCACCGCACTGCGGCGGACGCGGATCGGGCAGTTCCACGTGGAACAATCGGTGACGCTGGAAAAGCTACTGGCGGAAGGTGCGGAGCGGTGGCTTACGCCGGTCGATCCGGCGGCAAGCGCACCGCCGCGAGAGCCGGAAGTTTGAGCGGCCGACCTACCGTTTGCGCGAGCGCCTGAAGCGTCGGCTCCAGCTTGAGGAGCATCTCCTCCAACTCCTTCTGCGGGTCAGACATGGCGACGATCGCCCCGCCGCTGCCGAGGGTGATCTGGTCTTTGTGGATGATGGCGGTGCGGATGACGATGTTGAGTTTTGCGGTGCCAGAGTAGCTGAGGTAACCGATAGCGCCTGAGTAAATTCCTCGCGGTCCCTGCTCCAGTTCACGGAGCAGCTGCATCGATCGAATCTTTGGTGCCCCGGTCATCGAGCCGCCGGGAAAGGCGGCCCGAATGCAGTCGACGATGGAGCAGTCGGGCGTCAGCTTGCCCGCAACAGTGCTCACCATTTGGTGGACGGTGGCGTAGGTTTCGATCTGCATCAGGCTGGGAACGTGGACGGAGCCGATCTCGCACACTTTCCCGAGATCGTTTCGCAGCAGATCCACGATCATGAGGTTCTCCGCCTGCGTCTTCTCGTCCCTTGCGAGGTGTGATTTAAGAAGTTCGTCTTCCGCGGGATCAGCGCTGCGGCGGGCGGTGCCCTTGATGGGTTTCGACTCGACGCGCTGCTGCCGATCGACGTGCAGGAAAAGCTCGGGCGACGAGCAGGCGATGGCGAAATCGCCGAAGTTGAAGTAGGCGGCATACGGCGCGGGATTGAGGCGGCGAAGGTTGCGGTAGTAGCTGAGCGGGTCGACCTTCGCTCCGGCGGTGAGCTGATTGGTGAGACAAAGCTCATAGCTTTCACCGTCGATGAGGTAGTGGCGACAGCGCTCGATTTGCTTGAGGTACTCCTCCGGCGGGTGGCGAAGAGTGAGGTCGACGTGCTGCTCTTGACATTGCGGTGCGGGGATCGAGCTTGGCAGCGATCTCAGGGCGGCTTCCGTTTGATCCATCCAACTGGCTGCGTCGTCGGCGGTGGAGACGAGCCAGAGGTGCTTCTCGAGATGATCGAAGACGATGTAGTGCTGCGGTCTGATCAGGATCGATCCTGGCGTCGCGGAATCGCCTTCGCCGGAGAGCAGCTCGTAGCCGAAGTAGCCGACGTAGCCGCCGAGGAAATCGAAGGGTGTGTCGGCTTGAGTGCGATGGTTGTGGAGGTCGTGGTTGAGTGGGTCGAGAAGATCCTGGTTCCCGCCAATGGTGGGACCTTCGCCCATGTAGCTGAAGCGGCCTTCGGAGGCGCTGTCTAACCAGAAGGTGCTCGTGCGGTTGGCGTAGAGGGTGATGAAGGCGGATTCCGGGTTGGGGAAGAAGTCGAGCTTTCGCGTGTGGAGCGAGAGCTTCTGTGGCGTGGGAATCGGGCGCGGAGACCACGAAGAGACAACCGTTGGGCGGCGCGGACGGTGGCGGCGGGTGATGTTGGCGAAGTTTTCGAGGAGCTGTTTTCCAGCTTGGGTGCAGATCGATTCGGGGTGGAACTGGACGCCGAAGATGGCTTGATCTCGGTGAGCAAGGGCCATGTTGAGACCATCGCGGGTCCAGGCGGTTTGGACGAAGTTGGGCGGTAGCTCGGTGACGATCAGGGAGTGGTAGCGTGTGGCGCTGAGCGGGTTGGGAAGGCCGTGAAAGACTCCGCTGCCGTTGTGGAGGATGTCGCTGCGGCGGCCGTGCATGGGAGTTGGTGCGTGGGCGATCTTGCCGCCGAGGTGGTGGGCGATGCCTTGATGCCCGAGGCAGACGCCCAGCAGGGGGACCTTCGCGTGGCGGATCGCGTCTGCGCAGATGCCGAACCGCTTGGGATGATCCGGCGAGCCGGGCCCGGGGGAGAGGACGATGTTGTCGTAGGACCCTGAATCGATCCGGTCCCAGGTCAGTTCATCGTTCTTGATGACCGTCGGTTCGCAGCCGTTCACCTCGGCGAGGAGCTGGAAGAGGTTGAACGTGAACGAGTCGTAGTTGTCGATGAGCAGGGTGCGGATCAAGACGGGCTAATCGTAGCATGGGCGTCTGGCCCATGCAGAAGAGATGCATGGGCGAGACGCCCATGCCACGCAAAAAGAAGAAGCCCGCGCGGGAGCACGGGCTCGTTCATCGTTTATGATTGTCGCGAAGGTTACTTCGGCACCACCCGGGTCGCCTTGAGACCCTTGCCGGAGTTTTCGGCTTCGTACTCGACGTCCTGGCCTTCTTTCAGGCTCTTGAAGCCTTCCATCTGGACGGCGGAATAGTGGACGAAGATATCGTCACCTCCGTGGTCAGACGCGATGAACCCGAAGCCCTTTTGATCATTGAACCACTTGATCTTGCCCGTGGCCATGGCCACTCCTTGTCCTGCAACAAGCGCTCCCACAGCGCCAGAGATGAACGCCACCGGTGTTGTTCCCGCGGAGCGACGTGCGCCGCGGGCCGGCTCAGAGGTGGCAGCAAGAGCCGAAAAGCGGGGGCATGATAGCGTAAGTTTTGCGCTATTGGAATAGTTGAGTCTGCTATTCCCGTGCGATTTCGGGGGTTTGGCGCGGGACTGACCCTCTCCCTATAATCCTCTGCCCAAGGTAGGAAAGGACTAACGATTGTGACAACCGCCGTCGCCAGCGACTACACCGCCCCCCTGCTCGGTGGCCGATACCATTTTCTGCTTCGCCGGCTGCATTCGCTGACGGGGCTGGTGTTCGGGGGATATCTGGTGGTGCACCTGCTGGTGAACGCCACCATCGCCCAGTTGGGGAAGCACGATGTTTACCAGGCGCAGGTGCACAAGATTCACGAGCTGCCGATCCTTTGGGCGCTGGAGTGGGGGCTGATTTACCTGCCGATCCTGTATCACACGGTGTGTGGCGTTTACATCACCCTCACCGGCCAGCCGAACGTGGACCGGTATGGGTATGCGAAGAACTGGTTTTACGTTGTCCAGCGCGCCAGCGCCATCGTGATCGTGCTGTTCATGATCTTCCACGTGTTCTCCCTGAAGTATGGCTGGTTCGGGCAGAACTTGTCATTTGATCCTTACAAGGCCTCCGGCACCATCGGCCGGCACATGCAGCGGAGCTGGGTGCTTCCGTTCCTGGTGTATCCGCTGGGGATCACGGCGTCGTGCTATCACCTGGCCAACGGGTTCTGGACGGCCGCGATCACGTGGGGACTGACGATCAGCCGCGGGGCGCAGCGGCGGTGGGGATTCGCTTGTGCGGGGCTGTTCGTGCTGCTGATGATCTTTGGGTTCGTGGCGCTGTTCTCGGCAGCGAGCATGGATTGGCAGACGGTGATCAACAAGCCCGCGGTGATGACGCCCAGCGTGAGTTAGAGAGTCAATATGGACCGCACCATCCTGGAACATTTCGAAGCCGGCGGCGCGAAGCTGCGGCAGGCGATCAGCAACCTGACCAAGGAGGATCTGCTCACCAAGCCGCCGGGGGATTGGGATGTGGGGAAGTGGTCGATCCAGTACGTGGTCATGCACCTGGCCGACAGCGACGGCGTCCTCGTCGATCGCATGAAGCGGATCATCGCGGAAGAGAATCCGACGCTGATGGCCTTTGATGAGACGAAGTGGGCCGAGAAGCTGGATTACGATACGCAATCTGCGGCGGACGCGGTGGAGCTGATCGACATCAACCGCCGGCAGATGGGCGTTGTGCTGAAGAACTTGCCGGAGGCGGCGTTCTCGCGCTCCGGCACGCACAGCCAGGCGGGAAAGAAGACACTGGAAGACGTTGTGAGGATGGCGGTGAATCACCTGGATCACCACCTGAAGTTCATCCACGCCAAGCGGGCGAAGATGGGCAAGGAAATGTGGTGAGGAAGTTGATGATCTGAGGATCTGGTCATCTGATCATTGGAAGAGGCCACCCATGAACGATGGGAGCACGCTCAGCCGATCGGAGGCATTGCAGCGGCGTACGAAGCAATTTGCTTTGCGTGTGATTCGGTTGTTCAAGTCGATTGATCGGAAGAACGAAGAAGGACGGATCATTGGCCGACAGTTGCTGCGGTCGGGAACGTCAGTCGGCGCAAACTATCGCGGCGCCTGCCGTTCTCGTACGACCAAGGAGTTTGTCGCGAAGATCCGGCTTGTGCTGGAAGAAGCGGACGAGTCGGTGTATTGGATGGAACTGCTGGTTGAGGGCGAGATCATCGCTGCTCGTCAACTTCAGTCGCTGCTGACAGAGGCGAAAGAGCTTGTTGCAATTTTCGCCGCGTCATTGCGGACCGCGCGGCGACGCGCGCCTCGTCCAATGGCCAGATGATCAGATCACTAAACCAGAAATAGGTACCCATGGCTGCATCTAAGAAGCGCGTGATTGTTGTGGGCGGTGGCTTGGCCGGACTTGCTTGCTGCGTGAAGCTGGCGGAGCTGGGGGTGACGGTCGATTTGTTCTCGATGGTGCCGGTGAAGCGGTCGCACTCGGTTTGCGCGCAGGGGGGGATCAATGCGTGCAACGACGTCGCGCGTCAGCAAGGGTACTCCGAGTGGATCCACTTTGACGAGACTTGCCTGGGCGGGGACTTCCTGGCGGATCAGCCGCCGGTTCTGGAGATGGCGAACTGGGCGCCGAAGATCATTGATTTGCTGGATCGGATGGGGGTGCCGTTCAACCGCACGCCGGAGGGGCAGCGGGATTTGCGGTTGTTTGGCGGCTCGCTCTTTAAGAGGACATTCTTTGCGGGCGCGACGACCGGGCAGCAGTTGCTTTACGCACTCGATGAGCAGACCCGCCGGCGCGAGAGCGAGGGGCTGGTCAACAAGTATGAGTTCTGGGAATTCCTCTGGCCCATCATGAACGACGGGGCGTGCTGCGGAATCGTGGCGCAGGACATGCGAACGATGCAGATCCGCGCGTTCCCGGCGGATGCGGTGGTGATTGCTACGGGCGGCAACGGTTTGATCTTCGGCAAGAGCACCATGAGCGTGATCTGCACCGGTGGTGCGGCGTCGCGCTGCTTCCAGGCCGGCGCGTGGTACGGGAACCCGGAGATGATCCAGGTGCACCCGACGGCGATTCCGGGTGAGGACAAGTGCCGGCTGATTTCGGAATCCGCGCGGGGCGAGGGCGGCCGCGTGTGGGTCCCGCGCAAGCCGCACGACACCCGTGCCCCCAACTCCATTCCCGAAGGTGAGCGCTATTACTTCCTCGAAGAGCGCTACCCCAAGTACGGCAACATCGTCCCGCGCGACATCGCCACCCGCGAAATCTTCGAAGTCTGTCAGCAGGGCCTCGGCGTCGGGGGCGGCAACATGGTCTACCTCGACCTGCGCGATGAAGTGAAGAAGCGCGGGCGGCATGCGATCCTGAACAAGCTGGAAGGCATTCTGGAGATCTACGAGAAGTTCGTCGGCACCGACCCGCTCGACGAGCCGATGAAGATCTTCCCGGCTGTGCATTACACGATGGGGGGTCTCTGGGCCGGCTTTACCAAGGACGAGAAAACTGGCGGGCTCAAGAGCGGCGCACCCGGCAACATGATGACGAACATCCCGGGCCTGTATGCGATGGGCGAGGCAAGCTTCGCGTATCACGGGGCAAATCGCCTCGGAGCGAACTCGCTGCTGAGCTGCATCTTTGACGGGCTGTTTGGCGGGTTGTGCATCAAGAACTACGTGATGGACGAGGTGAAGACTGCCGCAGTGGACCTTTCGACCAATATTTTTGACGCGGTGGTGAAGCAGGAGACGGACAAGCAGAACGCGATCGTCAGCAACACCGGCGATGAGAACCCCTATCTGCTCTGGCAGGAGATGGGCAAGAGCATGACCGACAATTGCACGGTGGTGCGCTACAACGAGCGCCTGGAGAAGACACTCGAGCAGTGCCAAGGGTGGAAGGAGCGTTTCAAGCGCGTGAAGCTCTCGGACACCGGCATGTGGACGAACCAGAACCTGTCGTTCACGCGGGCGCTCTGGGACATGATCGTGCTGGCGGAGGCGGTGCTGAAGGGTGCGCTTCAGCGCAACGAGAGCCGCGGGGCGCATTACAAGCCGCAGTATCCGGAGCGGGATGACGCCAACTTCCTGAAGGCGACGCTCGCGAAGTACGATCCGGCGACACGGTCCGCGCAGATCGAGTATGGAGCGGTGGATGTGAGTCTGGTTCCGCCGCGGGCACGGACGTATGGGAAGAAATCGGAGCCTGCGGCAGCGAAGGCGGCGGTGCCGATGCCAGCGGCAGCCGCGGTTTGATCTCACGTGCATGATTTACACGATCTTGACGAGACACTCTCGCCGCCAGTTGCTCGCCAGCATGGCGGGCGGATGGCGTGGTGGGTGGCGCTTGCTGCGATCGTCGCGGTGGCTCTGGCGCTGCGGGTCTATCGGCTCGGGGCGGACAGCTTCTGGTGCGATGAGTTTCTGACGGCGGAGATGACCGTCGGGCGGGGGTTTGCGCATGAGGCGATTCCCCAGGGACAGATCGTTGAACATCCTCCGCTGGTGACTTCGCTGCATGATCGGACGGCGTGGTGGAGGATTTGGCCGAACCAGATCGCGGAGGGGTATCCGCCGCTTTACGTGATGGTGGCGCGGTTCTGGCGGCTGGGGGCGGGTGAGAGCGATGTGGCGCTGCGGTGGCTTTCGGTGCTGTGCTCTCTAGCGGCGCTGTTGGTACTGGCGGACGCGGTGCGGCTGAAACATGGGCGCGGAGCGGCGATTTGGTGCGTCGCAATTGCGGCGGTGGCGGGGCCGCAGATTGAGTTTGCCCAGGAAGCGCGGGGCTACGCCATGTTGCTGCTTGCGGGGGCGACGGCGGCGTGGGGATTGGCTCGTCTGGAGGTGCGGGGAGCGAGTTGGCGGGCGGCGCTGCTGCTGGGGCTGGGGCTCGTAGGGTTGCTGCTGATCCATTACTACTCGTGGGGCGCGGCGAGTTTGCTGGGGATCTACGGAGCGGTTGCGCTGCGGGGTGCGGCGCGGAAGCAAGCTATTGCTGCGGCGGCGTGTGCGGCGGTGCTGGCGGCGGCGCTGTGGGGGCCTTGGGTATTTCAGCAAGTGAATGCGGCTCATGTGAGCGGGACGAGGATGTACTTCGGCGATGCGGAGCCGGGACGTATCGGGAGGTTTCTGAGTCGAATGTCGATCCTGCCGGTGCGGTACTTCTATGAGCCAATGAAGCGGGCGCAGTCTTTCGCGGCGGTTGGTGGGCTGATGTACGTGGCGCTCGGGTGGCTGGCGTGGCGACGGCGGGACCTGCGGCTGTGGATCCTGCTTGGCGCCGGCGTGGTGGGGCTGGTGGCGATGATGGATCTGTTGGCGCGGACGCGGCAGGTTTCGCTGATTCGCTACACGCTGCTGGCGAGTTTGGCGGCATATGCGCTGGTGGCGGCAGCGCCGGTGCGACTGCGGCGGCCTTGGCCGCACGTGATCGGGGCCATGGTGGTGCTGGCGTGTCTGCTTTCGCTGACAACGGTGTATGAGACGCGCAAGCCGGCGTGGCGCGAGGTGGCGGCGGAGTGGGAGCGGGCGGCGGACGCTGGTGCGATCACCATCTTTTCGGGATCGGATTATGCGGGACCGTATTCGCCGAGCATGACTTATGTGAGCATGTCGTTCTACCGGCATGCAAAGGGGCCGATCGTGCTGCTGGAGCGGCGGGCGAGTGATTCGATGATCGCGGCGCTTAAGCAGCGGGAGCGGGTGCTGCTGGTGGTGTCGGCTGTTTCGCCGGAGCCGGAGGAACTGCTGCCGGGGGCGAAATTTGAGCGGGTGGGGTTTGAGCCGTTCGCAGCGACGGTTTTTCGAGTGAGCTGGTGAGGGAGGGACGGGTGGTGGGAGAGAAATTCCGCGCGGGGGTTGGTGAGTGAAGAGAAGACCCTCACCCCTGCCCTCTCCCGCGTACGGGAGAGGGGGTGGATCGAACCCATTTCTGGGGCACCGGGAGAGGGGACGAGGTTCGCTTCTTGTGCGAATTTGCAGATGCGCCCACCGACTCTACGGCTTTTTCACCGCTTCGGCTTCGATGACGACGGGCAGGTCAGCGGCGAGGGAAATCATCTGCGGCAGGCCGCTGCTGTCGGCGTCGTTCCAGAGCATGAACTGGCCGCTGAGGTGGACGATGTAATGCTGCTCGGATTGCGGCGCGAAGCTGGCGTGTACATCGTAAGGCTGAAGCTGCACTTTGCGGCCGCTTAAGTAGATGCCGTAGGGCGAGTCTTCGCGCTCCGAGGAGCGGGCGCGGTGTTCCCAGTGGGCGACCTGAAGCTCTTCGACATCTTTCACTGGGAGCGAGAGGTTCAGGTAGAAGCTGTTGCCGGTGTAATCGTCCTTGATGGCTTGGGGAGGATCGTTGCTGAAGAGGAGGGCGCTTAGGCGCTGCCCTTCGTCATTGATCTTCAGGCGGGCGGCGGGGAACTCGACGATCCGGCCATTGATCTTCATGAACGACGACGTGGGCTCGGTGGAAGCGGCCGTGGTGGTGGCAGGCGCAGATGGATGCGTGGTGGCGACAGCAGCCTGGGTGGCGGCGGGTGGCGTCGCGGGCGTGCTGGCGCTGCGGCGGTCGCAGCCGAGCGACAGGAGCGCCGTCATCACCAGTAAGCCGCAGTGGAAGAGAAATGTTCGCAACCCAGCCTCGCCGCTTGCGCCTGAGACTATTGGACAACTCGAAGTATACCATAGTTTGTGACGCGTGCTGAGGCATCCATTCCCGAACCGGCGGCGCTCATCTGCGAGCGATGCGGGTATATCCTCACGGGTCTTGCGGATGATGCGGTCTGTCCGGAATGCGGGACGGCGATTGCGGAGAGCCGGCCGGAACTGCGCCAGCCGGCGGCTTGGGAGGCGCGGCCGGGTGTCGGGGCGTTTCTGTCGACCACCTGGGATGTGCTGTTTCGGCCGACGCGGTTCTTTCGCGGGCTGACGACGCGGGATCCGCTGCCGCGGGCGCGGCAGTTTGCGTGGATCCATTGGGGGATCTGCTCAGTGATTTTTGCGCTCACCGCGTTCCGGCATAACTCAATTGGCGCGAGCAGTTGGTGGACGGACATCTTCTCGGGCAGCGGCGTGTGGATGCGGCCGACGTTTTATCTGCTGGTGGTGGGAACCTTTTTCATGATCGCGGTGACGACGCACGTTGCGGTGCGGCTGACCGCCTGGGAGGCCGCGTATCGGGGATTGCGCCTGCCGCATAATGCGGCGATGCGAGCGCTTTACTTTCATGCGGCACACTATCTGCCGGTCGCGGTTGGGGCGTTTGCGACGGTGTTCGGCTTTGCGTGGCTGATGGAGAAGAACCTCGTAAGTCCGATCAACGTGCTGCGTTACGTGTACGTGATCGGCGCGGAGGTGCTGGTGGGGGCGGGGTACCTGTTCAAGACGTACTGGATCGGAATGCGGAACATCATGTTTGCCAACCGGTGAGGCGAAACTCACAATGCCGTAATGGTCGGGTTCTGCTCGAGCGCACGATTTGTGGAGCATGAAACGGGCGCGCATCATCCGGAGCGGCCGGATCGGATTCGGGCAGTTCATCGCGCGGTGCGGGCAGCGGGGATGATTTCGTCGGCGGATCCGTTTCCGGATTTTCAGCTCGACCTGGGGGCGATGGATGGACGCGGCGTGAAGCTGATGGAGATCGAGCCGGCGCCGGCGGAGGAGAAGTGGGCGCTGACGGTGCATCCGCAGATGCACCTGGACATGATCCGCCACGTCTGCGAAGCGGGGGGCGGTGTGCTGGATCAGGGGGACACGCCGGTGGGGCCGAACAGTTATGAGGTCGGGCTGCTGTCGCTGGGATCGGCGCGGGCGGCTTGCGATGCGGTGATGACGGGGCGGGTGCTGCGGGCGTTTTCGGCGGCGCGTCCGCCGGGGCACCATGCGGAGCCGGACCGGGCGATGGGGTTTTGCTTGTTTTCAAACATCGCGATCGCGGCGCGATACCTTCAGCAGAAATACGGTGTGGGGCGCGTGGCGATCGTGGACTTCGACGTGCATCACGGCAACGGCACGCAGGCGGCGCTGGAGCGCGATGACTCGACGCTGTTCATCAGCCTGCATCAGCATCCGCGGACGTGCTATCCCGGGAGCGGGCATGAATGGGAGGTGGGCGTGGGGCCGGGGAAGGGGCTGACGATGAACCTGCCGATGCAGCCGGGGGCGGACGATCATGATTACCTGGCGGCGTTTGAACATCGGGTCATCCCAAGGTTGGATGACTTCAAGCCTGAGATGCTGCTGATTTCGGCCGGATTTGATGCGCACGCGGATGATCCGCTGGCCCAGATCGAGCTGTCGGAGGAATGTTTCGGACAGATGACCGAGCATCTTGTGAACGTGGCAAAGGCGCACTGCGGCGGGCGGGTCGTGAGTCTGCTTGAAGGCGGATACAACCTGCGGGCGCTGGGGCGGAGCGTGGTGCGGCACCTGATTGCTCTTGCGGAGAAATGATGATCGTCGATGCGCATCTGGACCTGTCGTACAACGCGGTGCTTCGCGGGCGCGATGTGACGAAGCCGGCGAGCGAGCAGCCCATCGCTGACAACGAGATTGCGACGGTGGGGTTGCCGGACCTGCGCGCGGGCGGCGTGGGACTGATCTGTGCGACGATCTTCTGCTCGCCGAAGAGCTATGGGAAGAAGGAGGGATATACCACGGCGGAGGAGGCGCATGCACAGGCGATCAAGCAATATGAGTGGTATCAGAAGCAGTGGGATGCGGAGGAGCTGCGACTGGTGACACGGGCGGAGGAGCTACCCGAGCGCGCCGAGCGGCCGGTCAGGACGATTCTGCTGCTGGAGGGGGCGGATGCGTTTCGCACGCCGGAGGACGTGGCGGCCTGGCATGCGCGGGGGCTTCGGCTGGTCGGTTTATCGTGGCGCGGGACGCGCATGGCGGGTGGGACCGGTGTGCCGGGGCCGATCAGCGCGGAGGGAAAAGCCGTGGTGCGTGAGATGGATCGGCTGGGGATGATTCACGACATCTCGCACCTGGCGGATGAGGCGTTCTGGAACTTGATGGAGATGACGGATGGGCCGGTGATGGCGTCGCACTCTAACTGTAGGGCCATCGTGCCCGATGATCGGCAGATCACCGACGAGATGATTCGTGAGATCGCGCGGCGGGATGGGGTAATCGGGATCAATTTCTACGATCAGTTCCTGGTGCCGCACGAGGAATATAAGAAGCGGCCCTGCACGCTGATGGATGTAGTGGCGCATGCGAAGAAAATTTGTGATGCGACGGGGGGAGCGCAATACGTGGCGCTGGGAACGGACATGGACGGGGGAGTGGGGCGCGATGATGTGCCTGGAGAGCTGAGGACGATTAGGGATCTGCCGAAGGTGGCGGAGGCGCTGTCGTCGGCGGGGTTTTCGGATGCGGATGTGGCCGGGGTGATGGGCGGGAATTGGCTGCGGTTTTTTCGAAAGAATTTGCGGTAGGGAAGGAGTGCATGGGCGAGACGCCCATGCCACGCTCAGACTCAGCGGGTGGAGCACCAGCGCTGCCAGATTTCACGGTAGATTTGTTCCAAGTTCCGGGTGGAGCGCTTCTCGTTCATGAGGGGAGATAGCTGCATCTGGGGGCGGAGGGATTGGCGGATCTTGTTCAGAGCGTGCACATCACTCGCCAGGTTGGCGGCGATGTCGATGTAATTCGATTCATCGGCGGCGATGAGGTGGGGAACGCCGACGGTTTCGAGGATGGAGTGACCGACGCGGGAGCGATGAGACTCGCCGGTGAGGGTGACGACGGGGACGCCCATGTAGAGCGATTCGCAGGTGGTGGTCGTGCCGGCGTAGGGGAAGGTGTCGAGCGTGATGTCGATGCCGGCGAAGGAGGCGAAGTGAGCGTCACGGGTTGGGTCCAAGGGACGGAGCTCGAGCCGGTCGGCGGCGATGTTGTTGGCGGCGAAGCGGGTGATGATCTGCTGGCGGAGACCATCGTCGCCGAGCCCGAGTGATTTGAGCAGCAGCTTGCTGGCGGGGCTGCGCTGAAGCACGCGCGACCAAAGGGCGATGAGGGGATCGTTGAGCTTCGACAGGTTTGCGAACGAGGCGAAGGTGACGAAGCCGTTCTTGATCGCTGGCGCGGGAGAGACAGGCGGCGCAATATCGGGTGCGCGGAAGCAAAGAAAGGTATCCGGCAGGCGGATGAGGGTCTCGGTGTGGTACTTCTCGGTCAGGCGCGGCGGATCGGCGCGGCCGTCGGTGAGGCGGTAGTCAATCTCACTGATGCCGGTGGTGGCGGGGTAGCCGAGGTAGGTGATCTGGATTGGCGCGGGACGGCGAGCGAAGGCGAGCAGGCGATTGCCGGACGTGTGGCCGGCGAGATCGACCAAGATGTCGATGCCGTCTTTTCGGATTTGTTCACAAAATTGGACATCGGAGATTGTGGCGACGTCACGCCAGGTGACGTTCAACGCGCGAATGCGCCTGGTGACCGCATCGGAGCGGGCGGCGCTGGAGTAGCAAAAGACCTGCACCTGCTGCGGATCGTGGTGGGCGAGGATTGGCTCGATGAACGTGCCGACGGGATGGGCGCGGAAGTCGGGGGACACGTAGCCGATGCGGATAGGCCGGCCGGGATCGGGCGCGTTTGAAAAGTCAGAAAACTTCGGCAGCTTGTCTGTGTGCCGGCGGGACCAGTCCAGGTGTGCTTCATAGATGTCCCGAGCGGAGTGTGCGGGCGAGCTGCTCAACGCCATCAGCATGTTCGCGTGAACCTGAGGGACGTGCGGCGCGATGGAGACGGCGCGTCGCTGCACCTCGAGCGCTTCTTCCACGCGTCCCTGCTGAAGCAGCGCAGTGGCCAGGTTGATCTGGTACGCCGCTTCATGAACGTTGGTGGCGATGGCGCGGTTGTAGGCGACGATCTCGTCGGTGGCGCTGCCTTGCTGATGAAGCAGTTGGCCGAGGGTGTTCCAGCCTTCGCCGAAGTGCGGGTTGATCGCGATCGCTTTCTGCACCTCGGCGATGGCTTCGTCGAGCTGCCCGTCTTCGGCGAGGATGATCGCAAGGTTGTTGTGAGGCTCCGGCATCTGCGGCGCCTGCGCGAGGATCTTCCGGCAGCAATCGACGGCGGCGGGGAGATCACCCTTGGCTTTGTAGCACGCGCCGAGGTTGCTCAACACTGCGAGATAATCCGGCCTCTGCTCAAGGGTCTTCTGGTAGATCGCAATCGCCTCGTCGAATTTTCCCTGTTGATAAAAACAGTTGCCGTAGATGTTCTGCACCTCCGGCCAATCGGGTTGAAGCTTGATCGCTTTTTCACAGGCGCCGGCGGCATTGTCGGGCTGCTGAAGCTGCAAGTACGTCATTGCGAGGTTCACGTAGATGTTCGGATTCATCGGCTGCTGCTCGAGGGCGCCGATGAGCAGCCGCAGTGCTTCAACCGGCTGACCGATCTGGCCCGCCATCACGCCGAGATAGTGAAGCGCGTCAGGGTTTTTGGGGTCGGTCACGAGCACGGCGCGGTAGATGCGTTCCGCTTCGGGGAGTCGGCCGGCCTGGTGGTGGGCCAGTGCGATTTCGATCTGCTGCTGTGCGGGAGCGCTTGGCATGTTGCGACTGTTGATCGTAAGCGGCGATGCGAAATGACGGTAGAGGTGCTCCCGACACGTATTCCCGGTACGGGCCAGGGTGTGTTACGTTTGGCAAGATGGAGATTCGCCCGGCGAAGCCCGAAGATGTGCCGCAGGTGCTGCCGATGGTGGACAAGCTGGCGGCGCTGCATGAATCGTGGGACCCGGCCAAGTTTCCGTATCTGCCGAACGTGGGGCAGATGTACAACTCGTGGATGCGGAACCGGGCGCGGGACAAACGCAGCGTGTTCTTCGTGGCGGCGAAGGAAGACGGCGTCGTCGTCGGATTCATCATCGGCACCGTCGAGCGGGAGATCCCGATCTATCGCATCGAGGAATTCGGCTTTATCCACGATCTGTGGATTGAGCCGGACTATCGAAATGAGGGACTTGCTCGGCAGCTTGTGATGGCGTCGGTGGAGCGATTTCGTGAGCTGGGGACGACGCAGGTGCGTTGTGATACGGCGACGGCGAACGAAGCGGCGCGGCATCTTTTCGGGCGCTGCGGGTTTCGAGCAAGCGTGACGGAAATGATGCTGGAGATGGAGAGGCCGGCGCAATGATTGTGTGCATCGGAACCACGCCGACGGTGCAGCGGACGATGAGGTTCGCCAGCTTGCACGCAGGGGAAGTCAATCGCGCGGCAAGCACGCTCCAGACGGCGAGCGGGAAATCGGTGAACGTGGCGCGGGTGCTGACAACGCTGGGGGTGCCTTGTATCGCGACGGGCTTCCTGGGGAGCGACAGCGGTCAGTTCATCCGGCGCGAGCTGGATGAGGCCAAGATCGCGCACGATTTTGTCGAGGTTCAACCCGCGACGCGCACTTGCACGACCATCATCGATCAAGCTTCGGGCGAAGTGACGGAGCTGGTGGAAGAGTCGAAGCAGG
>DASVUC010000228.1:0-9079 GCA_036387255.1 Tepidisphaeraceae bacterium | reverse complement strand
AACTGCGCCCCACGGAGGAGAGGCTTTAGGTCCTCGTGCACTTCACGGAATGTTTCGCCTTTCCATGGCGGACGCCAATTCAACGCATTCACCAGTGCGTTACGGACACTCTCATCGTTGGGGTAACGGAAATCCCGCCGCTTCCCCTGCCCTGGCCGTGATCGCCAAAAGTTGATGTCCGCGATAAGACGAGTCTCTTGGGGAACTGCCTCCACTTTGAAACGATTGTTCAGGATGAAGATCACGTCGCTCGCTAACTCTTGCGCTGAGGGCGGACCCTCCGTCTGCGCGATGCGCTCGCGGAGCAGCGTCTTCCACTGGAGACGAGCATTCTGCTCGCCCGCGTCAAGAGCGGGGCGGCCCATGCGGGAGTGCTCTCGACGCTGCCCATGCCCGCCCGTTTGCAGATTAGCGTTGGCCCGTCGCTGAACTTTGGATCGGGGTGATTCCACTTCATTTTTATACCATAAAATAGGTCTTGTCACCGTGCAGGTTCACGCCCATATCCATTGACAGTTTCACTTTAAAGTATTGCAAAAGATAGATTAACGCGAATCGCCCCGCCTCCTTACTTTTTTTAGTTGCAGTTGCACCGAAATAGTGACACAATCTTATCGGCCGCAGGAGGTTTTGTGTGACCCAAAAGCTGATGAACGACCCCGAACGACTCGCGTGTGAAGCGCTTGCAGACCGCGTGGGGTCAGCGAAATGCCAGCAGAGTGAGACGGCTCTTCGCGCCGACGGCGCCATCGCGAAGGGCTTCCCTGAGATTCAGTGTCTCCTGAATGCCCAAGGATTTTGGTTTCGGGGCCGGAGCGATGGCGACGCGATTTTGGCCGAACTTTTGATGACGTTGAGCTGCGAATCCCCATCAGCGGCGGCCTGATCGCGATGACGACAGTGACGTGGTTGAAAGCGTTTTTCGAAAACGAGAAAGCATAGTGATCTCTTCAGCCGCCGTGACCAATTAACAAGCAGCGATCGGCAGAGGCGATTCCGATTGGAGCCGACGATGAATTACGACGAGAAGCGCGAGCATGTGTGGGGATGGGAAGCACCGAATCACGTTCATCCGCAAATGTTCACCCCAAGGATGACCGGCTCGAAGCGCCGAGAGAGTGATCTGTCGCTCCCCGGCGGTGCTGACCCAACCACGGCGCCCCCCACCAGTGATGATGATCAAAACGGCAACCATGATTAACTCGCTTCCCTTCTTTAAATGCCCAGTGGCAGCACCGCGTGGGCAGGAGAGAGCTCAAATGGCTATCGAAAACGATTCTGCTGCATCTGAAGACGGCGATCGAAATCCTAACAAGGATGGATCAGCGCAGATGCCGCCGACGAGCACAGACTCCGCGGAGGCCGGCTCGGTCGAGGCAATTCCGGCAAAAAGAGCAATACGCCGACAGGTAAAGGCGGCACGAAAATACCTCAAGAAGTCGCGCACATTTGTGCTGCCGGCCGTCGACGCCGACAGCATCGGCGCCGACGCCCGCCACGCGGTACGCAGCGGGAATGAAAACGCCGCGATCGGGCGGGCGGTCCAGTACGTCCGCAGCCTTTGCGATCACGCGCTGGCGGGCGAGCGCCCGAACGCAACGGCTTTGCTCGCCGGACTCGAAGCCTCTCTGCGCGACCTCACGAGCGTCGCAGCGCAGACGCGGCGCGCGATCGATCACGGCCCGCAACTCGTCGATGTCGCCGGCGAGCGCCAGCCCTGGACCTTCAGGTACGCCGCGCATGTCGTCATCCTCCTGTGCGTCGCCGTGTTCGCCTGCTGCCTAGGCTGGCGGTCGATCGGATTCATCGTGGGAAACTCCGGCATCTTCTCGCCGGATCAGGCGTGGATCGTATGTGCCGGGTCGATCTTCGCGGTGGTGGCGCTCGAAGCAAGGGCGCTGACGCTGACGGCAGCGGCGCGGAAGCTTTACGCCAAGGCGTTGCTGACAGGCGCCATCGGCGTCTTCGCGGCCTGGCTCGTGCCGTTCGTCTATGTTTTCGGGCTGCCGCTCTATCGGCCGGTGAATGCGATCGCGCAATCCGCCGGTGCCGCCGCAGGCTCCGAAGACTCGCTCTTGCCGTTTATGGGCATGGCGCAGCTGCTGCTGCAACTCGCGGGCGAGATTTTGGCGGTCGCGGGCGCGGTGGTGTCCGTCCACACGATTTGCGATGCCCATTCCGGACTGAAATCGGTCGTTCACCCGGACAGGCGCCGGCGGGAGAAGCTTCTGGCCGGCTTACTGCAGTTGTCCGCGCAGGTGCAGGAGTCGATCGGCGGGCTGCGCGCGCGGCTCGCGGCACTGGACGGCGCAGTAACTGCCCGCGCGATTGAAACTGAACGCGCCGTCGAACGGCGTATCCGCATGCTGCGCACCGAGCTCGCTGATCTGTATGGCGAGCGTAGCTACACGCCCGACGAAGAAGATCAAGACCGCGACGACGACAACAACGCGGGCGGCACCGGCGTGCGCCAGATGCCGCCGCGCAATCCAACTGGCGGCGCAGCCGCTGAAGAAGCCGCCTGATCACCAACTCTGTCTCCCGAAAGGAGCAATATTATGTTTCGCAGCGTCTCTAAACTCAGCCTCCCGTTGATTCTGTTCATCATGACGGTTTCGGTTTCCGGACCGGCGTCGTTGGCGCAACCGCCTGGCCCTGCGGCAACTCCCCCGGGCATTGTGGTTGTCGGGTTGCCCGCCGTCGTCAGCCCGCAATGCGCGGCGAGCGCGCGCGAGGTGCTGACGATGCTGGTGACGAAGCTGCCGCCGGGCACCCGCGTGCTGGTTTTCAACGCCAAGGGACGTGAGCGCCTCGCGGAGTTCACGATCCCGGCCTCCACGCCGAATGGCAGACTGCGCACGGTCAACCGCGACCTAGCCAAGATCGCGCCGCACCTCGACAAGCGGGGCGCGGTCCGCGAGGGCATTGCGCCAGATGACCTAGATGCGCCCGGGTTCGCCGCGACGATCGGCAGCCTGGTCAAGACCGCCGGCGGCGCGAGCCTCCACGTCCTGCTGATCGGGAGCCCGTACCGTGCCGATCGCGATGAAGGCGCCGCGTTCGCCAAAGGTCAAGTTCCGTCGGCCGACCATGTGCTGGTGGACAGCAAGCGCAGCCCGTTTGGCACGGCTGATGTCGCCAACACTTTGGCAGGCTGCACGGTTCACTGGTTATTGACGCACGACGACTCCTCTGCGCGCGAGCGTGCATTTCTTTCTGCGTTCTGGTCGTTTTACTTCGACCGTAATCTGCACGCGGTATTGTCGACCTTCCTCGACAGCGCGCCCGACGTTGTGGAGCGCGTGGTCGCCGGAGCGTCCGACCCGCTTCCATGCGAGCTTCCCAAGCCTGTTGGAAAGTTGACGATCTTGACGATCGATGCTCTGCCCAAGACGGTGGCGCCGGCGGCAACACAGCCAGAAGCCGCCCAGATGCCCGATGCCCCGTCTGCGGCGCCGGTGGCGGCCCCGTCGGCGGAAGCGGTGTCCGCCGCGGCACCGTTCGAAAAGCCTGTCGATACAGCTAAATCAATCGCGGTGGGCGTCGATCTTGTGCTCGTTGTGGACGGCTCGGCGTCTCAGGAAGCCACGCTCGCTCTCGCGCCGAAACTGGCACGCGAAGTCGGACAACTGGGGGCAGATTTGTCGAAAAGTTTCACGCTTTCGGTCATCGTCCATCGCGGCGTCGGTCGCATGACGGTTTTTGGCCCGGGGGTCATGCAAAAGTCCAACCCGGATGGTTCACCAACCGCAGGGATGACCAAGTTGAATTCATTCATCTTAAACCCGACGGCGGGGGTGCAGACCACCGCGCTTTCTGAGCGAGCCGCTGCCAAACTGCAATCACTGATCACCGGCAGCACCTCTTCCGGCGCTTTCGCGCCGGTGTCGGGCAACATCAATATCGAGACGGCGATCAATGCGGCGCTGGAGGTGCTCTCCAAGTCGCAAAACACGCGGAAGGTTTTTCTTGTGGTCGGCGATGCCGCCGGTAGCGAAAGTGATCAGGCTCCCGGGTTGAGCGCTTCTGATTCCGAAGCCGAGGCTCGCGCGATCGCGGCAACAGAGGGATTTGTCGCCGGGCATCCCGACACTCGCATCATCACGATCTTCAGCGGCCCCTCTCACGAAAGCCGCGACTTTACTGAGGATCATGCCGAGGCGATTGAATTCTTCGAACGATTGGCCCGCACCGCCGGCGAACGAGGCAAATTCCAAGAAGGATTGGATGGTCTTGCGGAATACCTACGGCAAGGTGTGCTGAATCCGTAGCCGATTGCAGAAACAACATTGTCTACGGCCGCGGCCCGCAGCCCTTCCGAGGGGCTGCGGGCTTTTTCATTGATTGTGGTGGGAGCAACTCACCAGCTGTCGTACATGCTGCGGGGTTTAGGCTTCCCGGCAACGGCTGCAACAATGCCAGGGCTGCCGACTGCTCCTTAGCCGCCGGCGGCGAGACTCTGCTGCGCAGATTGTGGAATGCGAGCTGTGGGCCCCGGAGGTGATGCGGATGAAGGCGGAAAAGAAGACGTGGGAGGAGATCACCACGCGTTGCCGTCTCGCAGCCTCGGGCGTCCAAGCCTGGCGTTTCGCCATTTACGGCATCCGGTGTAGTCCTCTGCCGCCGGGCCGGAAGAAGCACAAGTCGCACGGCGGCAAGCCGCCGAAATACATGCAGCATGCGGCGGCGGTAGCTCGCCTCCGCGAGCGCGGCCTCAACTTCTAGGGCCACTCGGCATCCAACACGGCACGGCGACGCTGGCATCCTCGGAGTGTTTGAGCTGATGTCCATCTTGGGTGGCGCATGCTGCTTCCGTCCCGCCACCAGGTACCTAGGGCAGTCAGAGTCTGGCAGCAGCAAACGGCACCGCGCACACGAGTCGCCTAGCCGCGGGGCACCAAACTGCGATTCGACTCAGCAATAGCTCCGGTTGTGGCCGGACGCGGCGCACCGGGCGTCGAAATGCGTTGGGTCGGTTGCGGAAGACCGCAATTGCAGGCCTGTGAAACCGATTGCGGCATCCAACCGGCTCGAGCGATTCCGCAGGGGCTTTGACCGGACCACCACTACAAGATTTTCTATGGGTCGCTATTCGCAGGAGGAGCTGCGGGTGTTGTACACAGGCTGCGGGCACCACGTCATCAGATCCCAGCATCGAAATTCTCTTCATCATCCGGGCTCTGGACCTCGACATTTGCTACAGCCATACGCAGATGACCGTCTCGCATAGGCGGCTCGATCATCTTGAAGCCGTGACGCTCGTAAAAGCTAATCGCCCTCTTGTTTTCCGGATGGACAGCAAGAACAACCGCTGGATGGGACTCTTTATACTTCAATGCCTCGGCGCGTAGGTCGTCCATGATCTGGTCAGCGTAGCAGTTGCCGGGTGGCTGCCCCCAGTGTGCCTTCGCAACGGCAACCATGGGAATCAAAACGACATCGACCTTCTTTTTCGATCCCTCGCCAAGGGTCCACTTTGTCAACCCAAGCGACCCGAAACCGATCAAGTTGCCTGCTCGGTTGTAGTACAACCACACGTCAGTGTTAAATTTTTCAATGTCGGCGCTAGCGGAATTGTCAGGGTTACCGCATTTGATCCATTCCGAGAGAGCTGTCTGATAAGACGTATCCCCGCAGTCAAAGTCGCGAACGTCGTCGACGTGGTCTTCCGGGACAAACTCTTCGCGTTCGATCAAATCCTCAGCGGCTTCAGCACTTTGGTCGAAGTGGTCGCGCAGTGTGTCCTCGGGAGCACTGTCATCGGACATGAAGGCGGGTTATACTCTAGGCGTGTGCCGCGATGCGACGGCCGGCAGCGCGCGCTGGGCGCGTCGGCTTGCCAGCAGCACTGTTCGCGTCAAGAACCTCTGCGAACTTGTGCGTCCCTTGAGCGGAGAGCGTAGTGTGTGCGTAGCCAGCAGCACTAGGTGACGACACCTTCTTCGGAGCCGACTTTCGTCCAAGCTTGAAGAGATCGCTGAATCCCATCACCACTCCAATCGCCAAAGCTGTCAAACACATCCGACAGCTGGCGTCAAAGAGACGCTCTTGAACTGTACGATGCAAACGGCTCATCGCCAAATCCGGTAAGGCCTCAGCCCACTGTTTATCGGCTGAATCTCGTTTGGCGTTGACGCACCTTTATAGCATGCCTGTCAAGTACTAGGCACCCATGCCGCGACAAAAAGTCGCAGAGTCGCTGGGGAACGCCCCAACTCCTTGCACACTGCAAGACACGGGCCCGCCGCCAGCTCCCCATTATGAATGCGCCAGGGTCTTGTGAGTTGCGAGAGCTATCGTCGTCGGCACAGATTGCGGAGCGTTTCCAGCGTGGTCATATATCTCGCCGAAGGGCAGACATCGCGCGTCATCGAGGCGCTAGCGAAGTCAATGGCGGCATAGCGCCCCACGTCGTCATCGGCACGCGACTCGTCGGCACAACTCGCGAAGGTCGGCTAATGCGCCACAGCGGTCTGGATTGTGGGTCGTATTGAGTAGTGGCCGTAGGTTGTGAATCACCGTCGGCTCGACTTCGACGAGATCAGCAACCGGCATTCGCAGCCAACGCACGAGCAGATGCTTGTCTATCCACCGAACGACTTGAGCCGTGTCGCTCTTTGAGAATCTGTAATTCCTCCGGTTCGCCTTCCCACGCAAGCTTCTACAGGGGGGACGAAACCCGAGGACAGCGCCGATGCCTCGAAAGAAAGTCGCGGCGCGCTTGTGACGCAATTCTTGATCTATCAACCTTGCCGACAGCGAGTCGCGCGCACGACCCACGTAGAGGAGGTGGGTGTCTCGGTGGATCAACATCGACGCAAACGGTTCTGGTAACGATTTAGGATGATCAATGAAGATAGAGTAGAGTCCGGGAGCATCGTCGACCTGTTCCATTGCCTTCGGAACCGGGAGCGCAACGGCGCTGTCGCTCAAGTACCGCGCGGTCGCTATTCCAAGTGCGTTCGACATCCGGACCTGGCGCGGCACCCAAAGTTCAAGCAAGCGCCGCCAAGCATCTTTAGCGTCGCTACACATCGTGCCCTGCACCATGCCAAAGTAATTGCTCTCAGCGTCCAATGCCAGTGTCACTTGGTTGACACCTGTCGCGAAAACTATTCTTAAAAAGCAGGCTTGACACCGAGATGTGAGCGGCTATACGTTTCTGCCGCCGCGAGAGCAATCTGCGGCGATGCACACTGACTGGCTCGACCGGTCAGGCGGTGACGCGAGCAAGTTGGCGACGCAGTATTAGCCGTCTCCTCGACTCGTAAGCTTTGGTGTACCGCTGGCGATGCTCTTTCGCCTTCTGCAACGCTGGGCTTAGTCCAGTACCCGGAAGGAGGATGCGCAGCCTAAAGCCTATCTCTTAAGGCTCCTGCCTCCTCGGTCGTTGTTTCATGACGACCGGTGAACCTCCCGAGTGGGATGTGTCGGTCGTCTGACCGGTTCTCACATAGGAGCCTATCATGGCACCCAAAACATCCGCATTTCCCCGTCGTGTTGCTGCGCCCCCTCAGCTCGCTGATGCCCGTGCACGCAAAAACTTCGCTGAACGGCTGCAATGCTTTGGCTTCAGCGAAGAAGCCGCGCGCTGCGTCGCGGACGCCACCGTCGATCCCCAGGCGGCGCGCAAGTTCATCGGCGAACCCGATGCGCCAAACTTTGAAGTGCGCCGCACGCCGATCGGGATCGTCAAAGGCATTCCCATCGAGGTGTGGGCACCTCGTGTGATGCCTGATCCCCGTAACCCGCGGACGTCGCCGGAGAAGAAACACCCCTTCGCCGTTGATCCCGGGTCCGGCGATGCGTCGCGCCGTTACGCGCCCATTCCGGATCCGCGCTCGGCCGATACGCCCAACGCTCCTGAGCTGCTGGTCAATATCGAGAGCCGCGAGCACCTTGCCTTCGCTCACAGTCTTGCGGCGGCTTACATCCGCAACAACAACAACTGGGAAGATTCGATCCGCAGCCAAGGGATCATGGAACCGATCTGGCTGGCAGTTACGACCTACAGACACGCAGATGGCTCACCCGACGCCATTGCCCTGACAACCGTCGATGGATCGAGCCGCCTCACAGCCGACCATTCCATTCTCCGAGACAAATCTGCCGAATTTCTCAAGGTTCAGTCGGCCGACGTGCCGTATCGCGGCGACGACGACGCCAAGTTCCGCGCCGATCTGCGGAAATTGACGGAATGGCTTGGGAGCGGCGAACTGAGTGATACGCAGCAGGCCGTGCTGCGCAACATTGTGGTACCCGCCTTCCTGATCGTCGGTTTCGAGTCGGAGCGACCTGGCGTCACATTTCCCACGGCAGTGAAGTCCCTGGTGGCCCTGCGGCACGTCGATCCGCCCAAGGAATGGGGCCCTGGTCCCGAGCACGAGTCGCTCGCCGACGAAGTGCTGGATCAACTCGTGGCGGCGGGACTAATCACGCCGATTGAAGGGGACTACCTTCGGGGTTCCCTCACCCGTGACGAAGCTGCGAAGAACAAGTTGTCGCCCGACCCGGCGATTCGCGCTGCGCGCATTATCGATGTTTTCATGAAGCGCGATGCGGCTTGTCAAAACGCGATCCGCGTTGCCGTCACGGCGCAATCCACGCGTAAGCAGACTTCGTCGAAACTCATGAGGGAGCTGGCCGCAGCGCTGATCCTTCGCGGCCTGGACCTCTCCCCTCGTGAGGCGGACCAGAAGCGGAAAGTGTTGATCAAGGCGATTCCAGCAGCGGCTGAGCGTCGCAGTGGGTCGGATGTGGACTGGCAGGCGACCACGAAGTCGCACGATCAACTCATGCTCGAAGCGCTGGACGAAGTGCGGGATGCGCAGTCGGCCAAACTAGATGAACCTGGCCCGGCGACGGTCGAGTTGGCCGTCCGTTCAGTTCTCCCACTCGTCGCGAATAATGCGTTGCTACCCGATACTAATATTCCGGGGCTGGCGCGCGCGGACCGTCGCCAACCCTCGCAAGTGATCGACGCGATGCGGCAGACGCCGCATGGCGTACGGCAACTTGGAGAAGTTCTTCGCGAGCACTCAGAAGGCAAGAAGGTGTTTCGCGCGGTCGATGGCACCGG
>DASVUC010000227.1:0-4096 GCA_036387255.1 Tepidisphaeraceae bacterium | reverse complement strand
AACACCGCGCGCGGCGGGCTGGTGGTGGAGCAGGACGTCGCCGATGCGTGCAGATCGGGTCATATCGGTGGGTATGCGGCGGACGTGCTCGAGCACGAGCCGCCGGGGGCGGATCATCCGTTCAAGGACATCGACAACATCATCATCACGCCGCACGTTGGATCGCGGACCTTTGAATCGGTGGAGCGGCAGGCGCTGCGGGCGACGATGAACATCGTCAACTACCTCAACGGCGAGAAAGACTACATTCAAGCCAATCAGATCTGATTGGGCCGCCGGAGAAACTGCCGCTGCGCAAGGGCCCTTTTTTCTCTGCGGCCTGTGTGTACTCTGTGGCCAGATTTTCTGGAGCAAAAAGATGCCTGAAACCGCTACCGCTGATATTGCCGTTATTGGCCTGGCCGTCATGGGGGAGAATCTCGCGCTGAACATCGCGGACCATGGCTACAAGGTCGCCTTGTACAATCGCACCGCTTCCGTGATGCACCAGGTCTACGAGCGGAACCCCAATACGCCAGGGGGCTTGGTCCCATGCGAGACGATGAAAGAACTCGTCGCGGCGGTGAAGCGGCCGCGGAAGTTTATCATCCTGGTGAAGGCGGGCGCTCCGGTTGATGCGGTGGTGAAGGAGCTGATCGACGCGGGGATCAACACCGACGACATCGTAGTGGACTGCGGCAACTCGCTGTGGACAGACACGATTCGGCGGGAGCGGGAATATGCGAGCAAGTGCAAGTTCTTCGGGTCGGGCGTCAGCGGTGGCGAAGTGGGGGCGCGGTTTGGGCCGAGCATGATGCCGGGCGGCGATCCGGATTCGTGGAAACATCTCAAGCCGATCTGGGAGGCGGTTGCGGCGAAGGTGGATGCGAAGTCCGGGCGGCCGCTGGAGGATTATGCGCCGGGGAAACCGGTGACGGGCGGCGTTCCATGCACGGCGTACATCGGTCCCAACGGCGCGGGGCATTATGTGAAGATGATCCACAACGGGATCGAGTACATCGATATGCAGCTCATCTGCGAAGGGTACACCTTGATGAGCAACCTGCTGGGGATGACGGCGCCCGAACTGTCTAAAGTATTTTCAGACTGGAACGCGGGAGACCTGGATTCGTACCTCATCCAGATCACGGCGGACATCCTCAAGCAGCCGGACCCGATGCACAAGGAGGGATACCTTGTCGACTACGTTCTGGATACGGCGGGACAGAAAGGGACGGGGAAGTGGACCAGCGTGAACGCGCTGGATATGGGGATTCCGGCGAACTCGATTGCCGAGGCCGTGTTCGCACGGTGTCTGAGCGCGCTGAAAGAGGAACGGGTCGAGGCGAGCAGGCAACTCGTTGGACCGAAGGCGGATTCGCATCAGGGTGATCGGCAGGATTTAATCAACGCCATTCGCGACGCGCTCTACTGCTCGAAGATCTGCGCTTACGCGCAGGGATTCCAGCTGATGCGCGAGGCGCAGAAGGAATATCAATGGACGCTGAATTTCGCGGAGATCGCGAGCATCTGGCGCGGCGGGTGCATCATCCGGGCGCGGTTCCTCCAGAAGATCACGGACGCGTATACGAGCAACGCGAACCTGGTGAACCTGCTGCTCGATCCATACTTCAATGATCAGATCAAGCGCGGTCAGGCGAACTGGCGGCGCGTCGTTTCGCTGGCGGCGGCGAATGGCGTGGCGGCGCCGGCATTCATGAGCGCTCTTGCGTACTACGACGGTTACCGGTCGGAGCGACTTCCGGCGAACCTGCTCCAGGCGCAGCGGGACTATTTCGGCGCGCACACGTACGAGCGCACGGATCAGCCGCGTGGGAACTTCTTCCACTTAGATTGGCCGGAGCCGTCGCGGCCGCAAATTGCGATCCCGAGCGCACACAAGGAAAAGATCGCAGCCGAGCCACACATGGATAAGAAAGATTCTGCGAAGGAAGCGTCGAAGAAGTAGCCGCCGGCGGCTCTACAGAAGCGAAGGAGCGCGATGGCGCGGAAGATTCGCAAGGCGGTCATCACGGCGGCGGGGCGCGGGACGCGGCAGTATCCCGCATCCAGCGCGGTGCAGAAGGAGATGTTCCCGCTGGTGGATCGGGACGGGCTGACTAAGCCGGTGATCCAAATCATCGGGGAAGAGGCGATTGATTCCGGGATCGAGGAGCTCTGCATCATTACGCAGCCGGGGGAGGAGGCGCAGTATCGGGAATACTTTCGGCGGCTGGATGACGAGACGGTGAAGAGCTTTCGCGGCAAGGATTGGGCGATCTTGCAGAGCGAGAAGCTCGCGGCGTTCGGTGAGCGACTGCATTTTGCGGAGCAGCATTCGCCGGAGGGGTTTGGACATGCCGTGTACCAGGCGAAGGCGTTCGTGGGAGATGAGCCTTTCCTGCTGCTGCTGGGGGATCACGTGTACATCAGCGACATCAAGGATCGCTGCGCGCGGCAACTGATCAGCGTGTATGAGCAGTTTGAGCTGGACGCGGTGACGGCGGTGCAGCCGACGCTGGAGAAGCTGTTGCACCTGGTAGGGGTGATCAAGGGGGAGGCGGTGGATGTGGATCGGGGGATTTTTCGCGCGACGGCCATCGTGGAGAAGCCGAGCGCCGAGATGGCGCGGGAGAAGCTGGTGACGCCGGGGTTGCCGGCGGGGAATTATCTGGCGCACTTTGGGATGTGGATCTTCTCGCCGGGGATTTTTGATTCGCTGGAGTATCTCATCACGAACAACGTGCGGGAGAAAAACGAGATTCAACTGACGGCGGCGCAGGAGCACTTGCGGCAGCAGACGGATAGGTATTACGTCTCGGTCACGCATGGGCAGCGGTATGACACGGGAATTCCGTATGGGCTGATGGAGACGCAACTCGCGCTGGCGCTGGCGGGGGTGCATCGGGCGGAGATTTGCGAGGCGATAGCGCGGATATTGGCGATGCAGGTGAGAGCATGATCTAAGATGCATGGGGAGACGCCCATGCTACCTGACGGCAGCGCCTAGAATCGTGCTTCACAGGAAGGAGCACGTATGGCTGCAATGTCTCAACGCGCGCTGGGGAAGTCGGGCGTTTCAGTTTCGGCAATGGGTTTGGGCTGCATGGGGATGAGCGACTTCTATGGGCCTCGGGATCAGGAAGAATCGATTCGCGTCATTCATCGGGCGATTGAGTTGGGGATCAACTTTCTGGACACCGCGGACGTTTACGGGGTCGGGGAGAACGAACGATTGGTTGGTGAGGCGCTGCGCAGAGCCGGCCTGTCCTCAGGCCGATCCCGCGACCGCGTCGTCGTTGCAACCAAGTTCGGCAACATCCGCGACGAAAACGGGAAGTTCATCGGGATCTCCGGCAAATCTGATTACGTGAAGCAGGCGTGCGAGGCTTCGCTGAAGCGGTTGGGGCTCGACACGATCGATTTGTACTATCAGCATCGCGTGGACCCTGAGACGCCGATCGAAGAAACCGTGGGGGCGATGAAGGAACTGGTGGAGCAGGGGAAGGTGCGGTTGCTGGGCTTGAGCGAGGCGGCGCCGGAGACGATTCGGCGGGCGGTGAAGGTGCATCCGATCGCGGCGCTTCAGACGGAGTATTCGCTGTGGACGCGGGATCCGGAGCGCGAGGTCTTGCCGACGTGTCTGGAACTCGGGATTACGTTTGTGGCTTACAGTCCGCTGGGGCGGGGCTTTCTAACGGGGCAGATCAAGTCGGAGAATGACCTGGCGCCGGATGACTGGCGGCGGATGAATCCTCGGTTTCAGGGCGAGAATTTCCAGAAGAACCTGGACTTGGTGAAGCGGGTGGAGGAGATCGCGAAGCGGAAGGGCGTGAAGGCTTCGCAGGTGGCGCTCGGTTGGGTGATGGCGCGGGGGGGGGAGATTGTGCCGATTCCGGGGACCAAGCGCGTGAAGTATCTGGAAGAGAATGTGGAGGGGGCGGGAGTGCGCCTGACTGCTGAAGAAATGGAGGAGTTGGATGCGGCGTTTCCAGTGGATGCGGCGGCGGGAACGAGGTATCCGGAGGCGGGGATGAAGGCGGTGCATCGGTGAGTGGCGTTCGTTAAAGAGGGTACACCCTCACCCCCGCCCTCTCCCGGGTACGGGAGAGGGAGA